>JANPBY010000182.1:0-15339 GCA_031430645.1 Actinomycetes bacterium
CCCCCCCCTGTGCCCAGGTCGGCGTGGGCCCCGCCGGGTCTTTCTCCACGATCCAACCCATCAGCTTTACCAACCAACCGCTTTTCCCCGGGGGGGCCCCGATCGTCGCGTAGGGGCCCCCCGAGTACGCCCCGTCGTCAGTGCTGGACCACTGAGGAGAGTTCTGTGACGATCACCGCTCCCGATCCAACCCCAACCGCCGAGATCGGCGGGGAGCCCATCCTTACGCTGCGCGGGGCAAACAAGAGCTTCGGTCCGGTCCAGGTCCTCCGCGGCGTAGATCTTGACGTCTTCCCCGGGCAGGTCACCGCTTTGGTGGGCGACAACGGTGCAGGCAAGAGCACCCTCATCAAGGGTCTCGCGGGCATCCACAGTTTCGACTCGGGCACCTACACCTTCGAAGGCGCCGAGGTTCACGTCACGAACCCACGGCAGGCGAACGACCTCGGGATCGAAGTCGTCTACCAAGATCTTGCGCTGTGCGACAACCTCGACATCGTCCACAACATGTTCCTCGGCCGCGAGGTCACCAAGCGCGGGATGCTCGACGAGGCCGACATGGAGCGGCGGGCCAACGAGACTCTTGCCGGCCTTTCGGTGCGGACGGTCAAGTCGATCCGCCAACTTGTCGCCAGCCTGTCCGGAGGACAGCGGCAGACCGTGGCTATCGCCCGCGCGGTTCTCTGGAACTCGCGTCTGGTCATTCTCGACGAGCCGACTGCCGCCCTGGGAGTGGCCCAGACCGAACAGGTCCTGCGGCTCGTCCGGCGGCTGGCCGATCGCGGGCTCGGGGTCATCCTCATTAGCCACAACATGAATGATGTCTTCGAGGTTGCTGACAACATCGCGGTTCTCTATCTCGGCCAGCTCGTCGCGCAGGTGCCGGCCAACTCCTTGACGCACTCCCAGGTGGTGGAGCTCATCACCGCGGGGAGGAGCGGCGACGTCGGGATTCCGCGCGCCGCTCTCGCCGGAGATACGGACTCGATCCCCCCAGTCGTTGTGCCCACGGCCGATCCGAGCACGAACAGCCCGCTTACCGGTTCTGACGATGAGGGGTCCCAGGCATGAGCACGACGACTGAGCCGACCCACGAGGCCATCCAGGACTACGCCGGAGGGGAACACGGCATCAGCGGAGCGCTCCGCGACTATTCCGAGAAGATTCGTGGGGGTGATGTCGGCTCGTTGCCGGCGATCCTCGGCGCCGTCGTGCTGCTCGTCGTGTTTACGATCCTGCGGCCCGACACCTTCACCAAGGCCGTGAACTTCGCCAACCTGATCCAGCAGGGCTCCGCGGTGATCGTGATCGCGATGGGACTGGTCTTCGTTCTGCTCCTGGGCGAGATCGACCTGGCCGCCGGCTACACCGCCGGCGCGTCCGGCGCGGTCATGGGCGTGACGCTCAAGAACTACGGCTGGCCCTGGTGGCTGGCGATCGTGGCGGCGCTCGTAACCGGCGCGTTCATTGGGACTCTGATGGGGCTGTTGGTCTCCAGGCTGGGCATCCCCTCGTTCGTCGTCACCTTGGCCTTCTTCCTCGGTCTGCAGGGCGTCATGCTCGCCATCATCGGTGAGGGCGGAACGGTCACGATCCGGGACGAGACGATCCTGTCGATCATGAATGAAAACCTCAAGGTGTGGCAGGGTTGGGTGCTGTTCGCGATCGGGATCCTCGCCTATGGCTACCTGACCTATTCCAGGTTGAGCCGGGCTCGAAAGACCGGAATCGGGAATGCCTCCGTGTCGGTGTGGGTGCTCAAGCTCGCCGGGATCGCGCTGCTGCTGGGTGCGGCCACGTACTACCTGAGCATCGAGCGGAGCAACAACCCGACGATCGCGTCGATCAAGGGGGTCCCGAACGTCGTAGTCCTCTTGGTGATCCTGACGGTGGCGCTGTCCTTCCTGCTCACCCGGACCGCCTTCGGCCGGCATGTCTACGCCGTTGGCGGCAACGCCGAGGCAGCGCGCCGCGCGGGCATCGGGGTGCCCAACATCAAGTTGCTCTGCTTCATCATCTGTTCGATGCTCGCCGCAACAGCTGGCGTCCTGCTCGGCAGCCGCAGCAACTCCATCTCCCCGACGACGGGGGGTGGAACGACCTTGCTGCTGGCCGTGGCTGCTGCAGTTATCGGGGGCACCAGCCTGTTCGGCGGCAAGGGCCGCATCCTCGACGCGGTCATCGGTGGGGCTGTCGTCGCGATCATCTTCAACGGCATGACCTTGCTCGGTCTGTCTGCTTCCTACGTCTACATCTTCACTGGGCTGGTCCTTCTGCTCGCGGCCAGCGTGGATGCTCTGTCGCGACGCAAGTCCGGCTAGCGACGGTCGTACGGATGTCGGTGGGCGGGCGGTCAAGTCGATCTCAGGATGAGGTTCGTCGGCACAACCTGTCGACGATCCTGCACGAGGTCCACGTGCGCGGAGCCACCTCGCGCGCACAACTGACCGAGGTCACCGGCCTCAATCGCAGCACCATCGGCGTGCTCACCTCTGAGCTCGAGGCGGTCGGCCTGGTTCGAGAGGACACCCCTGTGGCGCGCGGGGGGGCCGGTCGACCGTCCATCGTCGTCCGGCCATCCCAGGACATCTATGTGGTCGCCGTCGACGTGGGCGTCGATCACCTGTCGGCGGCCCGGGTCGGCCTCGGGGGAGTGGTCCAAGCCCAGGTTGAGGTCGTCCAGGGACGTACGAACCCACCGGTCTCGACGGTGCTCAAGCGACTTGAGCGGCTCGTGGCGGAGGTCCTGGCAGACGCGGCCCCCGGGGCGCACTGCGTCGGTCTCGGAGCCTCTGTCTGTGGGACGGTGCGCAGGTCCGACGGCCTCGTCCGGCTGGCCCCGAACCTCGGCTGGGTCGATGTCCCGCTCGGCCGGGCGTTGTCGGATCGGCTCGGTCTGGGGGTGCCTTCGATCCTCGGAAACGACGCCGACCTCGGTGCCCTCGCTGAGCTGACCCGTGGAGCTGCTCGTGGCTGCGAGAACGTTGTGTACCTTGCCGGAGAGGTCGGTATTGGTGGTGGGGTCGTCGTGGATGGACGCCCGCTCGGGGGTGCTGGCGGCTACGGGGGCGAGGTTGGGCACGTTGTGGTCAACGCGAAGGGCCGACTGTGCCGGTGTGGATCACGCGGCTGCTGGGAGACTGAGGTCGGCGAGGATGCGCTGCTCGCGGGCCTGGACCCAGGGCGCACGCGCGGGAGGGCTCCGGCCCTCGCGGTGATTCACGCCGCTGCGGCGGGCGACAGATCGGCCTGCAAAGTCGTCGACCGGGTGGCCTGGTGGCTCGGGCTCGGCATCGGCAATCTGGTGAACATCTTCAACCCGGAGATCGTGGTCCTCGGCGGACTGCTGCGCGATCTCTATCCCGCGGCGCAAGAGAAAGTGCACGAAGGGGTGGCCTCGGTGACGCTCCAGGCGCCGGGAGAGATCGTGCGGCTGTCCGTCGCAGCCCTCGGTTCAGCAACTCCCCTCATCGGGGCCGCTGAGCTTGCCTTTGCCCCGCTCATCGCCGACCCGCTGGGATCGTTGGAGCACCAGAGGGCGTGAGCGGTCCCAGCACCGAGTTGCGGACCCAGCGATTGCTGCTGCGTCATTGGACCGAAGCTCAGTGGACCGAAGCTGACCGGGCAGCGAACGCTGCGTTGAACGCCGACTCCGAGGTGATGGAGCACTTCCCCTCGGTCATGGATCGCGCAGCCAGCGACGATTGGTACGACCGGATCCAGCAGGGATGGAAGCAGTGGGGCTTCGGCCTGTTCGCGGTCGACGGCTCGGCGGGTTTCATCGGCTTCGTCGGGCTTGCCGTCCCCCGATTCGAGCCCCCGTTCGCCCACCGGGCGAGTCCGTGCGTCGAGGTCGGCTGGCGACTGGCCCGCAGCGCTTGGGGTCACGGGTATGCCACGGAAGCGGCCAGGGCGTGTCTCGGCTGGGCTTTCGGGCCGCTCGGACTTCCAGAGGTCGTCGCTTTCACCACCCCGGCAAACGAGCGGAGTCGCGCGGTCATGGCGCGTCTAGGCATGAGTCACGACCCGGCGGATGACTTCGATCACCCACTCTTGGCGGTCGACTCGCCCCTGCGACGCCACGTCCTGTACCGCCAAGGTGTCGAGGAGTTCGCCACACTGAGTTTCGACACACTGGGCACGTGAGCGCCGCGCACGTACCCCCCGGTTGGCCGCCCCAGGTCCGGCCGCCCGACGCAGACGGCTGGGAGAACGACGCGATCTCGTTCCTGCTTGACCTGTGCCCTCCGGACTATCGCCGCCACGAGGTGCTCCGTCGGCACCCCGTCGTGCTCGCCCGCTTCGCCGTGCGGCACGTGGATGGGGCGGTGGCTGCCGCGCGCACCGGCTATGCGAACGCGCGCAGCGATCTGCGCGATCTCGTACCGCCAGAAGTGGTGACTGCAGCGCTGGTCGCCTATGAGACCGAGGGCGCGCGACTCGTGGCCGCAGCGCGCCAGGTCGCCCTGATCGAGGAGGCCCTGCGCGGCCTTCGCCACGCGCCACGGCTCTAGGCGTCGTAGACTTTGAGCCCGGCGCCACGATGGTGGGTGTGCTGAGACCAGTTCAAGGAGGACGACGGTGGGCTTGCTCCGGGGAGTGCGCGAGCCCCGCGACGTCAAGGCGCTGACCCTTGATCAGTGCGCCGAACTGGCCGCCGAGATCCGCACCTTCCTGGTCGACCAGGTGTCCAAGACCGGCGGGCATCTTGGGCCGAACTTGGGCGTCGTCGAGCTGACCATCGCCCTGCACCGGGTCTTCGACTCGCCCACCGACCGGATCGTGTGGGACACCGGCCACCAGGCGTACGTCCACAAGATGCTGACCGGGCGAGCCGAGGACTTCGGGACCCTGCGCAAGCAGGGAGGGCTCTCGGGCTATCCGAGCAGGTCGGAGTCCGAGCATGACATCGTTGAGAACTCCCATGCCTCAACTGCGTTGTCCTGGGCTGACGGACTGGCCAAGGCGTACGACGTGACCGGCCAGCTCGGCCGCCGCTCCGTGGTTGCCGTGATCGGCGACGGCGCCCTCACCGGGGGGATGGCGTGGGAGGCACTCAACAACATCGCGGCCGCCAAGAACCGGCCGTTGGTCATCGTCGTCAACGACAACGAGCGTTCGTATGCACCGACCATCGGGGGCCTCGCCAACCACTTGGCCACGTTGCGCACCACAGGTGGCTATGAGCGCTTCCTCGAGTGGGGACGACAAGTTCTTGGTCGCACCCCAGTTGTTGGCGCCCCGATCTACGGCACCTTGCATGGGATGAAGAAGGGCCTCAAGGACATGGTGGCCCCCCAGGGTCTGTTCGAGGATCTGGGCTTGAAGTACGTCGGCCCGGTCGACGGACACGATGTCGCATCGGTCGAGCACGCCCTGCAGCGGGCCAGGGAGTTCGGCGGCCCGGTGATCGTTCACGTGCTGACCCATAAGGGTCGGGGCTACCTGCCGGCCGAGAACGACGAGGCCGATCAGTTCCATGGGGTTGGCGTTATCGACCCGGAGACCGGGATGCCGGTCGCCGCGTCCGGGCCTGGATGGACCTCGGTCTTCGCCGAGGAGATGGTGGCCATCGGTCGCGACCGGCCCGACGTCGTGGGGATCACGGCCGCCATGCTTCAGCCGGTAGGACTACACGCGTTTGCCGACGCGTACCCCTCGAGGGTCTTCGACGTTGGCATCGCCGAGCAACACGCGGCAACCTCGGCGGCCGGCATGGCTCTGGGCGGCCTGCACCCGGTCGTCGCGGTCTACGCCACATTTCTCAACCGGGCCTTCGACCAGGTCCTCATGGACTGCGCCCTCCACAAGGCTGGCGTCACCTTTGTCCTCGACCGGGCCGGGGTGACGGGCGAGGACGGCGCTTCACACCACGGCATGTGGGACCTGTCGATCCTGCAGGTGGTGCCCGGTTTGCGGATGGCCGCACCCCGGGACGCTGCGACCTTGCGAGCGGAACTGCGCGAGGCTGTCGAGGTGTCGGATGCACCCACGGTCGTGCGATTCCCCAAGGGGGCGCTGCCTGCGGACGTTGCGGCTGAGTCGACCGTGGGTGGGATGGATGTCCTGCGCCGTAGCGGCGAGGAGGATGTGCTCGTCGTGTCCGTGGGCGCCGTCGCTGGTCTGTGCCTCGATGTGGCCGACGGGCTGGCCGCGCAAGGGATCGGCGTGACTGTGGTGGACCCGCGCTGGGTGAAGCCTCTGCCCGAGGGCCTGCCTGCGCTCGCCGCGCGGCACCGTCTAGTAGTGTCGGTGGAGGACAACAGTCGCGTCGGCGGTGTCGGTGCGGCGTTGGCTCAACTGCTGCGCGACTGCGGGGTCCCGGTGCCGCTCAAGGACTTCGGCATCCCCTTGCAGTTCTTGCCGCAAGGCTCACGCGCGCAGGTGATGGTTGAGATCGGGCTCACCGCCCAGGATGTGACCCGCGCCGTGGTTGAGGCGATGGCCAAGCTCGACCAATCCCTCGATATGACCGACCCATCGCGCACCGACGCCCCCTGACTCGCGCACTCCGTGGTCCTAGGCCCGGACGCCCTCCGGGTTTCTTCCGCCCTCGCTTTGGTTGCGTGAGCTTTTTGGGTCCGGGCTCCCTACGAAACCCTGCGGGCGTCCGGGCCTACGCGATCACTCACGGCTCGCCATCGGTTGGCTGAGTGGCTTAGCGGCGCGGGACCAGGGCTTGGACCGGGTCCGGGGCCGCGCGCTCACGCAGGGATTGCAGCACTGGGTCGCCGCCCTCACGGGCCATCGCGACCTCGTCGCGAGTGAGCAGGAGAGGCCGTGGGAAGCCGCGATCGTGAGGGTCGGACAGCGAGGCAGCGACCAGGGCGAAAGCTGGGTCGGTCCTGGACAGATCGACCCACCCTCGGGTGCGGTTGGGTACGGCTGCCGCGCAGAGCCCCGTCCGCTCTCGGCCGCATAGCGCGCGGCGCAGACTCGCAGCGCCGAGCAAGGTCACCACATCGCAGTCGCCCATCGGGCGCAGCGGTTCGTTGGGTCGCCGCCGATAGCGGTCGGCCGCCAGCGTCCCCATCTCTTCGAGATACTGCCGTGCGGCTGCCCACCAGAGGTCGAGCGGCTCATGGTCGCCAATGACCGCCTCAAGCACCCCGGCTGGGAGGAGCTCGACCCGGTCAGCGTCCGAGCCGGTTCCCACGAAGCCGAAGCCGAGGTCGAGCGCGCCACCGGGGACGCGCTCGCGGATCCAGGACTGGCCCTGGTGCAGCACGTGCCCGCGGGGCAGGCCAACGGGGCGAGCCCGGGCCGCAAGATCGTCGGGGGAGCGCCAGGCCACGGTGCGCAGGGCCAACAGCCAGTGGGCCAAGGCCGCGCGGGCCGCCGGGTCGGTTGCGTCGAGCGAGCCCAGCGCAAGCCGAATGGCTGTCCAGGGCACGTGCCGACCCGAACTCAGCCCCACGCCGTCATCGTCGGGGACCAGATCAACGTCGTGGAGTACGGCGACGGCCAGCACGCATCGGCGCAGCGCGACCCGGTCGTCGCCGACCGGTAGATCAGACCCCCCCGGGCCAAGACTCTCCACACCACGACGGTACGCGGATAATGCCGGTTTTGCGTCCGCCAGGTCGGTGATCGCGATTACTTAGCGTAACCAGTTGTTTCGCTTTGCATCCGACTCCGTTCTGGCAGACTGACCTTCAACGGGGGGTCGGTGGGTGCATGGCTGAGTCTTCGGCGAGTGAGCCGGAGCACGTGACGGACGCGCCGGCCCGTCGGAGGTTGTTGTTTCGCCCTGCCGCGTGGATCGCAGGAGCAGTCATTGCCGCGGTCGCAGTTGGCGGGGCGCAACTCCTCCCGTCTGGGACCAGTTCATCGTCTGGGTCGCCTCAAGGAAACCCTAGCCCGGTTTCCCAAGTTCCACCCTCATCGGTGCTCGAGGCACCGCTGGCAGAGGTGGCCGTGGTCCTCGCTCGCCGTACTGCGGCGGTGGAAAGCCGCGACAAGGCGGTCTTCATGTCCGATATCGACACCACGGATGCGGACTTCAAGAAGAGCCAGGAACGGTTGTTCGACAACTTCAAGAAGTTGCCTTTCGCCTCGGCCGTCTGGGAGCAGAACGGCGAGTTCGTCTATAAGACGGTGTCTCAGGATTCGAGCTACGGCGCACCCACATACATCCCCGCAGTCCGCTTCTCATACGAGTTCAAGGGATTTGACCTCGAACCCATCGAGACCGCATTGGCGCTGACCTTCGTCAAGCGAGGCGACCGATGGCTTATCGCAGCCGATGACGACAAGGATCGGCTTCTTGGCTCCGAGGCTCCGCAGCCGTGGGATGTGTCCAGGATCGCCGTGGCGAAGACCAAGCACGCGCTGGTGATCGGGTCGACCAAGGATGCCAAGAGACTGCGCACAGTCGCGGCTCAGACTGAGGAAGCGATTCGCCGAGTCGATCGGATGTGGTCGAAGACTGACCTTCGTTCAGTCGTGGTGTACGTGCCCCGCGACAGAGTGTCACTGGATGCGTACTTCCCGCCGTCAAGGAAGGAGGGAATCGTCTTTGGAGGTCTCGAGTTCCCCGTTTATGACGTGCTCACCGGCTGGTTTGAAGAACCCGAGCCTGAGTCGATCGACGAGGCCGGCAATCGAGTGATCATCAACACTCGCGAGGTCCCGTTGGGGTCCTCGTATCTCCCGACCCTGCTCCGACATGAAGTGACTCATGTCGCGACCTCTCGATGGACCCAAGCCGGCGCCCCGGTCTGGTTGATCGAAGGCGCCGCCGAGTACACCGCATATCGCGAGGACCCTTACCGCCGCGGCTATCCTCCGTCAGTCTTCAAGGCAGCGGCGCGTGGTGAGCTTCTCGAACGATTGCCCACGAATGACGAGTTCTACGGTCTCCGAACGGGATATGACAAGAGCTATCTCCTCGTGTGGTACCTCAAGCGCACCTATGGGGAGTCCACAATCATTGCCCTCTATCGCGAAACCGGAGCGATCGACGATGAGGATGACACCACCAAGAAGGCCAGAAAGGCGATCTCGGAAGTACTTGGCGTCTCGGAAAAGCGGTTGCTGAAAGACTTCAATACTTGGGCCGAGCGGGTCGTTCGACGCGGCTGATCAACTGGGCAGCCGGACTAGCCCACGCTGGCGACCCCAGCCGGCAGGAATCGCCGTCCGGTCACTTTCTCGGCCACGCCGGACCGGTCGAGGTAAGGCGAGATGCCGCCGAGGGCGAAAGGCCACCCGGCCCCGAGGAGCATGCACAGGTCGATGTCCTGGACGGCCTCCACGACGGACTCGTCGAGCATGATCTGGATCTCTTCGGCGAGGGCCGTCAGTGCCCGGTCACGCACCTGCTCGGCGGTCGAGGGGTTGTCGCCGACGATGTACAGCTCAGCAAGGTCAGGGTCGACGTGCTGTCCATCGGCGTCCCACACATACAGCCCGCCTTTGCCCGCCGCGACCAGCCGGGCCAGGTTGTCCGACACCCCGAACCGGTCCGGGTACGCCTCGTGCATGGTCTCGGCAACGTGCAACGCCACGGCAGGTCCGACCAGTTGCAGTAACAGCATCGGTGACATGGGTAGCCCGAGGGGTTCCAGGGCGCGGTCGGCGATCTCGATCGGCGTGCCCTCGTCGACGGCTCGCGTCACTTCGCCGAGGAATCGGGTCAGGAGCCGGTTGACGACGAAGGCGGGTGCGTCCTTGACCAGGACGCAGGACTTCTTCAGCGTCTTGCCCACGGCGAAAGCCGTGGCCAGCGTCGCGTCGTCGGTGTGCTCAGCCCGTACGACTTCCAGCAACGGGAGGACGGCGACCGGGTTGAAGAAGTGGAAGCCAACCACGCGCTCTGGATGCTGCAGGCCGCTCGCCATCTCGGTGATCGACAGCGACGAGGTGTTGGTGGCGAGCACGCAGGTGTCGGAGACCACCGCCTCAAGCTCGGCTAGCACCTGCTGCTTGACCTTCAGCTCCTCGAACACCGCCTCGATGACAAACGTGGCATCAGCGAACTCGGACTTGTCGGTGGTCCCGGTCACCAGTGCCTTGAGCCGGTTGGCCCGGTCGTGGTTGACGCGCCCCTTCGCAAGGAGTCCGTCGATCTCGCCGTGGACGTAGGCCACGCCCTTGTCCACTCGGGCTTGGTCGAGGTCGGTCAGGACCACCGGCACCTCGAGGCGCTGAGCGAACAGTAGTGCGAGTTGGCCGGCCATCAGCCCGGCCCCCACGACGCCGACCTTCGTGACCCGCCGGGCGAGGGCCTTGTCGGGCGCGCCGGCTGGTCGCCGCGCACGCTTTTGGACCAGGTCGAAGGCGTACAGCCCGGCCCGCAGCTCATCGGTCATCACGAGGTCGGCGAGCGCCTCGTCCTCTGCAGCGAAGCCCTCGTCACGGGAGGACGTCCGCGCGGCCGCGATCAGATCGAGGGCGCGGTACGGCGCCGGCGCGGCACCGTGCACCTTGGCATCAGCCAGCGCTCGGCCCTTGGTCACCGCCTCGGTCCAGGTTGCCTCGGAGAGGTCGACAGGCTCGCGCTCGACCGCGACCTCGCCGGTGAGCACGCGCGCCGTCCACCGCAACGACTCGGCGACGAAGTCCGCCGGTTCGAGCAAGACGTCGGCAATCCCGAGAGCGCGCGCCTGGGCGGGCTTGAGCTGCCTGTTCTGGTTGAGCGGGTTCTCGATGATCACGGTCACCGCCGCTGCCGGGCCGATCAGCCGCGGGAGGAGATAGGCCCCGCCCCAGCCAGGAACCAGCCCGAGGAAGCACTCCGGCAGCGACAGGGTGGCTGCTCCGGTCGACAGCGTCCGATAGGTGCAGTGCAGTGCGACCTCCACGCCACCACCCATCGCTGCCCCGTTGATGAAGGCGAAGGATGGGACTGAGAGCTCACCCAAGCGACGAAACACGGCGTGCCCGAACTGGGCGAAGGCGAGGGCGTCGGAGCGTTCCCGGGCCTCGGAGACGCCCGACAAATCAGCGCCCACCGCGAAGATGAAGGGTTTGCCGGTGACGCAGACCGCTGCGAGGTCGGGCCAGCTGTCGACCTCGTCCAAAGCCGCTGCCAGCGAGGCGAGCCCGCCAGGTCCGAACGTCGAGGGGCGGGTGTGGTCGTGACCGTTGTCCAAGGTGATGACCGCCGCGATGCCGGCGTCGTACGGCAGCTCGACCCGGCGAACCAGTGCTTGGGTGACGACCTCCTCGGTGGCGCTCACGCGTCGACCTTCCCGTCGTAGGTGGGGTTTTCCCAGAGGACCGTGCCGCCCATGCCGAGGCCTACGCACATGGCAGTGAGGCCGTAGCGCACCTCTGGATGGTCCTCGAACTGCCGGGCGAGCTGGGTCATGAGTCGGACCCCAGAGGACGCGAGCGGGTGACCCACCGCGATCGCGCCGCCATAGGGGTTGACCCGAGCGTCGTCGTCGTCGATGCCGAAGTGGTCAAGGAAGGCCAGCACCTGCACGGCGAAGGCCTCGTTGAGCTCGAACAGCCCGATGTCCTCGATCGTGAGGCCGGTCCGCGCCAGGGCTTTCTCGGTTGAAGGCACCGGGCCGACGCCCATGACCTCGGGCTCGACCCCGGCGAAGCCGTAGCCGACCAGGCGCATCTTGGCGGTCAGCCCCAGCTCCTCGGCGACGTGCTCGGCGGCGAGGATGCAGGCGGTGGCTCCGTCGTTGAGCCCGGCGGCGTTACCCGCGGAAACTCTGCCGTGTGGGCGGAACGGGGTCTTCAAGGTGGCGAGCCCGTCCATCGTCGTGCCGGGTCGGGGCGGTTCGTCAGTGGTGGCGAGGCCCCATCCGTCAGCCGTCGTGCGGGTGCCGATCGCGACGAGGTCGTCCTGGATCTTGCCGTCGGCGTAGGCCTTGGCGAGCTTCTCCTGGCTGCGCACAGCGAAGGCATCTGCGCGTTCTTTGGTCAGCGCGGGGAAGCGGTCGTGCAGGTTCTCGGCCGTGTTGCCCATGATCAGGGCGCTCGGGTCAACGAGCCGCTCGGCGAGGAAGCGCGGATTGGGGTCGACGCCCTCGCCCATCGGGTGGTGGCCCATGTGCTCCACTCCGCCGGCCAGGGCGACGTCGTACGCGCCGAAGGCGATCCCGCTGGACACCGACGTCACGGCAGTCATGGCGCCGGCGCACATCCGGTCGATGGAGTAGCCGGGAACGCTGCGGGGGAGCCCGGCCAGGAGTGCGGCAGCGCGGCCGATCGTGAGGCCCTGGTCCCCGATCTGGGTGGTGGCCGCGATGGCGACCTCGTCGATCCGCTCGGGTGGCAGGCCGGGGTTGCGACGCACCAGCTCGCGGATCAGCGCGACGATCATGTCGTCGCTTCGAGTTTCGGCGTAGAGACCCTTGACACCGGCCTTGCCGAAGGGAGTTCGGACTCCGTCGACGAAGACGACCTCACGGACCGGGCGGGGGGGACGGGCTGTTGCAGACACGTGCGGCTCCTCGGACGAGACGACCTCGCGCCTATATTACTCACGAGTAACCGGGCGGCGATCAGGTGAGGTGCTTCGTCGCCTCACGACGCGTGAGGCTGGACATCTCAGGATGACCGGCGACAAAGCGTCGAACCCACTCTGGGTGTTGATAGGCGACCTCGCGTAGCGCCCAGCCGCAAGCCTTCCGCAGCCAGAACTCCGACCGTTGGAGGTTGGGCACCAAACAATCGGTGAGCAGGTCGAGGTCGACGGTTTCCTTGGCACCGTTCTGGCACAGCAAGGCCGTCCGTCGTACCCACAGGTCGTCGTCCACCGCCCACGCCCGCATGAGCGGGTCCACGTCGCCGCGGAAGCCGCGGTGGATCGGTCCGACCAGACCGGTTGCCGTCCAGTCGACGAGGTCCCACCAGGCGCCGGCCACCACCAGGTGTCGGTAGAGCGGGAGGGTGCCCGGGTCCTGCCACGCGCGCGCTGATCGGTGTCCCGCTAGCACCAGGGCTGCGTACCGCTCCTCGCGGTGGCTGGCGTCGTCGAAGAGCTCCCGGATGGTTGCTTCCCAGGTGATCCGGTCGTGGGGCGGCCGCGCGTCGATGCGGGCCTTCACCAGCCGGCGCATCGGTGCCGTGCGTACGCCGTAGTAGGGGAGGTCGGACTTCATGTAAGCCTGCATGCCCGGCGCCAGCGTCGGATCCGCCGCCGCGGCGAGGCCGGCCCGCAGATCGTCGATGAGCAGATGGTTGCTTGAAGGCGACATCGGCGTGGTCATGGTCTCGCCCCTCAGCTGTTCGCGAAGACATACCAGACGTTTGGACCGACCGTCCGATCCACGGTGAACCCGGCACGCTCCAAGGCCCGTCGTGACGGGAGGTTGTCGGCGATCACGTCGGCAACGACTGCGCTGCAACCGGGTTGGGCCAGTGCCCAGGCGGTCAGGGTGCGGACGAGCTCGGTGCCGAGGCCAAACCCGCGGGCCGAAGCCGCCAGGCCGTATCCGATCTCGGCCCGACCCTCAGGCCCAGGCCCGCCCTTCCAGCCGCAATCGCCGATTACCTCGGCAGTGTCGGCGCTCACCACGAGAAAGGGGGTGTCCGAATCGAGAGTGGACCGGTCAAGTGCAGCGCCAAGGCCCGCTGCGGTATCACTGGTTGGCCAGCCTTTAGCTGCCGTCAGCGGACTCAGGCTGTCGAGGTCTCCCGCAAGAATCGCCCGGCCACGGGCCAGCCCCACCTGCTCCAGCGTGAGTCGACTGCTGGGGGAGATCAGGGTCAGCGGATCGGTCACGCATCTCCCTTAGTCCGTAGTCGCTGGAGAGCGCCGGCAAGGACTGGCGCGGTCAGGCCGCGCTGCCAGGCTCGGGCACCGTGGCCTTCCAGGACTGCTGCGACCGAATCCTTGGACAGGTCCTCGGGGGGTGTCCAGCACAGTCGCCGCACCGTGTCGGGGGCGAGGAGGTTCTCCACTGGCATCAGATGCTCGTCGGCCAGGGCCGCGACGGCCGTACGTGCTGCGCTCAGCCGGGCCGCTGCAACCGGGTCGCGATCGGCCCAGACTCTGGCCGGCGGAGGCGCGTCGCTCACCAGGGCGACGTCGGGCAGTGCGCTGTCCGGAAGGGCGGCAGAGCGCTCGAGAGCTTCGTACCAAAGCCCGACCTGGCGCCGGGTGGCCCGGCCGCCGAATCCCTGCACCTTCAGCAGGGCCTCGGTCGACGTCGGTGCCGTCAGAGCCGCCTCAACGATGGCGCTGTCGGGCAGGATTCGGCCGGGAGCCACGTCGCGCGCCCGAGCTTGGGCATCGCGGGTTTCCCAGAGCTCGCGGACCGCGCCCATCCCACGGCGGCCGCGGACCCGGTGTAGCCCCGAGGTCCGCCGCCAAGGATCGATTCGGGGAGCGGCCGGTGGTGCCGCGACGATGGCCGCGAACTCCTCCTCAGCCCAGCCCAGTTTTCCTTGTCGATCGAGGTCATCGGCGATGGCGTCGCGAAGCTCGACGAGGACCTCTACGTCGAGTGCTGCGTAGCGCAGCCACGGTTCGGGGAGCGGACGGGTCGACCAGTCCGCCGCTGAGTGACCCTTTTCGAGGGCGAATCCGAGGATGTTCTCCACCAGTGGGCCCAGCCCGACGCGCGGGTAGCCAGCGAGGCGACCGCCTAGTTCGGTGTCGAAGAGCTTGGTGGGACGCATCCCGATCTCAGCGAGGCAGGGAAGGTCCTGGGTCGCGGCGTGCACCACCCATTCAACCTCGGAGAGTGCCTCGCCCACGGAGGTCAGATCGGGGCAGCCGACCGGGTCGATGAGCGCGGTCCCAGCACCAGCGCGACGCAGTTGGACCAGGTAGGCGCGCTGGCCGTAGCGGTAGCCGGAAGCCCGTTCGGCATCAACGGCGACCGGGCCGTCGCCAGCCGCTAGGGCCGCGACCGTGCGCGCGAGTGACGTCCCGGTGGTGACGGTGTCCGGCAGTCCGTCGCGGGGCGCGAGTAGGGGGATGGCGGCCGGCGCCTCCTCGACCGCCTCGTCGAGGGCATCCTCGAGGGGCAACTCAAGCGGGAGCTCGGGAGGGAGCTGAGGGGTCGGGCCGTCGGGACTCACGGGCGGAGCCTACGGGCGCGGTGCCGACTCGAGGGAGTGGACTGCACTGAGGGTCTCGCTTTGGTTCTTCCACGTTGACCGGGCTCGCTCTTCCGCTGTGAGTGAAATCGTTGGGGTGATTGAAGATTCGTTCCACAAACCCCTTGCGTTCTGTCGGTGCCATGCTCTAGAATCAGTCACATGTTCGCATCGCGCTCAGACCTTCGGGACCCGTGCCCCGAGGCGAGCACGTGCGACCTCACTGACCTGGATTGGGAGGCGTCCTGGGCCTGCGCCCTGACCTCCACCATCGACGACGGCTACGGCACCCCTGTCGGGTACTACCCCTTCGCCGACGCCGACCTT
>JANPBY010000183.1:0-3157 GCA_031430645.1 Actinomycetes bacterium
CGAACGCGGGCAGCTCGGCGGGACTCTCAACGAGGTCCGTGAGTTGCTCGACGAGGCCGTGGCCCTGGAGCACGGCGCGCTGTTCCCCGACCCGAGCGATGACGCCCGGTTGCGCGAGCAGCAGCTCGACGATCTCCCGTCCTCGACAGCTGCCGCCGTGCAGGAGCTCAGCGACTACGACTGGCGTTCAGCGCAGGCCCGGGAGACCTACGACCAGATCGGTGAACTGCTGCGCGCGGAGGTGCTCGACCAGCAATTCAAAGGGATGAAGCAGGCGCTGGAGTCTCCCGACCCCGAGGCCATGCAGCGGGTGAAGGACATGCTCGCGGACCTGAATGCGATGCTCGCGAAGGACGCGCGCGGCGAGGACGTCGCCGAGAACTTCGACCAGTTCATGGAGTCCTACGGCGACTTCTTCCCCGACGACCCGCAGAACCTCGAAGAGCTCATCGACTCCCTCGCCCGGCGAGCCGCCGCTGCGGAACGGATGATGGCCTCCCTTTCGGGAGAGCAGCGCGCCGAGCTGGGCTCCCTCATGGAGCAGTCGATGGGTGACCTCGACCTGTCAGCTCAGCTCTCCCAACTCGGTGACCAGCTTCGCGAACGTCGCCCGGAACTCGACCGGTCGAGCCGGGCCCGAATGCGCGGCGGCGAGCCGCTCGGCCTCGGTGAGGGCGCCTCAGCCCTGGAGGAGCTGGCCGATCTCGAAGGACTAGAGGGTTCGCTTGCCCAGGACTACAACGGCGCCTCGTTGGCCGATGTCGATGAGGGCGCCGTGCGCCGCGCGCTGGGCCGGGCCGCGGTTGACGACCTCGACCAGCTGCGCCGGGTGGAGCGCGAACTGGAGGCCCAGGGCTACCTGACCCGGCGGGAGGGGGAGCTCGAGCTGACAGCGAAGGCCGTACGACGTCTCGGTCGCACGGCCCTGCAAACCGTCTTCGCCTCGCTCAAGGCCGGCATCCGCGGGGCTCACGACCTGCGAGCCGCAGGTGCGGCCGGCGACCTCACCGGCGCGACCCGGCCCTGGGAGTTCGGGGACGAGCAGCCCATCGACGTGGTGCGAACCGTGACCAACGCCGTGCTTCGCGGCGGGCCGGGGGCGCCCGGCCAGCCGGTTCATCTGGCGGTCGAGGACTTCGAGATCCGCGAGACCGAGCGGCGTACGTCTGCCGCCGTCTGCCTGCTCGTCGACCTGTCGTACTCCATGGTGCTCAACGGCACGTGGGGGCCGGCCAAGCAGACCGCGCTCGCCCTGCACACCTTGGTCAGCACGTCGTATCCGCAAGATGCGTTGCAGGTCATAGGTTTCTCGAACTATGCACGTGAGCTGCAGCCCACCGAGCTGGCCGGCCTGGACTGGGACATGGTGCAGGGAACGAACCTCCAACACGCTCTGTTGGTTGCCGGGCGCTTCATCGACCGGCACCCGGAGGCCGACCCCGTGGTCCTCGTCGTCACCGACGGTGAGCCGACGGCCCACCTGACCCGTGATGGACGGAGCTCCTTCGACTGGCCCCCGGCGCCAGAAACCCTGGAGCTGACGCTGGCCGAGGTCGACAAGATGACCCGGCGCGGGGCGACGCTGAACATCTTCATGCTCGGCGACGAGGAACGGCTGCAACGTTTCGTCGAGGAGGTCGCGCGGCGTAACGGGGGGCGGGTATTCAACCCCGACGCCGGGCGGCTCGGGGACTACGTGGTGAGCGACTTCCTGCGCGCCCGCGCCGCGATGAGGTAGCTCGCACCGCCCCTGGGCGGTGCCAAGTGCCCCCTTGCGGGAAGATGGCGATCTGATGAGTTCGCCTTCTCCGGTCCCGCCGCCCTCTGCGAGCCCGAGGTGGGTGACCCGGCTGCCGATGTACGGGCTGCCGCGCGAGGTCGCCGTTCTCACGGCCGTCGCGTTCTTCGTGGCGCTGGGGTTCGGGATTCTTGCGCCGGCGATCCCGGTCTTCGCCAAGTCCTTCGACGTGTCCAACCTGGCAGCTTCGTCGATCATCAGCGTGTTCGCCCTGATGCGCTTCGTGTCCGCCCTAGCCGGCGGCACCTTGGTCAACCGTCTGGGCGAACGCGTCGTCCTGGCCAGCGGAATCGCCATCGTCGCCGTGTCGAGCTTCTTCGCCGGGCTTTCGCAGTCGTTCCCTCAGCTGTTGCTTCTGCGGGGGATCGGCGGGGTGGGATCGGCGATGTTCACCGTGGCGGCGCTCAGCCTGCTACTGCGGGTGGCCAGCGCTGACGAGCGCGGTCAGGCGAGCGGTTCCTTCCAGTCCGGCTTCCTGCTCGGAGGCATCTTCGGCCCCGCCTTTGGCGGTCCCCTGACCGAGTGGTCGATCCGAGCACCCTTCTTCGTGTACGCCGGAACCCTGGCGGCTGCCGGCAGCGTGGCCATGGTCTTCTTGGCCCGGACGTCCCTGCACGAGCGCGACGCCGTCACGGGAGCCGACCACGCACCCACCTCACTACGAACCGCATTCCGTTCCTCGGCCTACCGAGCCGCAGTCGTCAACAACTTCGCCAACGGCTGGTCGATCTTCGGTGTGCGCGCCGCGCTGATCCCCATCTTCGTGGTCGAGGGGCTCAAGGTCGGAGCATCGTGGACCGGCATCGGTTTGGTCGTGGGAGCCCTCACTCAGGTAGCGGTGCTCATCCCGGCCGGCCGGCTCGCCGATCGCCGCGGCCGAAAGCCGTACCTCCTCGCCGGTGCTGCTCTAGCTCTCGTCGCCGCCGTGGTCCTCGCCTTCTCGGGAACCGTCGCGCCGTACCTGGTGGCTATGGCGTTGTTCGGCGCGGCGTCCGCATTAATCGGCGTCTCCTCAGCCGCGGTTGTCGGTGACGTGATCGGCGGCCGGGGTGGCACACCCGTTGCGGCCTACCAAATGGCCGCCGACGCGGGGACCTTCACCGGCCCCCTCGTTGCGGGAGCCTTGTCCGACACCTACTCCTACGAGACCGCGTTCCTGGCCACCGCCGGAGTCTCGGTCATCGCCGTGCTAGCCGTCATGGTGATGCCAGAAACCAAACCCGCCCAGCCACCGGAGACCGCCCCGTCTCGATAGCCAGCTTCGCGGAGTGCCGCGGCGGCGGTGGGAGGGGGGTGGCTTGCCTACCATCCGTCCTCGCTGCGCTCGTCCTCCCGCCAGACCCGCCACGGCTGCGCCAC
>JANPBY010000184.1:0-24335 GCA_031430645.1 Actinomycetes bacterium
CGCGTAGGGGCCCTTGGTTTACCCGACCCGCCGCTTTTCGCGAACACAACGTCACACTCAGCGGGGGTGGAGCGGGCGGCGACACAGGGTTGGGGTCGAACCTAGGATGGGGCTCATGAGCGATCCGTTGACCGGCCCGGACACCGTTGGGGGCACCGCCACCCTCGTCGAAGAAGACACCCGGCTCTCGCCCAGCGAGGGCGGCGACCACGAGCGTTTTGCGCACTACGTGCGCAAGGAGAAGATCGTCGAGTCGGCCGTCACCGGTAGCCCGGTCGTTGCCCTGTGCGGCAAGGTCTGGATCCCGAACCGGGACCCCGGCAAGTTCCCCGTCTGCCCGGAGTGCAAGGAGATCTTTGAGTTCATGCGTGGTGGCGAGGGGGAGGGCGACGGGTCCGACGCGTGAACCGGCCTGGTCCGGATAGCGTTTTCGGCCCGAGGCTGCGGGGCCTGACCTCGGGTGTATTCGGGGTCGTCTTCCTCGTGGCCTTCGAGGCGATGGCCGTCGCCACGGCCATGCCAGTGGCAGTACAGGAACTCGACGGTCTTCCGCTGTATGGCTGGGCGTTCAGCGCCTTCCTCGTGACGAGCTTGTTCTCCACGGTCGCTGCGGGAGAACTGGCTGACGCCCGTGGACCTCGGCTGCCGTTGCTGGGGGGGATTGCCGTCTTCACCGTGGGGCTGCTCGTGTCGGGACTCGCCCCGACGATGCCCGTGTTCATCCTGGGTCGTGCACTCCAAGGATTCGGAGCCGGCGGGGTCATCGTGGCCCTCTACGTCGTGGTCGCCCGCGCCTATGTCGAGTCCCAGCGGCCCCAGGTCTTCGCCCTCATGTCCGCCGGATGGGTGTTGCCATCGCTCGTCGGGCCAACTGTCGCAGGAGCGCTGGCCGACAACGCGTCGTGGCGATGGGTGTTCCTCGGCGTACCGATCTTCGTCCTACCGGCGGTGGCGCTCGTTGCGCCCTGGTTGGGCCGGCTCGAGGGTGGACACGGGGCTCGCGGCGAAGGAGGCCGCAAACGTGCAGCGCTGGCTACGGCGGTCGGGGTCGCAACACTGCAGTACGCCGGGACCAGGCTGGACTGGGTCTCGCTCCCGCTCGTGCTCATCGCCTCGGCCCTGCTCGTGCCCAGTGTTCCCCGGCTGCTGCCGGCCGGGGCCCTCCAGCTGGCCCGAGGCCTCCCAACCTCGGTGATGATGCGCGGCTTCCTGGCGGCATCGTTCTTCGGCGCCGAGACCTTTCTCCCCTTGGCCTTGGTCAACGAGCGAGGGCTCTCCACGACCCTTGCCGGTTTGTCGCTCACTGGGGGAGCGCTCGGATGGGCGGCGGGCTCGTTCCTCCAGGGACGCCCGGGTCTCGAGCGGCCGCGTTGGCAGCTGGTGCGCGCAGGGGCCGGGTGCGTGGCGTTCGCGATCGGCGCGCTGACACTGGTGCTGCTTCCGAGCGTTCCCGTGCTCGTGGCCGGGCTGGGGTGGGTTGTCGGAGGATTCGGCATGGGGATGTCGATGGCTTCGATCTCAGTCGTGACGATGGAGCTCTCCCCTGACACAGACCAGGGCATCAACTCCGCCGCGCTTCAAGTCAGCGACGGGCTCTTTTCCACGATCGCCATCGTGATCGGATCGACGATTTTCGCCGCGGGGCATACTGCGGCCGGCCAGGATGCTCGAGTCTTCGCGACGATCTTCGCGGTGATGGCGGTCATCGCAGTGGCTGGCGCACTGGCTGCGCCCCGAATGCGGCCAGCTGTGCTGAGACAGAATGATGACCCGCGGACAGGTCACGATCCGGGTCTGGGCATTCGGTCGAGGCTGAAACCTAGGTAGGGTCTGGGTCTTCAACCGCTGATCGCCCTCGAAGGACGTCGTCATGTCGCACCGTGCCCGTTCCCGTGCTGTTGTTGCAGCGTTCGGAGTCGCCTTGCTGGCACTCACCGCCTGCGGCGTGGAAGAGGCGCCGACGACGACCGTCGCGCCGAGTGGCTCATCTTTGGACTGCAGCCTTGCCAACCTGCCACTGCGCACAGCGGGCACCCTGACGATCGGCACGGACAGCCCGGCGTACCCGCCGTACTTCGAGGACGACGACCCCACCAACGGCAAGGGCTTCGAGTCCGCGGTCGCCTACGCGTTGGCGCAGAACCTCGGTTTCACGAAGGAGCAGGTGAAGTGGGTCGTCGTTCCGTTCAACAGTTCCTATGCGCCGGGAACCAAGAACTTCGACTTCGACATCAATCAGATCTCCACCCTCCCAGAGCGACGGGAGGCGGTTGACTTCAGCGACGGCTACTACGCCGTGCAGCAAGCAGTCATCGCGGTCAACGGAACGCCGGGTACCGCCGCGACGGGCATCGCAGACCTGAAGGGCCTGAAGCTTGGGGCACAGGTAGGCACGACCAGCCTGAAATACATCACGGACACCGTCCAGCCGTCGTCCTCCCCCTCGGTGTATGACGACACCAACGCGGCAGTTCAGGCTCTGCAGAACGGCAACATCGACGGCGTAGTCGTCGACCTTCCGACGGCTTTCTACCTCACCGCCGCAGTGATGGACGACGGAAAGGTTGTCGGAGCCTTCCCGGCAGGGCAGGGCAGTGAGGAGTTCGGTCTGCTGTTCGAGAAGGGCAGCGCACTGGTTCCTTGCGTCAACAACGCCCTCGCGCTCCTGGAGTCCCAGGGCACGCTTGCGCAGATCACCGAGCAGTATCTCGGGGGCGAGGCGGGCGTCCCGACGCTCTCGTGATCTCGGCGGGCGCCTCCATCCCTCCGTCGCCCGCTGTCGGAGTTGCGCCGCAGCCCTACGTCGACCCGGTCCGAGCTGACGCTCTGCGCCAGCGAGGCCGTCGCAACGGGATGCTCGCCACGGCAAGCACGGTGGTCGTGTTTGCCGTGCTTGCCTTGATCCTTGTCTCGTCGCCGGGGTGGTCCGCTGTGCGGGAGACTTTCTTCAACGGCGCGGACTTCCGTGCCTCGGCTCCAGACATCCTGCGGGCGTTCCTGCTCAACATCAAGATCTTCCTGATTGCCGAACCCTGCATCCTGGTCCTCGCCCTGATCATCGCGTTGATGCGTGGGTTGCGAGGCCCGGTGTTCCTGCCGCTGCGGATCGCGGCGGCGGTCTGGACCGACGTGTTTCGCGGCATTCCGACGATCCTGCTCATGTTCTTGTTTGGGTTCGGCATCCCCGCCCTGCGGATCTCGGGGCTGACCAACTCGGTGCTGGTCTGGGGCACCGTTGCCCTCATCTGCTCCTACAGCGCCTACGTCGCTGAGGTCTATCGCGCCGGGATCGACTCGGTCCACCCGAGTCAGCAAGCGGCTGCCCGATCCCTCGGTTTGTCGGGCGCGCAGACCATGCGTTTTGTGGTGCTGCCCCAGGCGGTGCGGCGCGTCGTACCGCCGCTGATCAACGACTTCATCTCCCTCCAGAAGGACACCGCGCTGATCGCTGTTCTCGGGCCGATCGAAGCGCTGCGCGCGGCGCAGATCTACGCCTCGTTCAACTTCAATTACACGTCGTACGTCGTCGCCGCGCTGCTGTTCATCGCCCTGACGATCCCCCTGGCCCGATTCACCGACCGGCTCCTCGCCCGTGATCGTCAGCGCCAGCTGGCCGGGGGGGCCGGATGAGTCAGGCGCTGCTCAGGGTTCACGAGTTGCACAAAGCATTCGGGAGCAACGCGGTGCTCAGAGGGGTCAGCCTGGAGGTCGAGCGCGGTGAGGTGGTCTGCCTCATCGGTGCCTCCGGCTCGGGCAAGTCGACCTTGCTCCGCTGCGTGAATGGCCTCGAGGACGTCGACGCCGGGACGGTGTTCATCGACTCCATCGAAGTCACAGCCCTAGAGACCGATGCTGATGCGATCCGCAAGCGGGTCGGCATCGTCTTCCAGAGCTACAACCTCTTCCCCCACCTCACCGTCTTGGACAACGTGACGCTGGCGCCTCGGCGAGTCCGCCGAACCGGCCGAAGTCAGGCAGAGGCAGAGGCCCGGGAGTTGCTGGCCCGGTTCGGCCTGGGGGACAAGACCGATGAGTTCCCCGACAGGCTTTCCGGCGGCCAGCAGCAGCGCGTGGCGATCGTGCGGGCGCTGGCGATGGAGCCGGAACTGATGCTCTTCGACGAGATCACCTCAGCGCTCGACCCCGAGCTGGTCGGCGAAGTGCTCGACATCATCCGTGACCTCAAGACCGAGGGCATGACCATGGTCCTGGCCACCCACGAGATGGGTTTCGCGCGCGAGGTTGCCAGTCGAGTGGCGTTCCTCGATGCGGGAGTGGTGTGCGAGGTCGGGCCTGCCGAGCAGATCTTCGGTGCGCCGACCCAGGCTCGTACGCAGGAGTTTCTGAGCCGGGTCAAGCACAGTGGACGCATCTGAGGCTCGTGGCCGGCCTCCACCATGGGATGCCTCAGGCCTGAGACAATGCGTTCCATGTCAGAACTCACCGCGCAGGACAAGCGAGATCTCAGCCAGTTCCTCGGCCGGACCTGGGGCATGCTGCTCGCCGCCGGTCTCGTGACCCTGATCCTAGGAATCGTCGTCCTCGTCTGGACCGATGAGACTGCGGTCGTGGTCGGTTGGCTCCTCGGGGTCTACCTCGTGGTGTCCGGGAGCTTCCAGCTCGTGCAGTCCTTCACCGGGGAGCGAAAGGGTGGGATTCGCGCGCTGCTGGCTATCGGCGGCGTGCTGTCCATCGTGCTGGGCTTCTTTGCCTTCCGATCGGTGGCTCACTCAGTGGCCCTTCTGGCCGTGGTCATCGGGGTCGCCTGGCTGATCAACGGCATCACGATGCTGATCACCGCAGTGGGCGATCACGACCTTCCGGGCCGAGGGTGGGCCATCTTCAGCGGGTTGCTCGTCCTGCTCGGCGGGGTCATCATCTTGGCCTGGCCGGCTCCGACCCTCTATGTCCTCTTCACCTTCTTCGGCATCTGGCTGCTGCTCATCGGTTGCTTCGAGATTTTCGCGTCCTTCCGGATGCGCGGGCAAGGTCAGCAGCTCGCCGTCGCCTGAGCCGCACGCGCTGCCGGCCAGAGATTTCGCTCTCCGTGACGGCTTTCCACCTGAGGTAACGGACCCACGGTCGCGGCGATACCCTGACGCCTGTGAACACGCACTCTCCTGATCTCGAGGTCCTCGACGAGATCCAGCGCCGGATCCTGTGGCTCGCCGTCCGGATGGTCGATTCGGCGAACCATGATCGAGACACCGGCGACGGGGTCAAGGTCGGTGGGCATCAGGCCTCCTCGGCGTCGCTCGTGTCGGCGATGACGGCCCTCTACTTCGCTCACCTCGATGCACCAGACCGGGTGAGCGTCAAGCCGCATGCCTCGCCGGTGTTCCACTCGATCCAATACCTCCTGGGCAACCTCGACCGGTCCTATCTGACCAAGCTGCGCCAACGCGGTGGCCTCCAGTCCTATCCCTCGCGCACCAAGGACCCCGACCCGGTCGACTTTTCCACGGGCTCGGTGGGGCTCGGGGCCGCAGCTCCGCTCTTCGCGGCCGTGACCCGTCGCTACGTCGACGATCACTTCGGGGCTCGCCCGGCCGCCCGCTTCTATGCCCTGATTGGCGACGCTGAGCTGGACGAAGGCAACATCTGGGAGGCCATCGCGGATCCCGCCACCGAGGGGCTCGGCAACGTCACGTGGATCGTGGATTTCAATCGACAGAGCCTCGACCGAGTCGTGCCTGGCGTCCGAATCCAGCAGTGGCGCGGCCAGTTCGCGGCTGCCGGGTGGCACGTCGTGGAGGTGAAGTACGGCCGCCGGCTCACCGAAGCCTTCGACCGACCGGGGGGCGGGGCGCTGCGGGACTGGATCGATGCGATGCCCAACGAGCAGTACCAAGCCTGCTTCGGGATCTCGGGAGACGAGCTGCGCAAACGGTTCCTCGACGGGGCGCCCGAGCCGGCGGAGGCGTTCGTCGGAGGGATACCTGATGACGAGCTCGGTCCGCTGGTGCGCGATCTCGGCGGACACGACCTCGGGGCGCTGCTTGAGGCCTATGCCGCGTGTGACGCTGTGACCGACCGCCCGAGTGTGGTCTTTGCCTACACGGTCAAAGGATGGGGGCTCCCGCTGGCCGGGAACCCACGCAACCACTCCGCCCTGCTGACCGGGGAGCAGGTCGACGCCTTCCGGACGGAGGTCGGGCTCGACGCTGCCACGGAGTGGGACCGCTTCGACCCCACGAGCGCGGCCGGGATCTGGACCAGCGTCCGGCGTGAGCACCTGACGCGCCCGATCCATGAGCCCACCCTCGGATTCGCTGTGCCCGAGTCCACGGGAGTGAGATCCGGTAAGCCGATCTCGACCCAGGAGGCCTTCGGCAGGGTCCTCGTCGACCTGTCTCGAGACGTTGCCGTGGGGCGCCACCTGGTCACCACAGCGCCGGACGTCGCCACCTCTACCAATCTCGCCGGCTTCCTCAACCGAACCGGGGTCTACAACCCGGAGGAGCGTCGGGCGTGGAACGAGGACCCAGTCCTGAAGTGGGCTGAGGGTCCGACCGGCCAGCACATCGAGCTGGGCATCTCGGAGATGAACCTCTTCCTGCTGCTCGGTCAGCTCGGCCTGTCCTGGGACCTCTCCGGCCAGCCGCTGCTTGCCGTAGGCACCGTCTACGACCCGTTCGTCTGTCGTGGCCTGGATGCCTTCATCCATGCGGTCTACTCCGGCTCACGGTTCGTCATTGCGGGCACTCCCTCCGGGGTGACTCTTGCGCCCGAGGGTGGTGCCCACCAGTCCACGATCACGGCATCGATCGGGCTGGAGCTGCCCGGCGTGACCTTCATCGAGCCGGCGTATGCGACGCCGCTGGATTGGCTGCTCTGTGACGCCTTTGGCCGAATCGCCGCTGGTCCTCCGGCCGCCCTGACGGCGGCCCCGCACGACGACGGCGCCTACTACTTCCGGCTCTCGACGAGGCCGGTCGACCAGGCGCCCTTCGAGGCTGCTCGCGCCAGGCTCGGTGACGCGGTGCTGCGTCGTCAGGTACTCGCCGGGGCGTACCGACTCGTCGACGCCTCCGAGCTCGCAGCCACGGGTGCACCGGTGGTGCACCTCGTTGGGTCGGGGGCTGTCGTGCCGGAGATCCTCACAGCAGCGGCCGAGCTCGCCGATGAGGGGATCGCCGCCCATGTCGTCGACATCACGTCCCTCGACCGGCTGTATTCCGCGTGGCAGCGCACGCTGCGCCAGGGAGTCCGTACGGCGACGACTCCGTCGGTGCCCGGCGCTCTTCGCGCGGTCTTCCCCGATCGGGCGCCTGTCGTCTCGGTGCATGACGCGGCTTCGCATGCGATGGCCTGGATCGGCTCAGCCCTCGGCGTCGCAGCTGTTCCGCTCGGCGTCGACGCCTTCGGCCAGTCCGGCTCGGTCGACGACCTCTACGAGATCCACGACCTGCTGCCCGGTTCAATCGTCAACGCAGCCCTGGCCGCCCTCAGCCTCGGCTGATCCACGCGCTGACTCATGAGCCCCGTCGAGACCTCGCAGACCCTGAGTCGTGGGCTGCGCATCTTGGAGGTGCTTGCCGAGTCGCCGGACGGTCGTACGGTCTCCGAACTGGCCGCAGACCTGAGCGTCGGCCGCACCGTCATCTATCGACTGTTGGCCACGCTCGAGGAGCACGGCCTGGTTCTCCGGGACGCCGAAGGCCACGCCCGGCTGTCTTTGGGCGTCTTGGTGATGGCCAGGGCTGTGCTCCCGTTGTTGCGCGCTGCCGCGCTGCCCGAGCTACGGAAGTTGGCCGAGGCTGTCGGGCTGACCGCGTCCCTGAGCATCCTGGACGGCGGCGAAGTGCTCGCCGTTGCAGTCGTCGAGCCCAGTTGGACTGACCTTCATGTCGCCTACCGCGAAGGTACGCGGCACCCGAGGGACCGGGGAGCCGCCGGGCGGGCGATCCGGTCACCCGCTGCGTGGGTCCTTTCGGCGGGCGAGCTTCAAGACGGCGCCTTCGGCCTGGCCGCGCCGTTGCCCGCGGCGGGTGTCGACGGGTCTGTCGGGGTGGTCGGACTGGCGCCCATCGACTCCGAGACGATCGGACCTCAGGTCGTCGTGGCCGCGGCCCGGATAGCCGCTGCCCTGACCAGGGGCAGCGTCCGGTAGGGCACCGGGCTCGCCAGAGCGATGGTCGTGGACGTCCGCTCAACACCGTCAATGGCCACCAGTGAATCAATGACGCGCTGCAAGTCGGCGTTGCCCCGGGCGACGACGCGCGCGAGCAGATCGCCGGCCCCGGTGATGGTGTGGACCTCGAGCACCTCCGGGATCTCGGCCAGCCGGTCTGTGACCGGATCGTGTCCGCGCACCTGTCGCAGCTCAAGGGTCACGAAGGCCGACACGTCGTAGCCAAGGGCAGTGGGGTCGAGGTCCGGTCCCCAGCCCCGGACCACCCCACGTGCGGTGAGTCGGTCGAGCCGGGCCTGCACGGTGCCGCGAGCCACGCCCAGGCGGCGACTGGCCTCCAAGACACCTACGCGCGGTTCGGCGGCCAGCAGGTCGATGAGCGCAGTGTCTAGGCTGTCCACGACGGGCATGGACAGATTGTCTATCAAAGAGGCCTTCTAGGCAGTCAGATTGGTCGATGTGGGCAGATCTTTCCTGGTCGGTTGACCACTGGAACCGCAGCCACCACGCTTCCGGCATGACTGCCGTGTCCTTGACCCCTGACGAGCGTGCTGCATCCCTCGACGCCGACCAGCTCCGCCAGCTGGTTGGGCTCGTCGACTACGACGCGAGCACGGACCCGTTCCCCGTCACTGCTTTCGACTCGGTGGTCTTCGTCGTGGGCAACGCGACGCAGACGGCGCACTTCTATCAGTCCGCGTTCGGCATGGAGCTCATCGCCTACTCCGGCCCCGAGCACGGCAACCGCGACCACAAGGCCTATGTCCTGCGCTCAGGCTCGGCTCGCTTCGTTATCAAGGGGGGCGTCAGCCCTGACAGTCCGCTGCTCGACCACCAACGGCGCCACGGCGACGGGGTCGTCGACCTCGCGCTGGAAGTCCCCGATGTCGACAAGTGCATCGCCCACGCTCGCTCGGCAGGTGCGACCGTGCTCGAGGAGCCGCACGACCTGAGTGACGAGTACGGAACGGTCCGCATCGCCGCCATCGCGGCGTACGGCGAGACACGGCACACCCTCGTGGACCGCGCGGGCTACACAGGGCCGTATCTTCCAGGCTTTGTCGCACGTATGTCGTCCTACGCCAAGCGCGACGGTGCGCCGAAGCGGATCTTCCAGGCCATCGACCACTGCGTCGGCAATGTCGAGATCGGGCGGATGGACGAGTGGGTCTCGTTCTACAACCGAGTCATGGGCTTCGTGAACATGGCCGAGTTCGTGGGCGACGACATCGCCACTGACTACTCCGCCTTGATGAGCAAGGTTGTCGCCAACGGCAATCACCGGGTGAAGTTCCCCCTGAACGAGCCGGCTGTCGCCAAGAAGAAGAGCCAGATCGATGAGTACCTCGAGTTCTACTCCGGCCCCGGCGTCCAACACCTGGCGCTGGCGACCAACGACATCGTCGGGAGCGTCCAGGCACTGCGTGCCGAGGGCATCGAGTTCCTGGAGACCCCCGACAGCTATTACGACGATCCTGCGCTTCGCGAACGCATCGGTCACGTGCGGGTCCCGATCGAAACCCTGAAGGAGCACCGGATCCTCGTCGACCGGGATGAGGACGGCTACCTCTTGCAGATCTTCACCAAGCCGGTCGGCGACCGCCCGACGGTGTTCTTCGAGCTCATCGAGCGGAACGGCTCGCTGGGCTTCGGGATCGGCAACTTCAAGGCGCTGTTCGAGGCCATCGAGCGCGAACAGGATCGCCGCGGCAACCTCTAGCCGAGCGGGGCTGGCAGGATTCGGCCGGTCACGGGGCCAAAGCCGAGTCGTACCCCTTCAGCCCCGGTGGCCCAGCCGGAGATAGTCACCTCGTCGCCGTCCTCGAGGAACGTGACCGTGCGCCCCGACGGGAGCTGCAAAGGCTCGCGTCCACCCCAGGACAGCTCGAGGAGGGACCCCCGCTGCCCGACCTCGGGGCCGCTCACGGTTCCTGAGGCGTAGACGTCGCCGGTGCGCAGGGAGGCACCGTTCGCGGTCAGGTGGGCCAACTGTTGGCCAGGGCTCCAGTACATCGTTGAGAACGGTGGACGTGAGACCACCTCACCGTTCAACCGGACCTCGAGGTCGAGGTCCAGGGTCCAGGGATCGTCATCCACGAGGTAGGGAAGGACCGCAGGATCCTGATGAGGTAACGGGATTCGGGCGCTCTCCAGCGCTGCCAACGGCACGATCCACGCCGACAGGGACGTCGCGAACGACTTGCCGAGGAAAGGCCCGAGCGGCTGGTACTCCCAGGCCTGGATGTCGCGCGCCGACCAGTCGTTGAGCAGTGCCACCCCGAACACGTGATCGCCGAACGCGGAGGTTGGCACGGGCTCGCCCAGGACGGAGGGAGCGCCCACGATGAAGGCCACTTCGGCCTCGATGTCCAGGCGCCGGGAAGCGCCGAAGGTTGGCTGGTCGGCGTCGGGGGGCTTGCGTTGTCCGGAGGGCCGTACGACGTCGGTGCCGCTCACGACGAGAGTCCCCGCTCGGCCGTGATAGCCGATCGGGAGGTGCTTCCAGTTGGGTGGAAGCGCGGGGTTGTCGGGTCTGAACATCGCACCGACATTCATCGCGTGGTGCTCACTGGAATAGAAGTCGACGTAGTCCGCGACCTCGATCGGCAGGTGCAGCGTCACCTCGTCGATGGGGTGCAGGTGCGGCGTGACCTTCGATTGATGGGCGGGGTTCGTGAGCAGCTCGGTCAACGCCGCGCGCACCTCCGACCAGGCCGTACGGCCCAGGCCCAGGAAGCCGTTGAGGCTTGCAGCAGCAAAGGAATCGGCATGGGGGAGAGGTAGTTGCGAGAGATCAACCACGTGGTCGCCGATGGCCGCGCCGCAGCGCGCGGCAGCGCCGGCGGGGGCGAAGACTCCGTACGGAAGGTTGTGGACAGGGAACGGCGAGCCAGCCGGAACCTCGATCCAGGAGGCAGTCACGCGTCGTCCTCGATCCGCAGGCCGAGCGCCGCTAACTCATCGAGTGGCTCGGTCAGGTCGCAGCACCCGAAAGAGACGAAGGACTCCCTGACGCGCTTGTGGTCGGCCCCGGCTATCACTTCGAGCAGGGGGTCGGCGGTGCGGGTGGCCAGCACGACGGCAAGGTCCCCGGGGTTCGCGCCGTCCTGGGCCAGCGACACTGCGCCCAGCACGTTGAGCACGCCGTGCTGCTCGAAGCCGCCCGCTGTCGTGGACCGGACAGCGTGGTGAAGACCGGCCGTCAGCTTGAACGCAAGAGAGCGGGACACACAGCCGTGGATGAACGCGGCTAGGTCGGTCTCCGAGGGATGGGCGTCGGGAGTGGCGCCACCGGTTCGGAACTTCGCGCGCTCGACTCCGTCGGCAGCCAGCACGTCGAGCGCGCCCTCCCAGCCCCGCTGCTGAGTCACCTCGACGTAGGCCTGGGCGGAGAACGCCAGCCCGTCGAGCAAGGCCTGGGCTGACCTGGCTTGATCGATGTCGGTCGGCAGCGCGATCTCGACCTGAGTGAGCACCGCGGCGTCGTCGAGATCGAGGAGGACGTCGCGAGCGTAGGCGAGCTCGATCAGCCCGCCCTCCGGGGAAGCGATCAGGCCCACCTTCAGGTCGTCGCCGGCGACAACCGCTTCGACGAGGTCGGCGACCTGCTGAGCTCTGATCAACAGGGGGCCAACGGCGCTGGCGTACGGGCTGAGCCGGAACGCTCGGTGGTCCGTGACTGCCTCAGCGACCGTCGTCTGCCTGGGTGGGAAAACGGCGGCATCGTCGAGGAGGCCCACCAGCAAGGTTGACACGAGGGCGACGCTAGCGGAAAGGTCTCTTGACAGGACATCACGGTCCGTTTATCGGACGCTGATGACGTGCAGAGCACTCCGGAGGCGTCGTGCCCTACTACCGCCAAGTCGGCGAGATCCCGCGCAAGCGGCACACCCAGTTCCGACGCCCCGACGGAGGTCTCTACGCCGAGGAGCTCATGGGGATCGAGGGCTTCTCCCACGACTCCGCGCTGCTTTATCACCAGCACCTGCCTACGGCGATCACCGCTGCGGAGACGTACGAGCCCCTGGGAGCCACGACCCTGGTGCCCAACCTCCCGTTGCTGCCCCGCCACAGCCTGAGCCACCGCCTCGACTTCTCCGCCGGCACAGATGCCGTCACTAGTCGGCAGCTGTTGCTCGGCAACGCGGACCTGCGGCTGTCCTATGTCGCGGCGGACGTACCCTCGCCGCTCTATCGCAACGCCATGGGCGACGAGCTGGTCTACGTCGAGTCGGGGTCGGGCACCTGCGAGACGGTGTTCGGCTCGCTCCGGGCTGGGCTCGGCGACTACGTGGTGCTCCCGACTTCCACAACCCACCGCTGGGTTCCGGACGCCGGTGAGCAGTTGCGGTTGCTCGTGACCGAGGCGACCGGCCATGTCGGGCCACCGCGGCGCTATCTCTCCCCGCGCGGGCAGTACCTCGAGCACAGCCCGTACTGCGAACGCGATCTTCGCGGTCCGGCCGAGCCCCTCGTGGTCGACGGCGAGGAGGTCGAGGTCCTCGTGCGGCACCGCCAGGGCTGGACGCGCTTCACCTATGCCAGCCATCCCTTTGACGTGGTCGGGTGGGACGGGTGTCTCTATCCGTATGCCTTCTCCATCCACGACTTCGAGCCGATCACCGGGCGCCTGCACCAACCGCCGCCGGTGCATCAGACTTTCGAGGGTCCGGGCTTCGTGATCTGCTCGTTCGTTCCGCGGCTCTTCGATTACCACCCAGAGTCGATCCCCGCGCCTTACAACCACGCCAACGTCGACAGCGACGAGGTGATCTTCTATGTCGGGGGAGATTTCATGTCGCGCAAGGGTGCCGGCATCGAGCAGGGGTCGCTGACCCTGCACCCCTCCGGTTTCACGCACGGGCCTCAGCCCGGGTCGGTCGAAGCCTCCATCGGCGCTCGCGCGACCGAGGAGCTAGCCGTCATGGTCGACACCTGGCGGCCGTTGGATGTGGCGCCTGCGTGGACCGCGGGTGAGGACCCGGAGTACCCCTGGACCTGGGCTCGACGCTCGGGGGCCACCGCCAGCGAGAGTGGGATGACGTTCGGCTCCGCCTGACTCGCTGGATTCTCGCAAATCATTCTGAAAAGGATAAATAGGTTTACCAGTGGCTTGCCGAGGTCAAGGTGGCCCTGTCAGGGTCCGAGGACCAAGAGAGACCGATCGGCGCCCAGGTCGAACGAACGAGGCCCGCCGGTCTGTGCGAGGAGTCCTAGTGCCCCGAGTTGCGCAGCGTCCCCGTCGAAGGGCTCTGGTCCCGGTCGTCTCGGTCACCATGGCGACGATGTTGGCTGGACTTGTGGCCGTAGCCACGCCATCAACCGCCGGAACCATCAACGAGCCGTATGCGAAAGCCCCCCGACACATAGTCAGCGGCTGGTTGCCGTACTGGACGACGGACTCCTCACTCGCAACGGTCTCGGCCAACGCCGATCTGTTCTATGACGTCGTCGGCTTCTGGCACTCCGCGACGGGGACGAGCACCATCGTCGACCAGCTCTCGGACAGCCGGCGGGCGGCCGCAGTCGCTGCCTTGCACGCCGATGGCGTGCGCGTTCTGGGCGGTGTCACCGACGGTACGTCAGCGCGCAAAATGGCCAGCATCTTGGCCAACAAGACGAGCCGCACGACTCACATCAAGGCGCTTGTGGCGCTCGCGCTCGCCAACGACTATGACGGCATCGATCTTGACTACGAAAAGTTTGCGTTCTCGGACGGGTCGTCGACCTGGGCGACCACTCGGCCAGCCTGGGTTGCCTTCGTCAAGGAGTTGTCTGCAGCGCTGCACGCCAAGGGTCTGTGGCTGACTGCGGCCGTTCCAGTCATGTACGACTCGGACCGAGACGGCAGCAGCGGGTACTGGGTGTACGACTACGCCAGCATCGGCGGTTACGTGGACCGGCTCCGCATCATGACCTACGACTACAGCGTCTCCGCGCCGGGACCGATCGCGCCGATTGCGTGGGTTCGCCGGGTCTTGGACTATGCGACCAGCGTCGTGCCCGCGAGCAAGATTCAGGTTGGCGCGCCAGCGTATGGCCGGGACTGGCCGACCACGACCAAGGGCTGTCCTGTGGACAACATGCCGGGGCGCGCCACCTACACGAGCGCGGGTGCGGCGGCGTTAGCTGCCGACAAGGGCGTGACTCCTACCTGGAACTCGACCTACGCCGAGAAGACGTTCTCCTACAACAAGAAGTATTCAGGGGAAAACTCCACCGGCGATCCGGTGTCTTGCACGATCAAACGCACCGTGTGGTTCGACGATGAGTCGGCGATGGTTGCGCGGGCCAAACTGGTCGGCGAATACAAGCTTGCCGGGATCGCGCAGTGGGCGGTCGGTGGCGAGGACAAAGGTCAGTGGTCGCGACTACGCACGTACGCCCTCGAGATCCGTCGGGCCTCCTCGCGCCTTGAACTGTTCGCCGGAGACACCACTTACGGTTCGGCGATCCGTGTGCACGGCACGTTGAAGACATCCACCGGGACTGCGGTCTCCGGGGAGGACTGGACGCTGTATTGGCGGGATCGCGGGGCCACAACGTGGACCGCGGTCAACCGCGGGACGACGTCGGCGCAGGGGACCATGTCAGTAACCAAGAAGCCGACGCGAACGGGCTACTGGAAGTTGTCGGTCGGTGGTTCCTGGACACGGTTCCCGGCCACCACTCAGCAGAACCGCACGCTCGTCAAGATCAAGGTGGCGGCAGCGTTCTCGAAGCCCACCGTCAAGCGCGGCACGACCGTCACGCTCAAGGGTTCTGTCGATCCGAACGCGGGTGGCCTGCTGGTCGAGCGTCAGCGCTACGTCGGTGGCGAGTGGGTCACGGTGGGTTCGACGACCACCCGAACTGACGGCACTTTCAGCATGTCAGTGGTGCCGGTGGAGAGGGCGACCTACACCTATCGGGTCAAGGTGAGCGGCTCGAAGTACCGCTCCAACGGGTACAGCCCGACGATACGAATCACGGTCAGCTGAGGGTGGCCCCTGCTGCCGGCTCGAGGCACTGCGCCGGCAGGTCAAACCAGCGCAACGCCTCAAAGTCCGTGCTCAAGACAACCATGTCCGCCGCCGTCTCAGCGACGGGTTCGGTCCCGGCGGCCGCTGCGCGGATGGCAAACACACTCCGTGCAGCGTCGAGATGGTCCAGCAGGATTGACTCGGGAGCCTCGGCTCGGGTGTCGGGATAGGTCAGGCACCCTGACTCTGAGTAGGTCACGTCATGGAGTCGAAGCGGGGGTTCGATAGCGCCGTCGCGGTGTCGCCACCGGCCCGAACTCGGGTCGAAGGTGTAGTCGGGCAGCAGCCTCCAACCCTCTTCGGCAACCAGTGTCACGGCCTCGACGACGTAGCGGAAGACGGCCTCACTGATGAAATAGTTGAAGTTGATCCGAACCCAACCGGGTTTGATTCCCTCACAGCCGGCGGTGATCTCCCGCTCGAACTCGTGACTGCGTTCGATGTCGATGCCGAGCAACCGATGGCCGTACGGGCCGGCGCACGAGCAGCCTCCCCGGCTCTGAATGCCGAACAAGTCGTTGAGCACGGCGACGACGAAATTGTGGTGGAGGAAGCGACCTTCGGGGCGACGGATGACGAAGGACACGATGGACAACCGCTCGGCGTCGAGGTTGCCGAGGACCTCGATGCACGGGTGGTCGTGCCAGGCAGCGATGGCCCGCCGCAGATAGTCCTCCTCGTGGGCGCGGATCACCTGGGTTCCGACGGCCGCCTTGAGTTGGAAAACCAGCCCGCAGCGGATTGCTTCGATGATCGCGGGCGTGCCCCCCTCTTCGCGGTGGACGGGGTCGCTCAGATAGTGGTGGTCGTCTGGGTTCACGTAGGCGACAGTTCCGCCGCCGACCACGTCTGGGACTCGGTTGGTCATGAGTTCGCGGCGCATGACCAAGACGCCGGGGGTGCCGGGTCCACCAATAAACTTGTGCGGTGACAAGACGATGGCGTCCTTGTGTGCCAACGGGAACTCCGAATCCTCCGGAGACATGTCGATCTCCACGTAGGGCGCTGCTGCGGCGAAGTCCCAGAACGCCAGTGCGCCATGCTCGTGCAGCAAGGATGAGATGCGGTGGGTGTCGGTGACGATTCCCGTGACGTTGCTCGCAGCCGAGAAGGAGCCGATCTTCAGCGGGCGAGAGGCATAGCGGATCAGTTCTTCGCTGAGTCGAGCCGCGTCGATGTGTCCGTCGGGGTCTTCAGGGATAACCACGACATCGGCGATGGACTCACGCCAAGGCAACTCGTTGCTGTGGTGCTCGAAGGGTCCGATGAAGACCACCGGCCGCTCTTCCAGGGGGATCTGAGCGGTGAGTCGGTAGTGATCGTCGAGGTCCGCCGGGATGCGGAGGTTGAGGATTCCGATCAGCTTGTCGATGGCGCCTGTGCTGCCGGACCCGGTGAAGACGACGACAGCTTCCTCGCCAGCCCGTACCGATTCATGCACCACCCGTCGCGCATCCTCGCGAAGCCGGGAGGTCTGCAGACCGGTGCCACTGGACTCGGTGTGGGTGTTGGCATAGCGCGGCAAGACCTCGTCGCGGATGAAGTCCTCGATGAAACCGAGCGCCCGACCGCTCGCGGTGTAGTCGGCATAAGTCACCCGCCGCGGACCGTACGGCCCGTCGGTGATCTGGTCGTCGCCGATGACTCCTGACCTGATCCGCTCGAGGAGCGGAGGTTCTGGGAGATCTGGCTTTCGGTCCGGGATGTACATACCTCCATCGTCGCACTCACATCGCCAGGATGCTGCGCGTCGCCAGCCACAGGCCAGCCGCGATGACCGTGAGGGCGCCCATGAGTGGCAGGCGGGTCAGGACAGCGGCCACTGGCCGAGGTACGGCGGTGCCGGCGGCGACGCGGCTCGAGAGACCGCCTGCGCGAACCAGCAGCAAGCCGGTCAGGCAGAGCGTCAGGGCCATGCCCAATCCATAGGCGACCACGAGGAGCAGGGCGAACCAAGAACGGCCGAGGGCGAAGCCGGCGAGCAGCACGACGACGGCCGAGGGTGACGGCACGAGTCCGCCGGCGAGGCCCAAGGCGATGACTCGGCGCGTGGCCGGCCGGGGGGCAGCCGAGATGCTGGCGCGGTCAGCTGCGGGCCGGGCGGCGAGGGTGACTGTGCTGTGCCCCGCTGCGTGATCGTGGCGGTGCGGCTCGTGATCGTGGCGGTGCGGGTGCAGCTCGTGATCGTGGCTGTGTGGGTGTGAATGTGGGTGTGGATGTGGATGCGGATGCGAGTGGCCCCCGCGAGCCTGCCGCAGCAGGCTAACGCCGACGGTGATCGCGAGCACGGCGCTGGCCAGGCCCAGCCACGGATAGGCCGACTCTGGAGCGACGGTCGAGGACAGGGACAGGGCCAGGGCGAGCACGATGACGCCGGCGGTGTGCGCGGTCGTCACGGACGCGCCCAGAACGAAGGCGTCGCGCTTCTTGCCGCCGGTCCCGACCAGGGAGGCAGCCATCAGGGTCTTGCCGTGCCCAGGGGCTAGGGCGTGCATGCCGCCCAGGGCCAACGCGATCGACAGGGCCAGCAGCCCGAACCCGAGGGTGATGTCGTGCCGGCCGATGAGGTCGGTGAAGGCTTGGGTCGCACGGTCGAGGCCCCGCGGCGCGATCGAGGTCACGGCCGAGACTGCGGCTGAGTCGCTAGCGCCCCCACTGCCAACGGCGTCGGATCCGATCCCCGCGGAGGCCGCTGGTGTCCAGGTGAGCCGTGCAACGGCGAGCGCGGGGGGCGCCACGTCGACGGGGTAGGCGGTCAGACGCCCGCTGGTGGAGGCAGCGGGGAGATCACTGGTCAGCGACACTCCCTCGCCGATCGCTGTGATCTCGTGCCAGCCGACCCGGCCTTGCTCGATCGAGATCTGGGCGTCCAGCGTGGTCGCGCCCGAAGTGTTCGCAGTCAGCGTGCACTCGAGGCGGGTCGTGGGCAGCCCCCCTTGGCCCTCGGGAAAGGTGACCGACGAGGCGCCGACGGCCCAGACCACCGGTCCGAGATCCGTGCTCGCCGCGATCTGGTCGGCTGCCCCTGCGCAGCGCGCCATACCCCAGGCCGCGGATTCGCTTCGCGAGATGGCGCCGTCGCCGTCCTGATCCATGGCGCGGCGCTCTTGGAAGGTTGGTACCTCTGCGAGATCCAGTACGTGGTCTACGTCGACCCGGTCGGGGGTGACAGTGAACCCGACGTAGGTATTCCGGGTGAAGTTGCCGAGCGGGTGTGCCGAGGCAGCCGGGGCCAGGGCCACCGAGACCGCTCCGGCAGCCATCACCGCGCCAGCGAGGCAGGCGAGGCGTCGCATCATCGGGTCGCTCCTGAGGTGAGCTGAGCCAGCGCCGTACGCACACGTGCCATGAGGAGTGGGTCGACGGTCGGGCTCAGGTCGATCGCCTGGGCGAGCAGCAGACGCGCTTGGCTCTCATCGCCAGCCGCGGCCCGGACGAGTCCGGCGTGGGCCAGCATCCGCGGGTCCAAGGTGCCCAGGGCGAGGGAACGGTCGGCTGCCTTAGCGGCTGCCTCGACCTGACCGTCGGCCAGCAGCGCCCATCCCAGGGCGTCATAGCCGTAGACGTCTCGTCGCACCCTGAGCTCCGAGCGAGCCTCGGCCACCGCAGCCGCCGTATCGACCCCGCGGTCGGCCCGGGACAGCACGACCGAGCGGTTGAAGAGTTGTTGGACCGCGTCGAGCTGGGCGACGACGTCGACGGTTCCGTAGGCATCGGCTGCTCCTCGGAGGTTGCCGAGTGCCGTGCGTACGTCGCCGAGGGCGCTCAACGTGTCCGGGAGCGGGACGGCGTCCGCGGCTTGAGCGAACGCCTGCTCGGCCCCGACGAGGTCACCGCTGGCTGCTCGCGCCCGGCCGAGACCGGCGAGTGCCACGTGCCATCCGGGGGCAGCAACCAGGGCTGCCTCATAGTCCCCGAGTGCAGCGCCGTAGCGGCCTTCGTCCAGGGCCAACTTGCCGGCGACCAGGTCGTAGGTGGCTCGTGCGGTGCCCACGGCGCCGGAGGAGTCGGCTGCGACGCGGGCTCGCGCCACCAGGTTCGCGGCAGTCGTGGGGCTCCCGTTCAGCGCCGCCCATCTGGCCTGACGTACCAGCACCTGTGGAGCTGTGGGAGCGAGCAGGACCAGGCGGTCGAGCTGGGCCTCGGCCACGGTGTAGTCACCGGTCTCGTAGGCGGCGTCGTAGGAAGCCCCGAGCGCACCGAGGTCATCGGGTCGAGCGGCCAGCACCAGGCCCGTGTCGCGCGCCGCGCCCGGGAAGTCGTGCACGGTGAGACGCGCGGTGGCCCGCTGGGCACGAACGTCGAGGTCGGAGGGAGCGAGCTCAACGGCTCGGTCGAGCGCCTGGGTCGCCCTGCTGTAGGTGTCCGCGTCGCCGGTGACTGCAGCGCGCTGGAGAAGCAGGCGGGAGAGCAGAGTGAGCTGCCCGGGCGAGGCCTTGTCGGCGGTGTCGGCGGTGAGCCGGTCGATCGTGGCCTGTGTAGCCGCGTCGGCCAGCGGGATCGTGCTCGGTCCGACCGCCGGCAGGGGTGGTGTGGTCACGTCCGCTGCGTCGGAGATCGCGAACTCGTCGTACGCGGCGGCCACCGGATCGGGGGAGTTCTGCGCGGCATACGCGGCACCGGACACGACGAGCGCCGTGACGAGAAGGGCTGCCGTCGGGCCGGTGAGGTGTTGCCACGGGCGTCGCGACTGCGCGTGGAGGGGGGAGTTCGACCGGGTCGGCGGGGCGACGGTCGGGGTGGAACTGGTGGTCACGGGGACGACCTCTCGTCAGGTGGGCGACTCGCGAGGCTGGACGGCAGATCGGTGCAGATGGTCCTGAAGGTGGTGGGGCGCGGAAAGCGATGACCCGCGCCCCACCACCAACGTGATGACTAGTGCGCAGCACCCACGTAGGGGAACGTGGAGCTGTAGTCGCTGTGCGCGGCGACGCAGTCGCTGGGAATGCCGCCTTGGGTCACGAGGCCGAGTTCGGCGTCGATGACGTCATCGGCGAGAGCCCGACCGTTGAGCGGTCCCGCTGCTGCCGTACTCGTGTCGTAGGTCAAGACATCCGGAAGCAGAACGTCAGCCAACCCGCCGGCTTCGCCGTCGGTGTACCCGCCGAGAGCCTTCAGGGTGTTGACGATGTTCTCCCGGAACAAGGCCTGGTCCTGGGAGGGCCTGATCCGGTTGAAGATGTTCTTCTCTTGGCCCTTGTTGAACACCGTGTTGATGGCTGGGCGCCCCATGCGATCGACCCGACCGTCGCCGGTGCGGGTGATCGCCCAGTAGCCGATGTTCTTACCAAGCCAGCTGTCCGGGACCTCCAAGACAATGGAGTTCACGTTCAACGATGCGAAGAAGTCGGTCGTCCCTGTGTCGCAGAACGTCCGACCGTTGCCGTTCCCACCGACAGCGCCGAGGAAGGCGTCGAGGTCGAAGAAGAACGGGTCCGAGCGGAGTCCGGCGAATACCTTGGCACCAGACCCGATCCGCTTCGCAGTGCCGGTGACACCCGACGCGATGCGGTTGCCGTCCTGGAGCGTGCGGGAGTTGTTGCCGCTGTACTTGGTCACGGTGTAGGCCTGCCCGGCGCCGGTCCCGTTGCCCTTGCCGAAGCGGAAGACGTACGCCAGATCGCGAATGGCATCTCCGTTCTTGTCGATCGCCATGATGTAGCGAACGTCGGAGCCATAGTCGAGCGGTGCGATGGCGCCGGCCCCCGGACCCGTATTCAGGACGAGGACGGTCTTGCTCGCGTTCGCGCCCTGGAAGGCGTAGAGGTCGGTGATGTCCGCGTCGGCTCGCCCGGAGGGCGCCGTCAGTCCAGGCGCGTCGAGGTGATCGGCGGCGGTGGCGATGAGTGGTGGACCGGCGAACGCGAGCATGAGCGTGGCAACGCCTGCTCCCGCGATGGTCGATTTCTTGTGGGTTCTCACGAGGGACTCCAAAGAGGTTGGTCGAAGGGTGGATGGACGTCCACCTGTGCCTTCGGTGCCCACCGCACCTTGGATGGGTGCGACCATCGTCGAGTGACAACCGCACCCCTCGAGGCGCCTGTGGAGGCACCGTCAGAGTTCGTCTCTGAGCACGTGGTCCCGGCCCGCCCTTGGGTCACGATCGTGTGGAATGACCCGGTCAACCTGATGGACTACGTGACCCACGTCTTCCGCACCTACTTCGGCTACCCGCGGGAGGAATGCGAGCGACTGATGATGGCTGTCCACCAGGAGGGTCGCGCCGTGGTGAGCAACGGCACCCGCGAAGAGATGGAGCGCGATGTCGCTGCGCTTCACGGGTACAGCCTGTGGGCCACGCTTCAGCAGGACGACTGAGGCTCCCGATGGAACGCCCATGAGCAAGCACGGATTCGTCCGGCGCCGCGGCAGTGTGGGCCTGACCTTGGAGGAGGGGGAGCGGGACCTCCTGAACACGTTGCTCGGTCAACTCCTTGAGCTCCTCGAGCCCGAAGGGTCGGATGCACATGAGCAGCTGGACCCGCTTGCGGCGATGGTCGGGATCGGTACTGCTACCGCGGTCCCCGACGATCCGGTACTCGCGCGGCTGTTGCCCGATGCGTACGGCGACGACCCCGAGGCGGCTTCGGAGTTCCGCCGCTACACCGAGCTCTCACTGCGCGCGGACAAGCAGGCCCGCGCCCGATCCGCACGAGCCAGCCTCGCTGCGCCCAACGGATCGGTGCTTTCCTCGGACGAGCTGGACGCCTGGTTGCGGACCCTGAACGACCTCCGGCTGGCGCTCGGCACTCGCCTAGGGGTGAGCGAGGACCTCGAAGCCGAGGCGGCCGCGCTCGAGGCACTACCTGAGGGTGATCCGCTGCTGCTGTTGCACGACATCTATGGCTGGCTGGGCTACCTGCAGATGACCCTGCTCCGCACGTACGAGCGTTGACTCTCTAGCCTGGACGCATGCTCGTCATTGCCGTGGAGATCGTTGAGGAGATCGTGGCCCACGCGCGCCGCGACCACCCCGACGAGGCCTGCGGCGTCGTGGCGGGTCCTGAGGGTTCGGACCGACCGGAGCGATTCATCCCGATGGTCAACGCGGCTCGATCGCCGACCTTCTACGAGTTCGAGTCCGGGGACCTGCTGAGGCTCTACCGAGACATGGACGCTCGGGGCGAGGAGCCGGTGATCGTCTACCACTCCCACACCTCAACGGAGGCCTACCCCTCACGCACCGACATCTCCTACGCCTCGGAACCGAACGCCCACTATGTGCTCGTCTCAACTCGCGAGACAGGCGCCGAACTGGGCGCCTATGAGCTGCGCTCGTTCCGCATCGTGGACGGTGTCGTCTCGGAGGAAGAAGTTCGGGTCGTCCAAGCGTTGGACCAGGTCGAACCCCCACCGAACCCTCAGAGGAGACCCTCACCATGACCGTCGAGGTCAGCATCCCGACGATCCTGCGCAGCTACACCGATGGGGCCAAGGCCATCGACGCGACGGGCACGACCCTGGACGAAGCGGTTGCAGACATCGAGTCACGACACCCCGGGCTCCGTGAACGGCTGGTAGAGGACGGCGCCCTGCGGCGCTTCGTCAACGTCTACGTCAACGACGAGGACGTGCGCTTCCTCTCGGGCCTGGCGACGCCTCTTGCTGACGGTGACACCGTCACGATCCTGCCCGCAGTTGCCGGTGGGGCCGAGGGCGCGCGCTGACGTGCGCTTCGACTCGCTGCTCGACTCCGTCGGGCGTACTCCGTTGGTCGGGCTGCCGCGGTTGTCGCCGTCCCCAGACGTACGCCTGTGGGCCAAGCTCGAGGACCACAACCCGACCGGCTCTGTGAAGGACCGACCGGCCGTGGCGATGGTCGAGGCGGCTGAGGCGTCCGGTCAGCTCACCCCGGGCTGCACGATCCTCGAGCCGACCTCAGGCAACACCGGAATCGGATTGGCGATGGTGGCCAAGCTCAAGGGCTACCGGTTGGTCTGTGTGATGCCGGAGAACACCTCGATCGAGCGCACGCAGCTGTTGAAGATGTGGGGCGCCGAGATCCACTACAGCCCGGCTGCTGGTGGTTCAAACGAGGCCGTGCGGGTAGCGAAGGTGATGGCCGACGCGCACCCGGAGTGGGTGATGCTCTATCAGTACGGAAACCCTGCCAATACGCAGTCGCACTACGACACGACCGGTCCCGAGATCCTCGAGGATCTGCCGACCATCACTCATTTCGTCGCGGGGCTCGGCACCACTGGCACCCTTATGGGCGTGGGACGCTATCTGCGTGAACGTGTCCCCGGGGTAGTCATCGTGGCGGCCGAACCACGCTATGGCGAGCTGGTTTATGGCTTGCGCAACCTCGATGAGGGCTTCGTGCCTGAGCTCTACGACGAGTCGGTGCTCACGACCCGGTTCTCGGTGGGGCCGCGCGATGCCGTGCGACGTACCCGCGAACTGCTCGAAGCCGAAGGCATCTGGGCCGGCATCTCGACCGGGGCGATCCTGCACGCGGCGCTCGGGATTGCGCGCAAGGCGGTCGCCGCGGGGGAGCGGGCCGACATTGCCTTCATCGTCTGCGACGGAGGCTGGAAGTACCTCTCCACGGGCGCCTACGAAGGCACCCTGGAAGAAGCCGAGGCCAAGTTGGACTCCCAACTGTGGGCCTGACCCCCTCGGAGTGGGGTAAGTCACCCCGGCGCTAGGGCGGACAAGGTCCCTGTTGCGAGAGGATGGCGGGCGTGGCTGACGCACCGCTGGGGATCTTCGACTCCGGAGTCGGTGGGCTCACCGTGGCCCGCGCGGTGCTCGACCAGCTCCCGCACGAGTCCGTTCTCTATGTCGGGGACACCGCCCGCGGCCCCTACGGTCCGCGGCCCCTCGCCGAGGTCCGCGCCTTCGCCCTGGAGGTCCTCGACCATCTGGTCGACTCCGGGGTGAAAATGCTCGTCATTGCCTGCAACAGCGCGTCGGCGGCAGTGCTTCGTGACGCGCGGGAGCGGTACGACGTCCCGGTGGTCGAGGTCATCCAACCGGCCGTACGGCGTGCCGTCCGGGCCACCCGCAACGGTCGTGTCGGGGTGATCGGCACCGAGGCCACGGTCACGAGTGGCGCCTATCCAGACGCCTTCGCGGCTGCGCCCGACCTGGTCATCACTACCCAGGCCTGCCCTCGGTTTGTCGAGTTCGTGGAGGCCGGCGTCACCGGTGGTGACGCCCTGCTCGCGGTGGCC
>JANPBY010000185.1:0-1703 GCA_031430645.1 Actinomycetes bacterium
GCAAGGCCAGGGTGTCCGACATACTTTTGCGCCGTGGCAACGATCATCACTTCGATGCTGGTCTTGGCATCGCCAAAGAGCCGGGCGGCATAGGGGTTGTTGTCCTCCACGGCATAGAGGACTTCTGCCTCGGCGCCAGGGATCACCTCCAGATCGCCGATCCACGGCGTCTTGCCGGTCATCATGGCCAGTGTGGCGTCGAGCGCCTCGAGCTGGTCCTGGTGCAGCTCATCAATGCGGCGCTTCTTATCAGCCTCAAGTTCGCGCGCGCCGGTCAGATATGACATCTGTGCGATCTCCAGGCCGTGCTGGATGATCGATTTCGGGTCGACAATCGGCACGCCCTGCGCCGACGCAGGCCAAGGCAGGATCGCCACGCCCAAGGCCAAGGCCCCGATCAGGTTAAGAGATTTATTCGCAGGGAATGACATCAAGGCTCGACGTGTTGCTGCGTGAGACAAGGCCCACATCCGGGCTTGCACCCATGGTTGAAGTGGTCACAGTGGAACCGGCAGTGGCCCAGCAATTGGTCTTGGCAATCGGTACGCCGGTGCAGCCCGCGAGCCCCGAACATACGAGTCCGATAATCAAGGTTATGTAATATATTGATTTCATTGGATAATCATTCCTTCCAGAATTTGGGCCGATTGGCGTAGTCAGCCCCAAAGGCGTTAAGCCCAGCCTGACCACCACCAAGCGCCGTCAACAGCGGTCCCAAGGCTTTGAGATCGACGTTCAACACGGTTGAGCTGCGTGGCGTGCGCGACAGAACCATCCGCTGGCCCGGGATCGGGCTCAGGACAAAGTCCAACTCGCCATCGGTCAGCCGGAACCCGTCATAATCGGAACTTGCGGCTTCGCCGTTCGGGAACAGGAGCTGGTTCGGCAGCGCTTCCAGGATCGAGCGGGCTTTTGAGCCACGGATCTGGCTCGGGAACTGCGTCATCATCACGACGACGACATTCTTCTTCCGAGCCGTGACCAGCCATTCGGCGAGTTTCTTGGCGAAGTATTCATCGTCGAGCACTTTCCAGGCCTCGTCGATCAGGATCAGCGTCGGGCGCTTTTCCTCGATCAGCATCTCAATGCGACGGAAAAGATAGCCGAGGATCGCGGTGCGCTCGGTGCCGAGGTCGAGGATTTCAGTCAGATCGACGGCCGTCACATCATGGCTGGTAAAATCCACCACCGGTTCGTCGGCCTCGCCAAAGACCCAGCCATAGCGGCCTTCCGGACCCCATTCGCTGATGCGCTGTGCCAGATCGAGGCCGTCGCCGACATCTCCAAACAGTTCCTGAAACGCGCGGAAGTTCCGCAAGCCTTCCCGGGCTTTGCCGTTCTGAGAAATGGCAGATTTCAGGGCCTCCGATTGCAGCGGTGTCATCGGCCCGCTGCGCTGTTCGAGAAGGGCTACCAGCCAATCCAGAAACCACGCCTCGCCGCGTTCCCCGGATTCGGTGGCAAGCGGGTTCAGCCCTGTTGGACGTCCAGCCCGGATTTCCGCGTAGCGGCCGCCAAGGGCGCGGACAGCCATTTTGAGACCGGCTTCCTTGTCGAAGATGATGGTCCGACCCCCTGCCCTTTGGGCTTGGGCCGCGAGGAAGGCGACGGTGGTGGTTTTGCCGCCGCCAGATTTGCCGAGAACGAGAGTGTGACCATTGGTCGGTTCGGCCGTTGGGTCGCCGGGTTCATGGAAGCTGAAC
>JANPBY010000186.1:0-12474 GCA_031430645.1 Actinomycetes bacterium
CCCGATGACGTCCAGCTTGGTGCCCGCAGGGTTCTTGGCCATCCGAGTAATCCCCACGGAGGCTTTAGCGAGCAGCACGTCGCCGGTCGTCCAGTTGTGGTGACCCTGGAACGAGATCGACAGCCAGTTGTCGGCCTTGCCCGTGTACGGGTTGAGCGAGACCAGCGACGTCTGGGCGCTGCCGCCGACCTTGGTGAACTTGCCACTCACCAGAAGGTGACTGTTCACGATCTCAAGGTCGGTGACCCGGTTGTTAGTGACCGGCGCCTTGAACGTGGTCACGACCTGGCCAGTTGCGACATCGAGCAGGACCAGGTTGCTCACTATGGTCGAGTTCACGAGGGTGAAGAGCCCCCCCACGAGGACTGTGCCGGCCTTGCTGCCGGGTCTGAGCGTTTCAACGGTGCCGTTGACCGTGGGTCGAGCAGTGATCAGGCCGGATGTGCCGTCGTAGATGAGCAGATTCTGCGCTGGTTGGGTCGGACCTCCGGCATTCGCGACCTGCGTGAACGTGCCACCGAGAACGACTCTGGTGCCCACACTGGCGATCGCCAGCACGGACGAAGAGCCGCTTCCGTCATCGAGCACGGACGGTGTAGTCGCCGCCGGAACGACGCCCACGAGGTCTGGGGTCGTGATGGCGTGGGCGGAGGACGCTCCGGTGAGCGCGGCCGCCGTAAGGCCGAGCAGCGCGACCACAGTCGCCAGTGGGAGCCGACGGCTCCGGGTGGCTCGGATCGACACGGTTCCCCCTGGTGTTCCGACGTCAAGGGCCATTGTGACCCGTGGGGAGGGAGGGCCCAAACTGCCGAGAGAGGGTCGGACTGAACGACGGGACGGAACGACCCCTTCGGGCCAGATGGCCAGCGCCGGAATGTCTAGGCGCGTGCGATTGGCAGTCAGTCGGAGACTGAGGCGAACGCCTTGTCGAGCACGCTCAACGCGTCCGTGAGCAGGTGTTCGGGCATCACCAGGGGCGGCAGGAAACGCAACACGTTGCCATAGGTTCCGGCTGTCAGGACCAGGACTCCCTCGGCGTGGCAGGCCTTGGCGACGGCGGTCGTCAACTCTGCGGCTGGCTTCAGCGTGCCGGGCTCGACCAGTTCGACGGCCATCATCGCGCCCCGGCCTCGTACGTCGCCGATGAAGGCGTACCGAGCAGCCATCTCGGAGAGCGCAGCGAGCATGACCTCGCCGATCCGCTGGGCAGCGCCGACCAAATTCTGCTCTTCGATCGTTTGGATCGCCCCAAGGGCTGCTGCGCAGGCGATCGGGTTCCCGCCGTAGGTGCCACCGAGACCGCCGACGTGGGCGGCGTCCATGATGTCGGCGCGGCCGGTCACGGCAGCGAGCGGGAGTCCACCGGCGATCCCCTTGGCCGTGGTGATGAGGTCGGGCACGACGCCTTCGTGCTCACAGGCAAACATCGCCCCGGTGCGAGCAAACCCCGTCTGCACCTCGTCGGCGACGAAGACGATGCCGTTCGCGGAGGCGTACGCGGCCAGACCCGGCAGAAATCCGGGCGCAGGGACGATAAAGCCGCCTTCACCGGCGATCGGCTCGATGACGATCGCCGCCACGTTGTGGGCGCCGACCTCCTTGTCGATCTTGGAGATGACCTCGGCGAGGGCTTCGGCACCGGCGTTGTCCGGACCGGTCGGCCAGCGGAACGGATACGCGAGCGGCATCCGATAGACCTCGCTCGCGAACGGGCCGAAGCTGTCCTTGTAAGGCATGTTCTTCGCCGTCATCGCCATGGTGAGGTTCGTGCGGCCGTGGTAGCCGTGCTCGAACACGATGACGGCATCGCGCTTGGTGTGGGCACGGGCGATCTTGACTGCGTTCTCGACGGCCTCGGCTCCGGAGTTGAACAGGGCGGACCGCTTCGCAAAGTCGCCAGGGGTGAGGCGGTTGAGCGCTTCGCACACCTCGACGTAACCCGCGTACGGCGTGACCATGAAACAGGTGTGAGTGAAGGCGGCGACCTGGGCCTGCACATTGCGCACGACGTGGTCGGCGGCGTTGCCCACATTGACTACCGCGATGCCGGCTCCGAGGTCGATCAGGGAGTTGCCGTCGACGTCGACGAGCACCCCACCGCCCGCGCGCTCGATGAAGACTGGGAGCGTGGTCCCTAGGCCGCGGGCCACAGCGGCGTTGCGGCGTGCGAAGAGCTCGACCGAACGGGGTCCCGGGATGGCCGTCACGACACGGCGCTCCTGCGGGAGCGTTGGGCCACCAGTGGCTGGGCTGGTCGAGAGGTCATTCATATGTTGAGCGTAGGAGCGCAACCGCTGAACTGAGCCCTGTCGGTTGGGCCAAGTCAGCCGCTAACGTTGTCCGGGACGTACAAGTGTGCCTTCCCTTCCCGAGACGAGGACGACAATTCCCTCCTACCCGCCACCGAGCGTGCGCAGCATCGTCGACCTGCCCTCGCTCGGGCTCATCCTGCGGGGCGGCGACGTCCGCACGCCCGAGGGTCAGGATCGCCCGGTCCGTTGGGTCGCGGTGAGTGAGCTGGAGGATCCGTGCAGCTTCCTCGAGGGGGGTGAGTTGCTGCTCTCCACGGGCATGCGGCTGCCGGCTGATGAGCCGAAAGCCCTGGATGCCTACGTTCAACGATTGGTCGATGCGGGCATTGCGGCGTACGGCCTCGGGGTCGGGCTGACCCACGAAAGCGTTCCTCAGGCCCTCTTGGACGCCGCGGCGCGACGCGGGCTCGTGATCGTTGAGGTGCCGGAGAACACGCCCTTCATCGCCATCTCCAAGACCGTGTCAGCGATGGTTGCAGCCCAAGAGTACGAAGCGACGACCCGAGCCTTTGAGACTCAACGCGATCTGACCCGGGCAGCCCTCGGAGTAGAAGCAGTCGCTGCGGTTGCCGCCCGGCTGGCCCGCAGCCTGGCTGCCTGGGTCCTGGTTCTTGATCCAGCTGGGCGGGTTGTTGCGGCGAGTCCGGCTGAGGCCGCAGAGCAGACTGCCGTTCTGCACCCCGAGGTGGTGGCGCTGCGCGGGAGAGGCTTGCTCAGCTCGTCGGCGTTGGACCTCGGGGATGAGCGGGTCGTGCTTCATCCCCTCGGGGCGCGTGGTGCGGTGCGCGGGTTCCTGGCGGTGGGGCGGGTCACCGCCTTCGATCGCACCGACCAGTCCCTCGTCGCCGTGGCCGTTTCGCTGCTGTCACTCGCCGTCGAGCGAGGTGCTGGTGGAGGCGACGCTGGTGCCAGGGTGCGCGGGGCCGCTTTGCAGATGCTCGTCGGTGGCTCAGACCCCGACGAGCTGCCCTTGGATGCCCTCGGCTGGTCGTGGTTGCGTGCCTCCCCCCTACGCGTGGTTCGCCTTGCAACAGAACAGTTATCGGGGGTCACGGTCGACGAACTCGTCGCTGAATCAAGTGAGCGAGCCGTCGCCCAGGTCGGTGAAGAACTGGTCCTCGTGCTTGTCGACGACGTGGCCGAGATCGCGGCAGTCGAGGAGGCGCTGGCCAGAACACCGGCGGGGGGATCGGGGCCGGCATCGATTGCGGCGGTCTCAGCTGCCTGGCGGGATGCTGGACGGGCCTTGCGCGCCGCTCGAGACCTGGGGGTTGTCTGGCACGACGCATTGGGGGGCGAGGGCCTGATCGGGGTTGTCGACCCCGCCGCCGCGCGCGCGTTCGCCGACTCGCTACTAGGGCCGTTGGATGCGACCGGTGGGAAGGCCGACCTGCTTCGCTCGACTCGGGCGTGGTTGGCCCACCACGGTCAGTGGGACGTGGCAGCGCAGGAGCTTGGGGTTCACCGCCACACCCTGCGTTACCGGATTCGTCGGGTCGAGGAGGTGCTCGGCCGCAGCCTGGACGACGTGGCGTTGCGCGCGGAGCTCTGGTTCGCCCTCGAGGTCCGAGCCCACCAGGGCGACTGAACGAAACAAATCGTCAGGCGGTGGGCGAACCCAGACCGAGGCTTGCCATCAGTCCGGCCACTTCGTGCTCGAACAGTGGCTCCGCGTCGGCGAGAGCGAACGACACGTGTCCGAAGACCTCCATGGTCACGGCGCCGTACAGCCGCACCCAGCAGCTGAGAAAGACTGCGATCGCCGCAGGGGGCAAGGTGATCCCGATGTGGTCGGCGTAGTCCAGGAGATGTGCGTGCATGGCCGGGTCGATGTGCTCAGGGACCGGGAACGGTTCGCGCTCCCACATCTCGGCAAACAAGGCGCCGAAGGCTTGACCGAAGCGACGCGCCTGGGCGTGTTCGGGGCCGTCTTCGTCGACACCGACACCCGGGATCGGGCTACCGAACAACAACGTGAACTCCGCCGGATGATCGACCGACCAGCGACGGAAGGCTCGCGCAGAACCAAGCAGGCGCGCGTGCAGGTCGCCCTGAGAGGGAGCGGCGGCGGCTTCGATCACGTCGGCGAGCTCGGAGTAGAGGTCACCGACAAGCGAGGCGAGCAGGGCCTCGTGGCTGTCGAAGTAGCGGTACAGCGCAGGCGCGGTCATCCCCAGGTCACGGGCGACGGCGCGCAATTGGATGCCTGTGGGGCCGTGGGCGACCAGGTGCTGACGGGCGGTGGTCTTGATGTCTTCGACGGTCTGGGCGCGGACTCGCTCGCGTCGGGTAGGTAGCGCCTGACCCGCGGCGGATGGCTCGGTGAGCGTGGACGGTGTGATGGTCACGGTGCCCCCTTTACTTGGGTGAACGTGCTTGACAAAAGTTTACACCGTCAGCATAGTTAACGCTAGATAAGTAAACGACGTTCACCAAGGTGATGCGCACTCATTCGGAGAGTACGCCCACCGGACGTCCCGATCTGGGAGGCACCTCATGCTGTTCGAGCGAATCGGCCGACTGGTCTACCGCCGGCGCAAGGCCGTACTGGCCCTCACCGCCGCCTTCGTCGCGTTTGCCGCGGTGTGGGGGACCGCAGTGTTCGGCGTCCTGGACGGTGGCGGCTTCGACGACCCGGCGAGTGAGTCCTCACGGGCCGTAGTCGCGCTGGAAGATGACCTCGGCCGTGCGGCCACCGACGTCGTCGTGGTCTATCGGGCGCCCGACGGCAGCGATCTCACCGTCGACAGCCCGCAGTTCAAGGCGGCGGTGACCGGTGTACTCGACGGGCTGAAGGCCTCGGATGTCATCTCCGTTGCGTCCTTCTGGACAACCGGAGGCGCTCCAGCGTTCGTCTCGGCTGATCGCCAGGCGACCTACGCAGCCATCCAGCTCACGGGAGCCGACGAGGAGGCCCGCGAAGCCGCGTACGAGCGGATCGCCGACAGCCTGATTGTTCCCGAGCTGACCACCTTGCGGGGTGGGCAGGTGCCTATCAACGTGGACATCAACACCCAGGTGAGCGAGGACATCGCCAAGGCGGAGACCCTGTCCATCCCGTTGTTGATCATCTTGCTCATCTTGGTGTTCGGCTCCCTCGCAGCGGCTTCCCTGTCGCTCGCCGTAGGCCTGATCGCGATCCTCGGGGCCTTCACCGCCCTGCGCGGCCTCTCGCTGCTCGGTGACGTGTCGATCTTCTCGGTCAACATCGTGATCATGCTCGGCTTGGGTCTGGCCATCGACTACTCGCTGTTCGTCGTTTCCCGGTTCCGGGAGGAACTGCACGGGGGTTCGTCGGTCGAGGATGCCGTGGTCCGCACCGTCGCGACCGCTGGTCGTACGGTCGCCTTCTCGGGCGTCACGGTCGCTGTCGCCTTGTCATCGCTCTTATTCTTCCCGCAGAACTTCTTGCGCTCCATGGGCGCCGGCGGCATTGCGGCGGTCGTGGTGGCGATGGTTGCCGCGCTCACGCTTCTTCCGGCGCTTCTCGCAGTGCTCGGCCCCAAGGTGAACTCCCTCAAGGTGCCGCTCCCGTGGAATCGCAACCAGCTCGAGGGTGGCTCAGATCCCGACACGGGTGCCTGGGCCCGGCTGGCGCGCGGTGTGATGCGTCGCCCCCTGCCGGTGGCCGTTGCCGTGGTCACGGTGCTCCTCGTACTCGGAGCCCCGTTCCTGCGGGTCGCCTTCGGCGGAGTCGATGCTCGGGTCCTGCCCACAGGCACCGAGAGCCGGGTTGCTGCCGAGGCTCTTCTGCTGGAGTTCCCGGACAGCACTGCGGGCAGCGCGCTCGACATCGTCGTTCGCGACACTGCCGACGAAGGGTCGGTCACGACGTACGTCGCCGCGGTCGCTGCGGTCCCCGGGGTCACCTCGGCGGAGGTCGTGCGCAGCGAGGGTGCCACGGCACAGATCGTCGTTCAATACCAGGGACTGGCGCAGAGCGACGCGGCTCTCACGCTGGTCGACGACCTGCGGGCAGTCCCCGCTCCTCCGGGGGCCGAGGTGCTGGTCGGTGGGATTGCCGCGGAACAGGTCGACTTGTTGGACGGCCTGGGCGACCGGCTGCCGTGGGTTGGCTTGTTCCTGCTCCTCACGACCTTTGCGTTGCTCTTCTTGGCCTTCGGGTCAGTCATCTTGCCGATCAAGGCGATCGTCATGAATGTGTTGTCGCTGACGGCGACCTTCGGGATCCTCGTCTGGGGCTTCCAGGACGGGAATCTGGCCGGCCTCCTCGGCTTTACGACCACGGGAACTCTCGAGGCGACGCAGCCGATCCTGATCTTCGCGCTGGCCTTCGGGTTGTCGATGGACTACGAGGTGTTCCTGCTCTCCCGGATTCGAGAGGAGTGGGATGCCAGTCACGACAACACCCGCTCGGTGGCCCGCGGACTTCAGCGCACCGGAAGGATCATCACGAGCGCGGCTCTGCTGTTCGTGGTCGTGGTCGGCGCCTTCGCGACCTCAGGGATCGTCTTCATCGCGATGATCGGGGTAGGACTCTCGGTGGCCGTGCTCGTGGACGCGACCCTCGTCCGGGCCTTGCTCGTGCCGGCGACCATGAAGCTGCTGGGTCGCTGGAACTGGTGGGCTCCGGCCCCGATGACCCGATGGTGGGAGCGACACGGCATCCGCGAGGGCGAAGGTGTGCTCTCGCCAACCTCGGCAGGCGGGGTCTCGAAAGAGCTGACCTCGGTGTGATCCGACAAGTGGCGGCCGCATCCCTTTTGGGGGTGCGGCCGCCGCTCAATGCCACCCAGCGCCGCACCTGAGCCACTGCGGGCGCACCTGAGTCACAATGGGGATGTGCGAGACGTCGTCATCCTCGGAGCCACCGGGTCCATCGGGACTCAGGCGGTCGACGTGGTCATGGCTTCCCCCGGGAGTTTCCGGGTCGTTGGCCTTGCGGCGGGAGGTGGGCGACCTGAGCTTTTGGCTGAGCAGGCCGCTCGGCTCCGGGTCGAGGTTGTCGCTGTGTCGGACCCGGCTGTCGAAGCGGTGCTGCGCGACGAACTCTCTGCTCTGGGGGTCAGTCCGAAGGTGGTTGTCGGCCCCGAGGCTGCGGTCGAGCTGGCGGGCTGGCCCTGCGACGTGGTGCTCAACGGGATCACCGGATCTATCGGGCTGCGGCCTACGCTGGCGGCTCTGGATGCTGGCCGGCTGCTCGCCCTGGCCAACAAGGAGTCCCTCATCGTTGGTGGTCCGCTGGTCAAAGCGGCCGCTGCGCCCGGCCAGATCGTGCCCGTCGACTCCGAACACTCCGCCCTTGCCCAGGCCCTGCGCAGCGGCCACCCGGAAGAGGTCCAGCGGCTGGTGCTGACCGCGAGCGGTGGCCCTTTTCGGGGACGTAGCCGCTCCGAGCTCACTGACGTCACCCCGGCCGAGGCGATGGCGCACCCGACCTGGGACATGGGTCCGGTCGTCACCATCAACTCCGCGACGCTGGTCAACAAGGGGCTCGAGGTGATCGAGGCCCACCTGCTGTTTGACGTGCCCTTCGAGCGCATCGATGTGGTGGTGCATCCGCAGTCGGTGGTCCACTCGATGGTCGAGTTCTCTGACGGGTCGACGATCTGCCAGGCCAGCCCGCCGGACATGAAACTGCCTATCGCGCTCGGACTCGGCTGGCCGGAGCGCGTCCCTGGCGCGGCTCGTCCGTGTGACTGGTCCTCGGCCACCAACTGGACGTTCGAGCCGCTGGATGAGGATGCGTTCCCAGCCGTACAGCTGGCGCGTAAGGCCGGTACTCGCGGAGGCGTCGCCCCTGCGGTATTCAACGCGGCCAACGAGGAGTGCGTGGAAGCGTTTCGGAGTGGACGGTTGAGCTTCCTCGGCATCCTTGAGGTGGTGGCACAGGTCCTCGAGGAGCAGGCGTCCGATCGGGCGATCACCGAAGCGCTAAGGAACCCGCTGACCCTGGACGACGTCCTTTCTGCGGAGCAGTCGGCGCGCGCCTGCGCTCAAACGCTCATCGAGAAGGAGTCTGCGTGACCCTCACCCTGTTCGGCTACCTCGCCTTCATCGTGGCGATGCTGGTCTCGATCATGATCCACGAGTGGGGCCACTTCTCCACAGCGCGGAAGTTTGGCATGAAGGCCACGGACTTCTTCGTCGGGTTCGGAACAACCTTGTGGTCAACCAAGCGGGGGGAGACCGAGTACGGCATCAAGGCGATCCCCGCAGGTGGCTTCGTCAAGATCGTCGGGATGACCGACCTGGAGGAGATCGACCCGGAGGACGAGCCGCGGGCGTTCTACAAGCAGCCGGCGCGCCGGAGGGCCGTCGTTCTCGCCGCCGGGTCCTTTATGCACTTCGTCATTGCGGCGGTGATTCTCGTACTCACGCCGATGTTGCTCGGAGCAAGTTCCGAGCAGACCACGACTGTGTCCACTGTCTCGGCCTGCGCCCCCGACAAGGTCGACGGGGCTTGCTCCCAGCCAACCGTCGCGTCCCCTGCGGGTGCCGCGGGTCTGCAGCCGGGCGACGTCATCGTCGCGGTTGGGGGCAGTGCCGTTGCCACGTGGGACGAGGCGCAGGCAGCGATCCGTGCGGCCGGCGCCGGTCCCACCGACATCACGTACTCACGCGACGGCGTGGAGTCCACGGTGTCGGTGGACCTCGTCGCAGGCCAGCGGGTCTCACCGGATGACCCCAACACATCGGTCACGGTCGGAGTTCTCGGCATGAGCCCGCAGTCCGTGGCCGTCCGGGTCGGACCGGTCGGGGCCGTCAAGTACGCCGCCTCGACCTACGGACAGATTCTCAGCGGCACGGCTACTGCCCTGGTCACGATCCCGGCGAAGATCCCGCCGCTCTGGGACTCGGTGGTCAATGACGCGCCGCGTGACACGGCTGGGCTCGTCGGGGTGGTCGGGGCCGCCGACGTGAGCAGTCAGATCCTTGGTTCGGACTCCGACCCATGGGCGCTGCGCATTGCTGGCTTCCTGCTGATCATCGCCGGCCTCAACATCTTCATCGGGATCTTCAACCTGCTGCCGATCCTGCCCCTGGACGGTGGGCACCTCGCGGTGCTCGGCTACGAGCAAGCGCGCAGCAAGATCGCGCGGTGGCGGGGTCAGCCAGACCCAGGCAGGGTGGACATGAACAAACTGCTTCCTGTCGCCTACGTGTTCCTGTTCGTTCTCATCTCGTTGTCGCTCCTGTTGCTCGTCGCCGACATCGTGAACCCGATCGACCTGGGTCTCTAGACCCCCTGGCCGCGCAACACCGAAGGAGCTGACCGTCCCCTCATGACCGTCTCGCTGGGCATGCCCCCTACCCCGCCCAGACCGCTTGCGGTGCGCCGGCTGACCCGCCAGATCAAGGTGGGCAGCGTGCTGGTGGGCGGGGACGCTCCGGTGTCCGTGCAGTCGATGACAACAACGCTCACCTCGGACATCGACGCGACGCTCCAGCAGATCGCTGAGCTGACCGCCTCTGGCTGCCAGATCGTTCGCGTCGCGTGCCCGAGCCAGGACGACGCAGAGGCGTTGCCGGCCATCGCCCGCAAGTCGCAGATCCCCGTGATCGCCGACATCCACTTCCAGCCTCGGTATGTCTTCGCCGCGATCGACGCCGGCTGCGCGGCAGTCCGAGTGAACCCAGGAAACATCAAGGCTTTCGACGACAAGGTCAAGGAGATCGCCAAGGCCGCTGGTGACGCGGGAATCCCTATTCGCATCGGTGTCAACGCCGGCTCCCTCGACAAGCGACTGCTCGCGAAGTACGGGAAGGCGACCCCCGAGGCGCTCGTCGAGTCAGCGCTGTGGGAGTGCTCGTTGTTCGAAGAGCACGGCTTCCGTGACATCAAGATCTCGGTGAAGCACAGCGACCCGGTGGTCATGGTCAACGCCTACCGACTGCTGTCAGCTCAGTGCGACTACCCCCTGCACCTCGGGGTCACCGAGGCAGGGCCAACGTTCCAAGGCACCATCAAGTCGGCGGTCGCTTTCGGTGCGCTCCTTTCGGAGGGGATCGGTGACACGATTCGGGTCTCGCTCTCGGCCCCGCCGGTCGAAGAGGTCAAGGTCGGCAACCAGATTCTCGAGTCCCTCGGTCTCCGCAAGCGGGGTCTGGAGATCGTGTCCTGCCCGTCTTGTGGTCGGGCTCAGGTCGATGTTTACACCCTCGCGGAGCAGGTGACCGCCGGGCTCGAAGGGATGACCGTCCCGCTGCGGGTCGCCGTCATGGGGTGTGTGGTCAATGGGCCGGGGGAGGCCCGCGAGGCTGACCTGGGCGTGGCCTCAGGCAACGGCAAGGGCCAGATCTTCGTCCGCGGAGAGGTCATCAAGACAGTGCCTGAATCGCAGATCGTCGAGACCTTGATCGAGGAGGCGATGCGCCTCGCCGAACAGATGGAGGCGGAAGGTGTGGCGTCTGGTGAACCAGTGATCGCGGTCGGATCCACCGCTTGAGGCCTCTCGCGGCATAGGGTTCTGAGTCGTGCTCAGCACGGCCTCCCTACGAGTTCTCGATGCGCGCGACGCGGCTGCCGTCGCCGCTGTTGTGGCGCGCGATCCGCTCGTCAATGTCTTCGTTGGTGCGAGGGCCGGCGTTGGGCTAGAGCCGTGGCGACTCGGTGGTGAGCTGTGGGGCTGGACTGTGGGCGGCGAGCTCGAGTCCTTGTGCTACGCCGGTGCCAACCTTGTGCCCGTCGAAGCTGGTCCAGAGGCCGTGACTGCCTTCGCTGAGCGGGCCCGCCGCCAAGGGCGGCGGTGTTCGTCGATGGTCGGACCGGTCGAGATGGTCGAGCCTTTGTGGCGGCTGCTCGAGTCCTCGTGGGGGCCGGCTCGCGCCGTTCGTTCGCGCCAGCCGTTCATGGCCCTAGATCGTCCGCCGCTGGTGACTCCAGACCCAGCCGTACGTCGCGTCCGCCTCGACGAACTGGAGATCCTGTTGCCCGCCTCAGTCGCCATGTTCACCGAGGAGGTCGGAGTCTCCCCGCTCGGGCAGGATGCAGCGGCCTACCGCGCCCGCGTCCATGATCTCGTGGCGAGCGGGCGAGCGTACGCCAGGATCGAGGACGGGCGCGTGGTCTTCAAGGCCGAGATCGGCGCAGTGACTCGTGACGCCTGTCAGGTTCAAGGTGTGTGGGTGACTCCCGAACGCCGAGGTGAGGGGCTAGCGGCTCCGGGTACGTCGGCTGTCGTGGCTCTCGCCCAGGTCGAGCACGCCCCGGCTGTCACTCTCTATGTGAACGACTTCAATGCCACTGCCCTCCGGGCTTACCGTCGGATCGGCTTCACCGAGATCGCCACCTTCACCACCGTCCTCTTCTAGCCCCCATGGCGAGGGGGTCAGGGCCTTGGTGCGTACGCCACCGATGTGAAGGGCCAGCTGGACGCCAGCCAGTCGGTGACTGCGCGCCAGAGCACGACATCAAGCTCGGCCCGGCTCACCCGGACCCACGACCGGACCCGGGCATCATGCTCGGCGCCCATCGGGTCGGACGGATCGACTGGGTAGATGTACACGCAACCGATCACGTCCCCTGCGGACTCCGGCTCGGACTCGAACCTCGGGGCATGTGGCTCGAGGACGGTGTAGGTGAAGCCCTTCCGGGCCGTGAAGTCGTCGGCATGGCTGACCAGGTCGGCGAGGTTTGCCTCCAGCGGCATGGGGTGCGGCCAGCCCCAGTCCGCGAACCCGGGGGTCGCGGTGACGAGGTCCATGCTCGAGGTCCACGCCTCGTAGTCCCGCTCGTTGTGCTCAGCGCCGAGCGGAACGAGCTCGAACCGGTCCGTCACGAGCCGGTGCGGTACGTCGAAGTCCGCCGGGACGAAGGGTGTGCGCATGGGCCGAACGTTATCCACTCGGGCATCCAGCCCTGGCCCGATATCCTCGGGCTCCCGAGCCAGCACGAGGAGAACCCCTTGATCTTGCGGATGTCGACGCTGTTCCTGCGCACCCTGCGTGAGGACCCGGCCGACGCGGAGGTCCCCAGTCACCGACTGCTCGTGCGCGCGGGCTATGTGCGCCGCGCGGCGCCCGGCATCTATTCGTGGTTGCCGCTGGGCTACCTGGTCTATCGCAACGTGGAGCGTGTGGTCCGCGAAGAGATGGATGCGGCTGGCTTCCAGGAGGTGCACTTCCCTGCGTTGCTTCCGCGCGAACCGTACGAGCTGTCGGGCCGCTGGACGGAGTACGGCGACAACCTCTTCCGGCT
>JANPBY010000187.1:0-1757 GCA_031430645.1 Actinomycetes bacterium
CGGTCCGAACGACGGCCTGCTGCTCTATTTCTTCCGGCTGTTCTTTGGTGCGGCCATGGTTCTGACCATGGTTCTGGGGATCGCCGCCATCTTGCGCCGCGACGTGGCCCAGCATCGCGCCTGGATGATGCGGGCCTATGCCATTGGTCTGGGGGCGGGGACCCAAGCCGTTACACAACTGCCATGGATCCTGACTGTCGGCCTGCCGGGGGAACTGCCAAGGGCGCTGCTAATGGGGGCTTCATGGGTTCTGAACCTTGCTGTCGCCGAGTGGTTCATCCGAAGGCAGGCGGGTGGTGTGTTCGGGGCCCCTGTCGCGGCATGACCCCGCCGCGACTGGTGAGGTTCAGTCCTGTCGCCGTCAGATCGGTCAAGCACCGCACCAAGGTCACATGATTTCATACTTGAAGAAAGCACAGACGAAAATGAAAAGCCTATATATTCTGGCCCTTTGCCCCATGGTCATCCTGTCTGCCTGCGCTGATATCGGTGCCAGCTACCAACCGATCCTCGATGGTGCCCCAAGCGCATCGTTCCAATCCGATCTTCAAGCCTGCCAAAGTCTGGCGCGGGGGCAACATCAGCTTGATCAGGATACCATGGGCTCGGCTGCGGCGGGCAGTCTGCTTGGTGCCGCGATTGCTGACCACGACGAGAGTGGAACTGCCGTTGAGGGACTGGTCGGCGGCGCTCTTATTGGCCTCGTCGGGGGTGTGTCCAAATCGAAGGACAAGCGCGAAGCGATCGTGGTGGACTGCATGAAAGGCCGCGGCTACCGCGTTGTTGGATAGCTGTTTCATGCCCGCACATCGAATTGGGACACGTCAGGTACGGCATAAGAAGCGCCGTCGCGGGCAGATGCTGCAGGCCAATTAGTCGACTTATGTTCAAGCCAGTTCCTTTGCCAGCAAGTCGAACACCAACCGGATACGCCGGCTGGTGTTGAGTTCCCGGTGCGCAACCAGCCAGATCGGAAACATCAGCGGTGCAAGGTCTGGCAGAACCCGCGTAACCTTTGGCTCGGCATCGCCGATCGCGCCGTCAAGAATCCCGATGCCAAGGCCATGCTTCACCAGTTCCCACATGACGAGATAATTCTCGGTCAAAATCGGAAAGTTGCGCTCCGTCAGATGGAAGCCCATCGCGTTCAACCCCTTCAGGAACATGCCCGAGCCATCGATGCTGATGAAAGCGGCTTGCCGCAAGTCATAGGGCAGCTGGGGATTGTTGAGGCTGTCAAGATATGCGGGCGTTGCATAAAGCCGGGCCGGAACGTCGCGGATCTTTCGCGCAACCAGATCCGGTTCAGACGGGCGGAAGTTGCGGATGGCGATGTCTGCTTCACGCCGCAACAGATCGCTGGCTTTGGTGGAAACGACGATCTCGACCTCGATGCCGGGCTGGGCCTGTCTCAACTTGGCAAGAATGGGCGGCAGAAGAAAAGCTGCGTAGACATCGCTTGCCGCTATGACAACTTTTCCTTCGATGGACTGGGACTGACCGGCCGCCGACAGCGCCATTCGATTGGCCGCCTCGCCCATGGCGCGGACATGGTCTAGCAGTTCCAGCCCGTTTGGTGTCAGTGTCAGCCCCCGCCCGACACGCTCGAACAGAACAACGCCAAGTTCTTCTTCAAGCGCATCTACCTGCCTGCCCAGAGTGGGCTGCGCCATTCCCAATGCCCGCGCCGCGGCGGACAGGGAGCCCTCTTCAGCTGTGACGAGGAAGGCCCGCGCCCGGTTCCAGTCGAATCTGAT
>JANPBY010000188.1:0-30298 GCA_031430645.1 Actinomycetes bacterium
GGCGGCGGGTTCGGCGGCTGCACGGTGTCCCTGGTGCCAGCGGATCGCGTCGACGCCGTCACCGAAGCCGTGTCACACGCCTTTGAACAGGCCGGCTTCGCGACCCCGCATGCCTTCGTCGCGCAGCCCAGCGCAGGAGCCCGAGCCCACCCACTCTCCTCGGCTTCGGACTAGCGAATCTCGGTAATCTCCGGTCCCCTACGCAGGGGGGGCAGGGGTGGCCTGCCTGGGTCCTCGGACGCCTCCGGCGCGGCTGGCGCCCCCTGGGCGGGCATCGTCAAGGTCAGCAGGTCACGCGGCGCCATGGCCAGGTCACCGCGAACGACGAGGGTCCCGGCGAAGACCTGCTCCAGAAGGTCCGCCGACTCGCCGGCCGTCACGGCTGCGCCGGTGAAGACCCCCCGGAGGAACCAGCGAGGGCCGTCAACACCGACGAAGCGAGCTGGCTGAAGTGATTCGGGCGCCTCCACCGCCGGGACCTGCCCGACGAGCTCGACCCCGAAGCGACCCGAGGACTCCTTGATGGTCCCGCCTGCAGAACCCACGCCCTCGACGATCTCGGCCCGAACCTCGCTCCAGATCCCGCCTCGGCGGGGGGCTGCGAAGGCCTGGATCTGTAGCTGGCCGCCGTGGGCGACCGCCGTCGCCGCGATGACCCGTTCGGTGGCCGTGTCCATCTCCAGGCGCAACTCCATCCCCGGGAAGCCCGGCACCTGAAGTCCGCCCAAGTCCAACCGGGGCAGGTCGTCCTGCGGCGGGTCCTGCACGTCCCAAGGTCCAGCCAGGGGCGGCGGTTCTGCCGTGGTCTCGGCCTCGAAATCGGGCTCGCCAACCAGGTCGTCGTCCGCTGTCGGCGCCTCGACCTCGTTTTCCGTCGCTCCCCTGGCGCTCTCGTCGTCCGCGGGAACCGATTCCTTGCTCTCCTTGCGCCGGAACAACGGCACTTCTCACGCCTCCCCTGGCGATGGGGCAGCCGAATGACCACCCGTGGATCCGAACCCGCCGTCAGCTCGCGCTGACCCAGGCAGTCTCTCGACTTCGTGGAAGCGCGCCCGCTCGACGCGCTGAACCACTAGCTGCGCGATCCGGTCTCCGCGAGCGAAACCGACCGCTTCCCGAGGATCGAGATTGATCACCGAGACCTGGATCTCCCCTCGGTAGCCCGCATCGACGGTCCCAGGCGCGTTGACCAGGCTGACACCGTGGCGCACAGCCAGACCGGACCGCGGGTGTACGAAGGCCGCGTAGCCCTCGGGCAGTGCTAGGGCCAACCCCGTCGGCAACAGCGCCCTCTCACCTGGTGCAAGGACGACGTCCACGGTGGTCCGCAGGTCCACGCCCGCGTCCCCCGGCCAGGCGTACTCGGGCATTGGAAGACCTGGGTCCAGGCGAACGATCAGGACATCAACGTCACTCACGGGTTCACCTCAAAGGTGCGTACGGTCTGCCGGACGGCTGCCTCAGCGATCGCCGCCTCGACATCTGAGGATCGCCCGTGAGAACGGAAGTGCTCAAGCCCTACCTCGATGAACAGGGCCGCGGCGTTGACCGCAACCGGGCCGTCCCAGCCTTCGAGGCGACCCGTGGCTGCGGTCCAGATCTTGCGGCCCTGCACTCCGGTGATCTCGGCATCGATGTGCAGGGTCGAACCGACCGGGACCGGGCGGCGGAAGTCGGTTTCCAGCCGGGCGGTCACCGCAGGGGTATGCGTGAGCCAGTTGAGGGCGCCCAGGGACTCATCGAAGGCCGTTGACAGGAGCCCACCGTGGGCGAGGCCCGGGGCTCCCTGGTGATGCTCGGTGACCTGGAACGTGGAGCGCAGGGTCAAACCCTCGCCAGCGATGACCCGCAGGTGCAGACCGGTCGGGTGCTCAGGGCCGCAACCGAAACATCTCAGGTAGTGCGGACCGAGGGGATTCCCCGCAGCAGGCGCATCCGGATGCCGCGCGGGCAGGGTGACCCCTGGTGGCGGTGCGGTGGGCGACAGGGACGACATCTCGGATGACTTTAGTGCGGGTCGGCGTCCGCGACGACCGCTGGCGACACGGACCCGCGTACCCCTAGTGAGTCATCGATGCGATCCTTGAGCCATGAGTACTGGACCGGACCGCACCCCGGAGCCGGTCACGACCTACGCCGAGCGGATGGGTGTCCCGGTAGGCGCATGGCTGGGAGTTTTCGGGGTGTGGCTGGCGTTTTGCCTCGCCATGGGCGGGACTCTTGGTCCCTGGGTCGGCCTTCCGCTGCTCCTGGTGGGGGGCACCGCCCTGGTTGCTGGACTCAGGTCGGCCGCAGGCCGCGTCGAGGTGACCGCGGATGCGCTAGTTGTCGGACGTGCCAGCCTGCCGTTGTCCGACCTGGGCACTGCGCGCCCCTTGGACGCTGAAGCGGCTCGAATCCTGCGTGGGACCGGAGCCGACGGCCGGGCGTTCATCTACTTGCGAAGCTGGGTTCCGACCGCGGTCAAGGTCGACGTCGAGGACCCGACCGATCCCGCGCCCTATTGGTATGTGTCGACCTCTCGACCCGCTGACTTGGTCGCGGCCTTGACCCAAGCCAAGACGCTCAACACCTAAACACCGCGCGGTCAGACGCCGAGGAAACGCCGGGTCTGCCGACTGAGCAACATCCGGATCACCCCTGCCGCAGCCCCGCTGAGCAGGGCAAAGGCGATCGCCTCGCGCAAATCCTCGTCAGGGCTGTCGACCTGGCCGGGCGCCTCACGGCCTGTTGATGCGGTCCAGATCACCTCGGTGACCCGTTTTGCCGTTCCAGCCGACACCACGGCCACCATGGCGAAAACCACTCCGTTGCCCTTGCCTGAGCCCGCCACTGTCGCCTCCATGCCACCGGCTGAGGGGACTCAGCACACGAACCCTGCAAAGAGTGAGCGTAGCCCTCCGGTTGGCGCCCGCTCAGTCGGTGTCGGCGGCTAGAACGCTTTGGACCACTCGGCCGGCCAAACCGCCGGTCAACGGCCGGCCCCGCCGCAGGTCCGAGCGCAACGCATCCGCCAGGCTCTGGGTCGTCCGGTGGTTGACCCAACCGCCATAGGCAGCGCCGAGCATCATCGGAGCAACCGTTCCCGTTCCCCGACCGACACTGACCAGCAGCCGACGCTGAATGCGCTGTCGAGCGACCATCCCAAGCCCTACCGGGAGCGCCTTGGGGTCGAGTGAGGTGATGCCGCGTCGGTTGGCCCAGGCCGTGGAGTACGCCAGGCCGCGCTGGGTCGGCGTTCCGCGCACGGGGGATCCGTACACCTCATGCAGTTCTCCGACGAGCTTGACCTCGATGGCGGCCACCGCCAACGCCTCCACCGCGATCTGGATCGGGATCGTGATCAAGGTGAAGGGGGCGAACCACTTCACCGCCGAGAGTGCGCCGCCAGCCACCCCGACAGCCGAGGTCGACCGGATGGCGTTGCGGACGAGCGACTCGGCCAACGCCTCGCCCTCGAGACCGCGGTGGTGGGACCGCAAGGTCGGCAGGTCGCGTACGGGCAAGTGGGGAGCAGCCGAGATGAGCTGGTCTGCCATCCAACGACCGCTCGTGACTGCGCCGGCGCCTGCCGTACGCGCGGAACGCAGCAGTGCAGCCGCCAACTGGGCCCACAACAGGGCGAACCTGTCCTCGGCCCCACCGGGTACGCCATCTTCGGTCGAGGAGGTGAACCGACCGAGCAAGTCAGCAACGTCAGCCCCATCGGGCTCCGTCGAGCCGCCCCCGACCAGATCGGCGGACTTGTTGCGAGTGCCACGAAGTCGCGCCATGCGCCCCATCCTGCCCTGCGTCAGGCTGCGCACTCCTTGCAGACGTAGACGCCGCTCTTCTGAGTGGCGAGCTGGCTTCGGTGGTGGACGAGGAAACAGCGCGAGCAGGTGAACTCATCGGCTTGGCGCGGGAGCACCCGAACCGTCAACTCTTCGTTGGAGAGGTCGGCTCCGGGCAACTCGAGGTTCTCGGCCAGCTCGGTCTCGTCCACGTCGACGACGCCAGAGCTCGCGTCGGCACGGCGGGCCTTCAACTCCTCGAGGCTGTCCTCGTTGAGCTCGTCGTCGGTCTTGCGCGGGGTGTCGTAGTCGGTCGCCACCGGGTCCTCCGGACTGTCAGTCGTTTCGTATCGTCATGGTCGCGATCTGATTCGTGCTCTTGAGCCTTTTGTCGAGCATGGTGCTGGCCGTACGAGTCGTGCCGGCGGCACAACGTTCGCGGAGGCTCAGGTATGCCCGGCGCCCCACCGCAAAGAAACTGCGTTGGGACGGGGATTGTGCCCTACCCCGCCCCCTACGTCGCGCCGAATGGCCGAGTGGCACGCTGGAACTGTCAACAGATAGGTCACATCTGGGTCCGGAAACGGGCCAGGAGGTGTCCACAGGACCACCATCAGCCGAACACTCGAGGGGAACTGACGACATGCCGGTGTATGCCCTGGGTGATCTTGTGCCTGACATCCACGCCGACGCCTGGGTCCACCCCGATGCGGTGATCATCGGAAGGGTCACCGTCGGCGCAGGCGCGACAGTGTGGCCAACCGCCGTGATCAGGGGCGACCACGGCGAGATCACCGTCGGTGAATGTACGTCGATCCAGGATGGTGCCGTCATCCACTGCACGGCCACCCTCCCCACCGTGATTGGGGCACGTTGCGTCGTCGGCCACCGCGCCCACCTAGAAGGCTGCACGGTAGAAGACGACTGCTTGATCGGATCGGGCTCGGTCGTGCTCCACCGAGTGGTGGTACGAACCGGCTCCCTGGTGGCCGCCGGCGCGGTCGTGTCCCCCGGCACTGAGGTGCCGTCCAGAGCCATGGCCCTTGGGGTTCCCGCCCGGATCCGACTCGACGCAGTGGAGCCGGGCGCTTTCGACTCTTCGGTTGAGCAGTACGTCGCCAACGGCCCGCTCTACCGCGCCGGGCTCCGTCGTTTGAGCTAGCCGGCTAGCAAGTTCGGCTGTGAGTGAAATCGTTGGGGTTATTGAGGATTCGTGTCCTCAATCCCTTGCGTTCTGTCGGTGCCCAGGTCTTGAATCAGTCACATATTCGCACCGCGCTCTGACCTTCGGGACGCGTGCCCCGAGGCGAGCACGTGTGACCTCACTGACCTGGACTGGGAAGCCTCCTGGGACTGCATCCAGTCCCAGCTGACCACCGAGGACTGGGACACCTCAGAGCCCGCCGACTTCAACATGGGATCCGAGGTCGAGTTCATTCTGGCCCTGACCGAGGCCTGCGACCACGTACTCACCTCTTGGTCCGATGAGGAGGGACTTTCGCGTCAACAGCCGCGAAGGCCCCGAACCACCCGGCCCACCCAGACCCGAACACACCCCGCCGTTCTGAACCCTTGGGCTGCCGATGTCCGTCAGTCGTCAGTGCGGCGTTGGCCACGTCCGACGAATCATGGCGTCCCAGACAACATCCGGAGTGACCCGGCGGGTCGTGATGAGCACCTTGGCGACGGTGCCTACGGCATAGCGGGAGCGTGGGTGATCTCCGGTCGCGGCCACGATGGTCTTCGCGACGTCTTCAGGCGTCACGTTGCGCTTCGCCGCGTTGTCGCCGTAGGCCTGGGCGTAGCGCGCAGCCAGCTCGGCATTGAACTGGGCGTACGGCCCTTCGAGGGGGACGTCGAGGGTGTCCAGCGCCGCATCCCCAAAGGCCGTTTGTACCGGGCCGGGCTGGACGAGCGCCACCTTCACCCCGAACGGCGCAACCTCGAGCCGTAAGGCGTCGCTGATGGCTTCGACCGCGTGCTTGCTCGCGTGATAGAAGCCGCCTCCCGGGAACGTGAAGCGACCTCCCATCGAGCCTACGTTGACGATGCGCCCCCAGCCCTGTTGTCGCATGCCCGGCAACACGAGTTGGATGAGCCGGCTCAGACCGAAGACATTGGTGTCGAACTGCCGGCGGACATCCTCCATCGAGGCTTCCTCGATCGTGGATTGCAGGGCGTAGCCGGCGTTGTTCACCAAGATGCCTACCGCGCCGTGATCAGCGACCACCCGCTGGACAGCTGCCGACATGGACGCCTCGTCGGTGACGTCGATGGCCAGGACGACCAGTCCTTGATCGGCGAGTTCTGCCAAGGTCTCAGGACGCCGAGCGCTCGCATAGACCGGATGCCCGGCAGCGTGCAGGGCCAACGCCGCTGCGCGGCCGATCCCCGATGAACACCCCGTCACCAAAACAGCCTTGCTGTGGTCGGACTGGATCGTCATGAGGTCTCCACGGTCGCGAGGGGATCGTCATCTGCGCGGACTTTGACGAGCAGGTCGTGCAGAGCCGGCCACAATGCCGGAGCCGACGCCACGAACAACGGCGCTCCCGCGGGTAGGCCCCTCAGCCCCGATACGACGGCGCCAGCCTCGGCGGCGATCAGCCCGCCGGCAGCACCGTCCCAGGGCGCGAGACCCTGCTCGACGAAAGCATCAACTCGGCCACACGCCACTCGGCTGAGGTCCAAGGCCGCTGAACCGAACCGGCGGATGTCGCGGACGACCGGAATCACCTCTGCGACCCAGCGCGCTTGGGTGGTCCGCCTTCGGGGGTCGTAGGAGAAGCCGGTGCAGAGCAGGGACATTTCCAGGTCAGCGCACGCCGAGGCGTGGATGGGCGCACCGTCTCGAAAGGCCCCCTCGCCACGGACCGCCCAGAACGTCTCGCCCGCCGCTGGCGCGTGAACCACCCCGACCACGGTGCCATTTCCATCCTCGACGGCGACCGAGACCGACCAGTCCGAGATGTCATACAGGTAGTTGACGGTGCCGTCGAGGGGGTCGATCACCCAGCGCAAGCCGCTGCTGCCTCGGCGAGCAGCCCCTTCCTCCCCGAGTAGGCCGTCGTGCGGGCGCTCGGCGGTGATCCGGCTCACCAGAAGCATCTCGGCAGCGATGTCCGCCTCGGTCACCACGTCAGTCGGTGTCGACTTGGTCGTGAAGGTCAGCGCCCCTCGCCGGCGCTCCAAGAGCAGGTCACCGGCCTCACGGGCTGCCGAAAGAGCGAGGTCGAGCAGGTCCTGCGCCGGGGGCACGGTCATCCGGGTTCCTGCGACACCGCGGGTCGGGCACCGCGCGGGTTCGGACAACAACCTGAGCGGCAGGTGTCCCACGTCGGACCTAGGGGCGAGAGCGACTTGCGTGGTTCTGCTTCGGCACGTTCAAGAACGAGTGCACGGACCATCGCGACGAACCTCGGATCAGTGCCGGGCGTGGCGGCGCGGGTGATCGGGAGGTCGACTGCCGCAGCCTGTTCGCTTGCCTGGTTGTCCAGGTCCCACAGCACCTCGACGTGGTCGGAGACGAAGCCGATGGGGACCAGCACGGCCCCGGGAGCGCCCTCTGATGCCAGCATCTCGAGGTGGTCCCCGACATCGGGCTCGAGCCAAGGCTGGGTCGGCGGTCCCGACCGGGACTGGAAGACCAAGTCCCAGCGTCGGTCCGCGTGAGAGGTCCGCAAGGCCACCGCGTCGGCGACCAAGGTGCAGGCCGCAAGGTGCTGAGCGACGTACGCACCCCCCATAGGCCCACTGCTGTCGGCCTGACCCATCGGAATCGAATGCGTCGTGAACACGAGCGGGGCACTGGCCTGGGCTGCCATCGGCAAGCGACTCAGGGCCTCGAGCGTCGAGTCGATGAACGGTTCGATGAACCCTGGGTGATCGAAGTAGGTGCGTAACTTGTCCAGTCTCGGCGCTCGCTCCCCCAGCTCCTGCCCAGCGTCAGCCAGGTTCTCGCGGTACTGCCGGCACCCGGAGTACGACGAAAATGCCGACGTGACGAAGCAGGCCGCTCGCCGTACTCCGTCCGCGGCCATTGCAGCGAGCGTCTCGGCGAGGTAGGGGTCCCAGTTGCGGTTCCCCCAATAGACCGGCAGGTCGACGGCGTGGGCTGCCAGGTCATCCTCGATGGCCGCCAGCAGGGCACGGTTTTGGCCGTTGATGGGACTGACGCCACCGAAGTGGTCGTAGTGGGCACCTACCTGAAGCAGCCGCTCCGGCGGGATCCCCCGACCCCGTGTGACGTTCTCCAGGAACGGGAGTACGTCGGCTGGACCTTCCGGTCCGCCGAAGGAGACGAGCAGGAGAGCGTCGTACGGTCCGGCAGTCACCCCACGATCTTCCCGCACCCGGGCTTCAGACGCGCGTTGCCCTGATTGATCCTGCGTAGATTGGCCGGGTGCCGAACCCCTACGCCGAGCTCTTTCGGCACCAGGGGTCGGTGGCCTTTAGCCTGACCGGGGCGATCGCCCGCCTTCCCATCGCGATGGTCGGCATCGGGATCGTGCTGGTCGTGGAGGCCGAGTCTGGGTCCTACGCGCTTGCCGGAGCGGTCGCTGCCATTGCGGGGCTCTCCTTCGCGCTCATCAGCCCCCAGCTCTCCCGCCTGGTGGATCGTTACGGACAACGTCGGGTATCCACTCCCCAGCTCGTGCTGTGTGCCGCCGGGCTGGCCTCGATCGTGGTGCTGGCCGACCGTCGCGCGCCGGCGTGGACGCTTTTCGTCGCTGCGATCTTCGTCGGCTTCGAGCCGACCATCGGGTCTCTGGTGCGCTCGCGATGGTCGGCGGGACTTGACGGGGGGCCGACGCTTCGCACGGCGTACTCCTGGGAGTCCGTCGTCGACGAAATCATCTACGTTCTCGGGCCACCGGCGGTCGCGATCTTCGCGGTGCGGTACGGCCCGCAGGAGGCCCTTCTCGGGGTGGCGGCCATCGGACTGTTCGGAGGTCTGCTGTTTCTGGCCCAGCGCCGAAGCGAACCAGCGCCCGTAGCAGGAGCGGCCGGCAAAAGCGGCTCGGCTCTGCGAGAAAGCTGGCTTCGAGTGTTGCTGCTCATCATGTTCTTCCTCGGGGGCATCTTCGGCTGCGTCGAGGTTGTGACGATCGCCCGGGCTGATGAACTTGATCGGCTGCCGATCGCCGGCGTGCTGCTGGGCCTCTATGCCCTGGGTAGCCTGATGGCCGGTTTGACCTACGGCTGGAAGCGACCGGCACTCCCCCTCAACCGCCAGATCGTCATCGGCTCCGTCGGGATGGCCGTACTCACTCCCCTGTTCGTCCTAGCCGCTGGCTCGCTAGCCGTGCTCGGCGTGGCCGCCGTCGTGTGTGGCCTGGCCATCGCGCCCACCCTGATCGTCAGCTTCGCCCTCGTGGAGGAGCTCGCACCGACCGAGCGGCTCACCGAATCCCTGACCTGGCTCTCGACGGGGATCGCCCTCGGGATCTCGATCAGCGCAGCCCTGTCCGGAGCCTTGGTCGATGCGGCCGGAGCCCGCCCCGCCTATCTCATCGCGGTTGCCTGCGGGGTCGCGGCTGCGGCGGTCGCCCTGGCCGCGGGCAAACGACTGGTGCCTTCACCGACCGAGGTGGTCGAGTGACCCGTTGGAAGAACTGGGCAGGCAACCAGCAAGCCACCCCAGCTGTGGTGGTCACACCGAGGTCGGTCGACGAGGTCGTCGATGCGGTGAGGAGCGCGGTCCGAGCGGGGCGGCAGGTCAAGGCTGTGGGGTCCGGCCACTCCTTCACTGCAGCGGCCGCGACCACCGGGACGCACGTACGTCCTGAAGGCATGACCAGTATTCGCTGCGTTGATCCGGCCACCGGGCTGGTGACCGTCGAGCACGGCATGCCACTCCACGCGCTCTCCGACGCGCTGGACAGTCACGGCCTCGCGCTGACGAACCTGGGCGACATCAACATGCAGACGGTCGTGGGAGCGATCTCCACCTCGACGCATGGAACCGGCCGCGACTCAGCGGGACTCTCCACCTTCGTTCGTGGGCTGGAGATCGTCCTAGCCGATGGGTCAGTCACCACGTGTGGTCCCGGTGAGGACCTGTTCGAGGCCGCGCGAGTGTCCGTAGGAGCGCTCGGGATTGTCACGGCGGTGACCTTGCAGACCGAACCCTCATTTATCTTGCACGCGCGCGAGGAGCCGATGACCTGGGACGATGTCCTCGACTCCTTCGACGTCTTCTGTGCCGAGAACGAGCACTGGGAGTTCTACTGGTTCCCGCACACCGAGTGCTGCCAGGTGAAGCGCAACAACCGCAGCTCGGGGCCAGCCGAGCCCTTGTCCGGCATCCGTCAGTGGTGGGACGACGAGTTTCTCTCAAACACCGTGTTCGGAGCGCTCAACCGGTTCGGTCGAGCCGCGCCTCGAGCCGTGCCCTACGTCAACAGAGTCGCGGCGCGCGCACTGTCCGCGCGCGAGTACTCCGCGCGTTCGGTAGACGTCTTCGCCACCCCGCGTCGGGTGCGCTTCTATGAGATGGAGTACGCCGTTCCGCGCTCCGCGGCGGTCGCTGCCCTGAGGGAACTCAAGGCCCTCGTCGACGCCTCCGACTGGCTGATCTCTTTCCCGATCGAGGTGCGGGTCGCTCCGGCCGATGAGGTGTGGTTGTCGACCTCTCACGGACGTGACACGTGCTACATCTCGTGTCACGTGTTCGAACGGATCGAGAAGGATCCGTACTTCGCAGACGTCGAGGCCTTGATGACGAACTACCTCGGCCGTCCCCACTGGGGGAAGCTTCACACGCGGACAGCAACCGATCTCGCGGGGCTCTACCCGCGATGGGCGGACTGGCTGGCAGTGCGGGAGCGTGTCGACCCCCACCGGGTGTTCGCCAACGACTACACCCGCCAGGTCTTCGACGACTGAGGTCCTACCGACCCGAGAAAGCCTTGCTAGGCCTGAGGAAATCGCACAGTGACGGCAGCCCCGTGTGCAGGCAAGTCCTCGGCGTTGGCGAGGGCGACCACCTGGGATGCGACTTCCTGAAGTGCCACGGAGTCATAGTCCACGAGGTGGATGCCGCGGAGGAACGTCTGGACGGACAATCCGCTGCTGTGGCAGGCACAACCGCCGGTGGGAAGCACGTGATTGGACCCCGCGCTGTAGTCGCCGAGCGACACCGGGGAGAAGGCCCCAACGAAAACCGCGCCGGCGTTGCGAACCCGAGCCGCCACGGCGGCGGCGTCACGGGTCTGGATCTCCAGGTGCTCGGCGGCGTAGCCGTTCACCACCCGTAAACCCGCCTCGACGTCGTCGACCAGGACGATCGCCGACTGCTGACCGGACAAGGCTGTCGTGATGCGCTCGACATGCTTGGTCGCCGCGACCTGGACCACGAGCTCGAGCTCAACCGCCGAAGCGAGTTCCTCGCTGTCGGTGACGAGGACGGCGGCAGCCAGTGGGTCGTGCTCGGCCTGGCTGATCAGATCTGCCGCGACGTGCGGGGCTTGGGCTGAGTCGTCGGCGAGTACGGCGATCTCGGTTGGCCCGGCCTCGGAGTCGATGCCGATCACGCCCTTGAGGAGCCGCTTGGCTGCGGCGACATAGACGTTGCCGGGGCCGGTCACGAGCACGGCGGGACGGCATTCACCGGCGCCGTAGGCGAACATCGCCACAGCCTGCGCACCACCCACGGCATAGACCTCCTCGACCCCCAAAAGCGCGCAGGCGGCGAGGATCGTGGGATGCGGCCATCCGCCGAAATCACGCTGCGGGGGCGACGCGACGGCGAAGGACGGGACGCCGGCAACCTGCGCGGGCACGACATTCATGACCACGCTGCTGGGATAGACCGCGAGGCCGCCAGGGACGTACAGCCCGACGCGGTCGACCGGCACCCAGCGCTCAGAGACCGTCCCCCCGCGCGTGACCTGGGTCGTGGTGTCGGTGCGTCGTTGGTCGGAGTGCACCAAACGGGCGCGACGGATTGACTCTTCCAGCGCTGTCCGGACGTCGGGGTCAAGGGCGGCCAACGCGTCGGCCAGCGCCGCGCCCGGGACCCGCAGGGAAAGCGGACGGACGCGGTCGAGTCGCTCGCTGAGATCCATCAATGCCGCTTCGCCTCGCTCGCGGACCTCTGCGCAGATCGGTCGGACGACATCGAGGGCTGCTTCCACGTCGAGAGCGGCCCGCGGTACGACCAAGCGGAGGTCGAGGTCGTCGAGGTCCGCATCGCGAAGGTCGATGCGCCGGATCATGGTCCCAGTCTAGGCAAGGACTCCTGGTCGTCGCGCGGCTGCGCAGAGCGCTGACCCCTAGGCTCGGGGCCGTGGCCGACCGAATCCCGCTGTTCCCCCTGGGCAGCGTGCTGTATCCCGGCCTGCTCCTCCCCCTGCACATCTTCGAGGAGCGCTATCGGCTGCTCGTGCGCACCTTGCTCGAGGAACCGGAAGACGACGACCAGATCTTTGGGGTCGTGGCGATCCGTGAGGGACGCGAAGTGGGCGCCGACGGGATCCAGGCCCTGCACGAGATCGGGTGTACGGCGCAGCTGCGGGGCGTCGAGGCCTATCCCGATGGTCGCTACGACGTGGTCTCCGTCGGAGCGAACAGGTTCCGGCTCCTGGCCGTCGACGACTCGCTGCCCTATCTGCAGGCGGACGTCGAGTGGCTGGACGAACCGAACGGCGAGGACGTCGACGTGCTGGCCCCCTCCGTCGGCGCGGCCTTCCTGTCCTACCGCGCAGCGCTGCTCGCGACTCAAGGACAGGAGGACGACGGCGGAGGACTTCCCGACGACTCCTTGGTCTTGTCCTATCTGATCGGTGCTGCCATGGTCTTGGACCTTCCGGACAAGCAGGCTGTGCTGGCAGCCCCAACGACCAGCGATCGGCTCCGACTGGAACTTGCGCTGCTGCGCCACGAGGACTCCGTGCTGCGGCGGCTCCCCTCACTCCCCGGGGTTGAGTTCACTCGCCAGCCCTACTCCTCGAACTGACCCAAGCGCCGACTTCGATGCCTAAGCCTGAGGCTCCTCGAGTCGGAACACCAGCCATCGTGGCGCTCGTGAAGGCTGGGGTCTCCTTCACTCCGCATACCTACGTGCACGACGCGACCGCGCCGTCCTACGGCCTCGAGGCGGCGACCGCTCTCGGCGTCGAACCCGCGCGGGTCTTCAAAACGCTAGTGGCCGCCGTAGACGGTCGGCTGATCGTCGCAGTCGTCCCGGTGGACGGCCAGCTGGACCTGAAGGCGTTGGCGAGCGCTGTCGGTGGCAAACGGTCGGAGATGGCCGATCCCGCAACAGCCGAGCGCAGCAGCGGCTATGTCCGAGGCGGAATTAGCCCGCTCGGACAGCGCCGCTCCTTGCCCACCGTCGTCGACTCTTCGGCCCTGGGCTTTTCGACTGTGTACGTCTCTGGCGGCCGTCGGGGTCTCGACGTCGAGCTCGAGCCGGAAGCCCTGGTCCGGCTGACGCTGGCAACCGTGTTCGCAGTCGCTCGACCACGCTGAGGGCCCGCCCCCACAGATCGTTAGTCTGAGGACATGTCGGAAATCGAGTTCCCAGAGGGGCAGTACCTCTCGATCAGCGGACGGATCCACCCCGGGTCTGGGGGGCAGACCAAGGCGCTGCTGATGCGAAACAGGCTGTTCGCGCAGCACTCGACAGCTGAACCGGTGCTCCTAGCCTTAGACGACAGCCCCAAGTATCCGAAGATGCGGGAAGCGCTGTACGAGAGCGGCCAGTTGCCCCGTGGAATGCCCTTGTTCAACGTTTTCGAGTGGTACCGCGATAACACCGTCGACCACCTGCCGCCCAGCGGAGACGTATTGCCGGTCGTTCGTGGGCTTGAGAAAGTGTCCATCAGGCATCCAGACGGGACCGTCTACAAGACCCAGTACGCGAAGCGCTCCAGTGACAACGTGGCCCTGCTCGACTACCACAGAGCCGACGGTTCAGTGTTCTTGCGGGTCCCGGCGGGAGAACCGAACGAGCGATCGACGATCACCGACGTCTACCTGATCAACAGCAACGGCGAACCGGTGGGCCGCTGGCCGACGCAGCAGGGTTGGCGCAGGCAGTGGGTCCTGAACTTTCTGGAGCCCAATCGGCGGACCTTTCTGTTCTGCGACAGCCGTTATGCGATCGCCAACATCATGCCCATGCGCGACGAGCGGTTGCACATCATTCATCTGGTGCACAACGTGCATGTGCGGAGCCCATACAGCTGGAGTTCAGCTATAACCAGCACGTATCGCCCGTTGTTCACCTTTGTGCCGCAACTCGACGCCTTGGTCACCTTGACTAGTCGGCAAGGCGAAGACCTGGCCGCGCGGTTCGGTGCGACCGAAAACCTGTTCGTCGTCCCCAACCCGGTCGAGACACCGCCCCCGCCGAGCCCGCTCCCAGCCCGGGATCCGAAAGGCTTCGTCATCCTTGCCCGCCTCGAGTTCCAGAAGCGACTCGAGGACGCGATTCGGGCGTTCGCTCTCGTGGTGAAAGAGGAGCCGGACGCGACGCTCGACATCTATGGTGACGGAACCCTGCACCCGTTCTTGGCGGGGGAGATCAAGAACCACGGTGTCCAGGAGTCGGTGCGCCTACGCGGGTTTGACCCACAAGCCCGCAAGGCGCTCTGGACTGCGACTGGCATGCTGATGACGAGTAGGTTTGAGGGCTACCCGCTCGCCTCGCTGGAGGCGATGAGCCAGGGCTGCCCGGTCATCAGCTACGACGTGAAGTATGGACTCCGAGAGCAGATCACCGACGGCGTGAATGGCTTCCTGGCCGAGGCGGGTGATGTGCAGGCGATCGCCGACCATGTGGTGCGGATGATTCGTAACCCGGACATGGCTGCGGAGTTGAGCCGTGGCGCCTTCGAGCATGCCGAGCGGCACGACTACCGAGCCTTCCTCGAGGACTGGCGTTCGGTTCTCGAGCAAGTGGTCGAGATGCGGGAGCACCGGACGACGATCCAGTCGGTGAACTTGAAGGTCACCCGACTCGGCTTCAGGCGCGCCCGGCGGCTGCCAGACAGCCTGGCGAAGGGCGCCTTGCTCAGACGACTAAACGGTCGACGCACGAGTTCGGCCGGGTTCACGACAGCGCGGCCCGTCGAGTTCGCCGCAAGGCTGAAGCTCACCGGCCGGAGCAACAAGGCAACCCTGGACGACGTCATCATTACCCTGGAGGCGGTCGACGAGGAGGCCGGGTCAATCAATGCCGTTCCGCTCGAGGTGCGACGGGTCAACGAACATTTCATGCTGTCTTCGACCCTGGATCCGGCCCAGATCTTCCTCGATGGCACCGCGAACCCGGCCTCGGCCGTACGGCTCAGACTGCGCCTGGTTTGGCACAACTCCAGCTGGCAGACCTGGTTAGGTCGGCCGCGGAAGCTGGCCCCGAACTTCGAGCTGTCCTACTCCGGCAGCGGCGAGCTGACTCTGCTGCGCGGACCGCAAGTCGGTCGCTAAGCCGTTCTAGGTGAGTCGGTCGAGTGCCTCGAGCAATCGAGCGACGTCGTCGGCCGAGGTGTAGTGGTCGAGACTCGCCCGTACAGCGCTCCCCTGGTCGCGGATCCCCAGGGCTCCGGTGATCTCCCAGGCGTAGTTGTGGCCGTCCCACACGTTCACGTCGTGGGCAGCCAACACAGTCGCGACCTCCTGAGGTGTGCCGCCTGCCACGGTGAAGTAGACCGTCGAGGTTCGATCCTTGGCATGGCCATAAACCGTCACTTTCGGGTCTGATCCGAGTGCGCCGAGGAGGACGTCCAGCAGCCGCTGCTCGTGTTCCTCAGCTGCTGACAGCGAGGTGACCAACCGCTCCCGGCGTGACCCGACCGCTGAGTCATCGAGGGATGCCAGGTGGTCGACGGCTGCCGCAACTCCCGCGAAGTTCGGATAGGAAGGCGTGCCCCACTCGAACCGACCAGGAACCTCGTCGCCAGAGGAGGCGAGCTTGTCGGGGCGAAGGCCCTCCAGCAACGCGGGGTCGGCAATCACGCAGCCCACGTGCGGACCAACCCACTTGTAGGCACTGGTGGCGAAAAAATCGCAACCATACGCCTGGATGTCTGTGACTCCGTGCGCAGCGGAGTGCACGCCGTCGACATAGGACAATGCGCCGCGGGACCGAGCGAGATCGGTGATGGCACGTACGTCTGGGCGAGTGCCGAGCACGTTGCTCGCCGCAGTGACGGCCACGAGCCTGGTCCGATCATCCACCAGGGCGCCGTACTGCTCGGCCGGCAACTCGCCTGTGTCGAGGTCGGCCTCGGCCCAACGCACCTGCACCCCGGTGCGCTCGGCGATCTTCACCCACGGCCGAACGTTTGCGTCGTGATCGAGCCGGGAGACGACCAGGTTGTCGCCCTCAGACCACGCGTCGGCCAGAGTTCGGGCGAAGCGATAGGTCAGCGTCGTCATGTTGGGACCGAGCACGACCCCGTGGGGATCACCGTTCACCAAGTCGGCAACTGCCGACCGGGCTGCGTCCGTGGCGTCGTCGGCGCGACGGCTGGAGGCGAAGACGCCGCCGCCGTTGCTGGTGCCGACCCGGTAGGCGTCGGCGATAGCTTCAATGACCTCGACCGGGGACTGGGTGCCGGCCGCCCCGTCGAGGTAGACCGTGGGGCCTTGCAGGGCGGGGTACTGCGCACGGATGCGTGTTACGTCATAGGTCACGAATGGCACCGTAGTCAGGTCGGTCCTCGGCCGCAGAGGGCACCTCGAAAGTGTCGCCCGGCTCGTCCCTGAGCACCAGAAGGTCGAGGAGCAGCCAGACCGACAAGGCGGCTCCCGCTTCGATCAGCAGGACACCCCAGGCGCGCAGTTCGAGCGGGCCTTGGCTGATGCTGCCCACTGGAGCCGCGAAGGGGTCCGCCGAGCCAAGGAGCATGCCGACCGCCGCCGCCAGCGCTGCTCCGGCGAGACCCCCGGCGAACAACCCGACCACGGCTCCCTGGCCGGTGGCGCGGCACCTCAGCCACACGACTACTCCGGCGCAGACCCCGATCAGACCCGTGATGACGGCGAACCAGCCATCCGCGGCGACGTACTCCTGGGGTTGGTCCCCGAGGAAGTAGAGGCCGTCGGCCTCGACGCGGTAGAACGGTTGGGGGGCCACCCACCACCAGACGACGCCGGCAACCAGCCCGACGGCGAGCAGGACAGCCACCACGCCAGCAGCGGTGCGCACGTTTGCGCGGTTCATCGGGTGCCGGTGTGGCCGTGGGGCAAGACTGGGCCGGAGTGCGCCGAACCTGCGATCAGGCGGCCCCCAGCGACCACGGCCACCGGACGGTGCCAGGCAGTGGGGTCGACGAGCGGGTCGGCATCGAGCACGACGAGCACCGTACGCGCCCCAGGCCGGACGGCGACGTCGACCCGGCCGGCGAGCCCCGGAAGCCTCGCAGCCTGAGTGGTCGCCGCGTGAAGGGCGCCTGTTCGGCCGAGCCCCGCAGCAGCCAGCTGCTCGAGCTCGGTCACCGAGACACCTGGCGTGGTGCCAGCGTTCCCGAGATCGGTCCCATAGAGGAGCGGGACGCCTGCAGCCACGAGTGTCCGAGCGTTGTCGAGGACAGCGCCACCGGCCCCGCCGTCAATCAAGGTCTGGATCGTCGAAATGACGGTGACGCCCGCCGCAGCGAGGCGATCGACCAACTCATCCGGCAACACCTCCGTGGGGGTATGGCAGAACTCGTCGACCCCGGCGTCCAGGCCGCGCACGATCATCTCGGTGGCCAGCGCGTGGCACGTCACGGCCAGCCCGGCTGCGTGTGCTGTGTCGACCACCGCTCGGCAGGTGGCGAGATCGGGGACGGGTTGGGCGGCAGCAGGCTCCAGCGCGAGCTTGATCAGGTCGGCCCCCGCCTCGACGAGGCGACGTACGGCGGCCGCCGCATCGCCTGGATCACTGACCGGCCAGCTGAAGCCCTCCGCCCCCCAGCCGTTCATCGGGTAGCCATCGGCGGCCGTGAGGAGCTCGCCCGTGACCGCGACGACCGGGTGCGGCGGCCCGGCCCGCCACGCCTGCGCACTCGCCAGAGGAGCCCCCAGATCACGCACCGCTCCGACCGCCTTGGTCAGCAGGAGCTCGGGGCTACCAAAGGCCAGGTGCACGTGGGCATCAATGAGCGCCGGTCCTACCCAGACCCCCGCGATCACCGAGGGGTCAGCGACCTCGTCGACCGTGCTTGGGGTGCAGTTCTCGACGGCGAGAATCACGCCCTCGGCCCCGACCAGGACCTGCTGGGCGGCCACGGCCGATCCCGGTTGATCCCAGACCGTCCCGCGCAGCGTGAGGATGCCCATCGCCTGGCACCCTACGGGTGCTGCGACCAGGCGCCGCGCGTGCTACTTGGGGAGGGTGCCCCTGAGCGCAGCTTGGAGGACCAGATCCTTGCTGGCGAAGTAGTCCGCTGCCTTCATCCGCATGACGAGATCGGGGACGACCGCATTCGCTTGAGTCTGTTCATCCGAGGTCACCTGGATTCGGATCGAAGCGAGCCCGTGGACCTGCCGGCGCCACGGCTGGACGGCTCCAGCATCCTCGTCCGACCGCACCCTGACATCGTGGGAAAGCCTTACCCTCGGTGTGGCTTCCCCTTAGAACTAGCCCTTAGCGATGGCGCGCTAGTCAGTCAGCAGGCGCAGCCGGAAGCTGGTCGTGTCGTCACTCGAAGTGGCTGTGAAGCCCAGCGCCGACAGGGAGTCGAGCGACGCCCGGTCTCCGGCGTCCAGGTCGGCCCCGAAACGTTCGACGAGCCCCGCGATGTCCACGTAACCGACGACTGAAGCCTGGTCGGCGTCGGGCACGGCATCCCGGAACTTCTGCGCCCCGCCGAAGCTGCCGCCGGCGACCAACGCCGCCAGCCAGTCGGGGTCGTCGGCGACCACGACTCCATCGGCGGTGGTTTCCGCGAGCGCGTCGCCGCCGAGTGAGTCCACGACCTCGGTCACAGCATCGACAGTGTCCTGACCCCCCACGACTCGAACACCGACGGAGGCGACTTCTCGCTCGCCGCCGACCGCGAGGACAGTCTGTTCACCGAAGAGCGTCGGCCAACCTGAGGGGTCGCCGAAGGGTCCGAACATCGAGTCCGGGGAGCTAAAGCTCTCGACGTAGGGACCTACGGCTTCGCTGAGCGCCTCGCCGAGCCCCGCCCCACCTAGTGCTGCAAGCGTGGAGTCCGGTAGGTCCAGGACAGCGGGGACCCCGCCCGATCCCAGCGGTCTGCTCCCCGACCCCGTAGTCGCCCCGACGAGCTCGAGGGTTCCGCCGTCGAAGCGCAGCACCGCGACGGAGGTCCCGGTCGGATCCGGGCCGTCGGCCGTGCCGGCAGCGAGAGGAGTCGAGCTGACAGACGCCGGCGTGACACTTGCGGTCTCAAAACCCGATTCAGTCAGGCCAGATCCTTCCAGACCTTCCAGACCTTCCAGACCCTCGAGGCCTCCTAGACCACCGAAACCTCCGAGGCCGCCCAAACCGGCAAGGCCACTGAGGCCGAGCGGGAAGGACTTGGTCAGATCACTGAGTCCACCGTTGTCGGACCACACGGTCATGACACCGGAGCCGTACGGCTGAAGATCGTCGGTGTAGGCCTCGTTGGTCTCCAGGCTCCCGGCCGCGGCTTCGTCCGAGAGTTGCTTCGCTACGTCCGCGGGTGCGTCGGCGGACTCCCCGAGGGACCCCAGGAAGCCGAACGAGAGCTCGCTGCCGATGATGGCGTAGCCGTCGCGCACGACCACGCTGGCCTCTGGAGACTGCTCACTCACGAGCCGATTCAGGCTCTCTGCAGCAGCTCCTTCGTCGGTCGCTTGCACGACAAGCTCGACGCGCATGGGATCCTTCTTGCCTGGTCCCGGGACCAGGGCAATAGCGAAGCGTTTGCCGAGCCAGGGCTCGATGTCGGTGGCGTAGTTGACATCGCTGCCGTCAAACAGCTTGGCAAAGCCGGGGCCGAACCGGCCGTCCTCGGTGAAGGTGTCCCTCAGCTCGGGAAACTTCCGCAAGAACCGAAAGGCCTCAACCTTTTGCCCGGCGGCCGGGTCCAGGTCGACCTCGACGTACAAGACGGCACTCGCCGGAACAACGGACTCCGGCTGGGCTCCCCCGCCGGCCAGGGCCGATCCGACGGCCCACGCACCAGCGCCAACCCCCACGACGACAACTGTGGCGGCCGCGATAGCAGCCGTGCGGCGACGGTGGTTCGTGACTGCCTCTGGAGCACCCCCCGCGGGCAGGACGCTCGGCGACCCGAGCAACGGCTCGTCGTTGCTCAGGATCTCTGCCGACTGCTCGGAAGAACTCTCGTCGTCGTGCACGGCGGTGCTCGCTTCCCCTCGTCGCACTCGAAACTCAGTGCGTCCGACACTCGGTGCGCACGCCGGCCGTACGCCCCCCATTTCCCTATCGGCGGGGCGTACGCCTCAATGAAGGCCTCAGACGACCGATCCGGAGCCGAGTAGCGCCTTGAGGTCGCCGAACAAAGCCGGGCTCGCAGACACGCGCAGCCGGTCGTCGAGCTGGAGGACCGTGGTCCGGCCGGCTGACTGCAGCTGGAGGTGGACGGGGATCACGCCGGGATGGCTGGCCAACACAGCTTTCAGCTGGTCGACCACCGGCGGGATACACCGCGCGACCGGCAAGCTGATGACGATCGGCCCCCGGTCACCGACGCTGAGGTCGGGAAGCGACATCTCGATGGCGACCAGCCGGGGAGTGTCCTCGCGCTTGTCCAGGCGGCCCCGGATCACCACCACGGCATCCTCGACCAGCTGAGTGGCAACCGCGGTGTAGCTCGCGGGGAAGAACATCACGTCGATGGCGCCCTCGAGGTCCTCGACGGTCGCGATCGCCCAGGAGTTGCCCTGCTTGGTCGTCTTGCGCTGCAGGCCCGAGACCAGACCCGCGATCGTGACGATCGACCCGTCTGAACGGTCCTCATCGGCCATCAACCCGGCCACTGAGACGTCGGAAACTTGTGCGAGTACGTGCTCCACGCCCATCAGCGGGTGGTCGGAGACGTAGAGCCCGAGCATGTCGCGTTCGGCAGCGAGGAGCACGGACTTTTCCCACTCACCGATCGGGATGTCCAGCTCGAAGCCGAGAGCGGGTGCGCCGTCCTCGCCGCCGCCGAACAGGTCGAACTGGCCGATCGCTTCGGCGCGCTTGGTCTCCAGCACGGCATCGATCGCTTCGACATGAACGGCGGTGAGACCTCGACGGGTGTGCCCGAGGGAGTCGAAGGCGCCAGCCTTGATCAAGGACTCGACGGTGCGCTTGTTGCAGACGACCGCATCGACTTTGGCCAGGAAGTCGGTGAAGTCAGCGAACCGTCCCTTGGTCCGCCGGGTCTCCACGAGCGAGTCAACAACGTTGGCCCCGACGTTGCGGATCGCCGAGAGACCGAACCGGATGTCGGTGCCGCGCGGGGTGAAATCGCTGTCGGAGTCGTTGACGTCAGGAGGGAGGACCTTGATGCCCATGCGACGGCACTCGTTGAGATAGAGAGCCGACTTGTCCTTGTCGTCGCGCACCGAGGTGAGTAGGGCAGCCATGTATTCGGCCGGGTAGTTGGCTTTGAGGTAGGCAGTCCAGTACGACACGACGCCATAGCCGGCGCTGTGGGCCTTGTTGAACCCGTAGTCGGCGAACGGAACCAGGGTGTCCCACAACTTCTTGGTCGCCGACGCGCTGTAGCCATTGGAGCGCATGCCGGCGCTGAAACCGTCGTACTCCTTGTCGAGGATCTCCTTCTTCTTCTTGCCCATCGCCTTGCGGAGCAGGTCTGCCTGGCCCAGGGAGTAGTCCGCCACCTTCTGGGCGATGGCGAGGACCTGCTCCTGATAGACGAGGAGGCCGTGGGTCTCGTCGAGGATCTCCGCGAGCGGCTCAGCCAGCTCGGGGTGGATCGGCACCACAGGCTGGCGGCCGTTCTTGCGGTCGGCGTAGTCGTTGTGAGCATTGGCCCCCATCGGGCCCGGTCGATAGAGCGCGCCGACGGCGGAGATGTCGGCGAAACTCGTTGGCTGCATCAACCTGAGCAGTGAACGCATGCCGGCACCCTCGAGCTGGAAGATGCCCAGAGTGTCTCCGCGCGCGAGCAGCTCGTAGGTGGCCTGGTCAGAGTCGAGGTCGAGGTCCTCGAGCACCAGATCGATGCCGTGGTTGGTCTTGATGGAGCCCAGGCAGTCATCGAGAACGGTGAGGTTGCGCAGCCCTAGGAAATCCATCTTGAGCAGCCCGAGCGCCTCGCACGCGTTCATGTCGAGCTGGGTGATGATCGCGCCGTCGGCGTCGCGGCGTTGAATCGGAATCACGTCGAGCAAGGGTTCACTGCACAGGATCACCCCGGCTGCGTGGACTCCCCACTGACGCTTGAGCCCTTCGAGACCGAGGGCAGTGTCGACAACCTTGGTGACATCAGGCTCGGTCTCGTAGAGGGCACGGAACTCCCCTGCCTCCTTGTATCGAGAGTCGGTGGGGTCGAACATGCCGGCGAGTGAGATGTCCTTGCCCATCACTGACGGTGGCATCGCCTTGGTGAGCCGGTCGCCGAGCGCATAGGGATAGCCGAGGACCCGGGCGGCGTCCTTGACCGCGGCCTTGGCCTTGATATTGCTGTAGGTGATGATCTGGGCGACCCGCTCCTCGCCGTACTTCTCGGTGGCGTAGCGGATCATGTCGCCGCGGCGTCGCTCGTCGAAGTCCATATCGATGTCGGGCATCGATACGCGCTCGGGGTTGAGGAAGCGCTCGAAGAGCAGGCCGTGCTTGATCGGGTCGAGCTCGGTGATGCCCAGGGCGTACGAAACGATGGAGCCGGCGGCCGAACCGCGTCCGGGGCCGACCCGGATCTTGCTCTCATGGGCAAAGCGGACCAGGTCGGCGACGACCAGGAAGTAGCCGGGGAAGCCCATCTGGCAGATGACGCCGAGCTCGTAGTCGGTCTGCGCGCGGTGGGCGTCGGGGATACCGAGCGGGAACCGCTTGTGGAGGCCGAGTTCGACTTCCTTGACCAGCCACGAGTCCTCCGACTCGCCCTCGGGCACTCCGAAGCGCGGCATCAGGTTGGCGCCCTCGTTGAACGAGATCGAGCACCGCTCCGCGACGAGCAGGGTGTTGTCGCAGGCCTCGGGCAGGTCGCGCCACACATGACGCATCTCGGCAGCGGTCTTGAGGTAGAAGTCGCGAGCATCGAAGCGGAACCGGTTGGGGTCGGCGAGGGTCTTGCCGGTCTGCACGCACAGCAAGGCTTCGTGGGCATCTGCGTCAGCCGCGTGGGTGTAGTGCAGGTCGTTGGTGGCCAACAGCGGCAGCTCGAGAGAACGGGCGATCTTGAGGAGGTCGTCGCGGGTGCGTCGCTCGATCTCCAGGTCGTGGTCCATCAGCTCACAGAAGAAGTTGCCCGCTCCGAAGATGTCGCGATAGTCGGCAGCGGCCTGCAGGGCCCGGTCGTAGTTGCCGACCTGGAGCCAGCGATTGACCTCACCGGAGGGGCAGCCGGTCGTCGCGATGATGCCCTTGCCGTAGCGCTCGAGCAGCTCGCGGTCAAAGCGCGGGTACTTGCGGTATTGGCCCTCGAGGCTGGCCAGGCTGGAGATGCGGAACAGGTTGTGCAGGCCCACATTGTCCTGGGCCAGCAGGGTCATGTGGGTGTAGTTGACCTTGCCCTTGGACATGCCCTCCTCGCCGACGTCCTGCCCAACACCTGCGCCGAAGGTGAACGGCTGGCGGTCGAACCGGCTGCCGATCGGGACGTAATAGCCCTCCATGCCGATGATCGGGTTGACCCCGGTCGCCTTGGCCTGCTTGTAGAAGTCGTAGGCGCCGAACACGTTGCCGTGATCGGTCATCGCCAGGGCCGGCATCTGCTGCTTGGCGGCCTCCTCGAACAAGTCCTTGACCCGGGCCGCACCGTCGAGCATGGAGTACTCGGTGTGCACGTGGAGGTGAACGAAGCCGTCCGACGACGTAGATCCGTCGGCCAATGTGCTCACCTCCCGCTCCACTGAATGAACCCTGGGCGCCATCACCGGATTGAGGCAGGGCTGCCTGTCCGGGGAGTGCCAGGTCGGGGGAAGTCGACCGTGCCGTTCGAGCCTAGCCGGGGACGCCGACACCCCCGAATCGACCAGCGAAGCCTCGGCGCGCCGCCCTCCGACACGCGGGTCAGGGACAGGGCCAGGGAAGGGTCAGGGAGCAGCGAGGGCTGAGAGCTCGGCGAAGACCTCGTCGTCGAGGACGACCTGGGCCGCGCCGACGTTCTCCTCGAGGTGGTCGACCGAGCCGGTGCCAGGGATCGGGAGCATCACCGGTGACCGGCGCAGCAGCCAGGCCAGCGCCAGCTGGGCCGGCGAGTGGCCGGTACGGCCCGCGAGGGCATCCAGTGGGCCACCCGGCCGAGCAAGTTCCCGGTTGGCGATCGGGAACCAGGGAATGAACCCGATGTTCTCCTCCGTCACATGGTTCAGCAGGGCCTCTGACTGGCGGTTGGACAAGTTGTAGAGGTTCTGAACGCTCACGATCGGGGCGATCGCCCGCGCTGCCTCAAGCTCGGCGACCGTGACCTCGGACAAACCCACGTGCCTGATCTTGCCCTCGTCCTGCAGGGCTTTGAGCTCACCGACCTGGTCCTCCATGGGCACCTCGGAGTCGATCCGGTGCAGTTGATAGAGGTCGATCTGCTCGACATCCAGGCGCCGCAACGACATCTCGAGGCACTGCCGGAGGTAGGCGGGCTGGCCCACCGGGAGCCAGCTGTTGGGACCTTGACGAGTCAGACCACCTTTGGTGGCGATGACGACGCCGTCGTAAGGGTGCAGGGCCTCCCGGATCAGGTCCTCGGAGATGTACGGGCCGTACGCATCGGCTGTATCGATGAAGTCGACTCCGAGCTCCACGGCTCGGCGCAACACGGCAAGCGCCGTGGCGTGGTCGGAGGGCGGACCCCAGATCCCTGGGCCGGTGATCCGCATCGCCCCGAAGCCGAGCCGGGTCACCGGTAGGTCACCCCCCAGGTCGAAGGTGCCGCTGGGTCCAGCCGCCGGCACTCCAAGCAAGGGCGCAGCGGAGGCGGAGTCGGCGAAATCTGGACGCTGGGTAGCGCTGGGGCTAGTCACTATCGGAACAAGGCGAACAGCTGGCGAGTCATTCCCCTCGCTCCGAGCTGATCGCCGAGTTGGTCAAGGAAGAAGTGTCAATTCCCCACCGTCAGGAATGACAAATCGTCCTTGATCAATAATCAGCGGGTCCTACGCGGCGCCACATGTGCCGGTGCGGCAAGCCGGCGTCCTCGAACTCGTCGCCGAAGACCGAGTAGCCGAGCCGTTCGTAGAAGGCGACCGCATGCGTCTGGGCGCCCAGATAGACACACCGCAGCCCCCGCTCGGCCGCCTGCGCCTCGATCGCGGCCACCATCAACGCCCCGACGCCCCGACCCCGACCCTCGGCGAGGACGGCCAGCCGACCCAGGTGCCCGACCGGTCCCCGGGCCGGGTCCATCCCCTGGAACCCCGTGGCCTCAATGACCAGCCGGCCAGCCCCCACAGGCTGGCCCTTGAGCGTGGCGAGCACATGGTCAGCTGTGGAGTCGCGGTCATCACGCTCGAGCTCCACCGGCACGCCTTGCTCGAGTACGAAGACCGCATGCCGAAGGGTGTACGCCTGCGCGATCTCCCCAAGTTCGACAACAACGGAAACCACGACCTCGCCCGTCACGACTCCGACCGGATGACATCCAGGGCATGCGCGAGGTCGGGAGCGTACTCCGAGGTGAACACGACCCATTCCCCCGTTGACGGGTGCTCGAAGGCGAGGCGGCGGGCCTGCAGCCACTGCCTCTCCAAGCCGAGGCGGGCCGCGAGTACCGGATCAGCGCCGTACGTCAGGTCGCCGACGCACGGGTGCCTCAGCGCACTCATGTGGACCCGGATCTGGTGCGTGCGCCCGGTTTCCAGCTGGATCTCGAGCAAGGAACCGGCCCGGTAGGCCTCCAGCGTCTCGTAGTGGGTCACCGACGGCTTGCCTCCGGCAACGACAGCCCAACGCCAGTCGTGGACCGGATGCCGGTCGATCGGAGCGTCGACCGTGCCACGGCTCGGGTCGGGATGCCCTTGTACGAGAGCGTGGTAGATCTTCTCGACCGTGCGCTCCTTGAACGCCCGCTTGAGGGAGGTGTAGGCGCGCTCGGACTTGGCAACAACCATCAAGCCGCTCGTGCCGACGTCGAGGCGGTGCACGATCCCCTGCCGCTCGGCCGCACCTGAGGTGGAAATCCGGTAGCCGGCACCGGCGAGACCACCGATGACCGTGGGGCCATTCCAGCCGGGGCTCGGGTGGGCGGCCACGCCGACCGGTTTGTTGACCACGACCACGTCCTCGTCGTCGTGCACGACGACCAGCCCTGGGATGACCTCTTCAACGAGGGCGACCGGCGCCGGAGGTCCGGGGATCTCGACCTCGAGCCAGCTGCCGGCCACGACCCGGTCGCTCTTGCCGACCGGCTTGCCGTCTAGGGCTACCTTGCCAGCAACGGCCAGCTCGGCGGCCTTGGTTCTGGACAGCCCGAAGATGCGAGCCAGCGCGGAGTCGACCCGCTCACCTTCCAGCCCGTCGGGTACGGGCAGGCCGCGCAGCTCGCTCATTCCTCGCTCGAGTCGTTGCGGGCCGCCCAGCCGTGCCGGGTTCCGTCCAGCTCGAATCCCAGCAGCGTGAGGATGACGATGCCGGCCACCGACCCGACGATCGCGGCGTCGGCGAGGTTGAACACCGGCCAGTTCGGCCACTCGATCCAGTCCACGACATAGCCGCGGAAGACCCCCGGTGACCGGAAGAAACGGTCGATGAGGTTGCCCAAGGCGCCGCCCACGATGCCGCCCAGGCAAACGGCCCAGGCCAGGGAATGCAGCCGACGGGCTGTCCGCAAGATGAAGGCGATCACCGCAACCGCGATTGCGGTGAACACCCAAGTCAAACCGGTGCCGATACCGAACGCCGCCCCAGGATTGCGGGTGTAGGTGATCGTGAAGAAGCCGCCGAACAATTCGATAGGGTCCCGACCGGGCATCACGGCGACGATGACCAGCTTGCTCACCAGGTCGAGCAGCAGGACCGCTGAGGCCACTCCAAGCAGCACAGCGGTCGTACGGCTGTCGCGACGGGCGGGCGTGGCGTCGCTCAGCGACGCTCCTCCTTCTGTTTGCATGACATGCACAGGGTCGCACGTGGGAAGGCCTGGAGCCGAGCCTTGCCGATCGGGAGCCCACAGGACTCGCACACCCCGTACGTGCCGTCGGCCAGGCGTCTGAGCGCGCGCTCCGTCTGAGCGAGCATGTCGCGAGCATTGTTAGCCAATGACATCTCGTGCTCACGCTCGAAGGTCTTGGTGCCGGCATCCGCCTGGTCGTCGCCCGCGCCGTCACCTGAATCGCGCAGCAGGTCGGCGAGGCCAGCGTCAGCGGCGGCAATCTCCGACTTCAGGCGAGCGAGCTCCCGCTCGAGCTCGGCGCGGACTTCGGCCCGCTCCTTTGCGGTCCACGGGGCCTCGTCGGCCCGCACGACGAGTGGGCGGGGGCGGGAAGGCGCAGACGACTTCTTGGCTGCAGGAGCGGACGGCTTCCTCGGCGGCTTGGCGGGCGCCGCAGCCTTGACAGGCGCCAAAGCCTTCGCGGGGGCCTTCTTAGCAGGCGGCACCGCCTTCTTCGCGGGAGCAGGAGCCTTCTTCGCGGGAGCAGGAGCCTTCTTGGCAGGAGCAGGAACCTTCTTGGCGGGCGTGGTGGCCGTCTTGGCAGGCGCCTTCTTCGCAGGAGCCGGAACCTTCTTGGCAGGAGCCGGAACCTTCTTGGCAGGCGTGGTGGCCTTCTTCGCAGGCGGAGCAGACTTTTTCGCCGGGCCCTTCGCCACCGCGGTCTTGGTTGCCGGAGCCTTCTTGGTCACGGCTGCCTGAGCGCGCGCCAGACCCCCCTTGAGGGCAGCCCGAACCGGTCCCCCGGCCGCCTTGCCGCTCTGCGCCATTCAACGTCCCCGATCCATCGCCTCACGAACGGTCACCGGAGGATAGGGCTCGAATCCGTACCGTTCAATGAGGCGCGCCGCTGACGGTCCCAGCAGCGCTACTGGCCTTCGTACTTGAACGACAACTGGACCTTGGTGCGGTAGACCAGTGCGCCATCGTCACCGACGACGACATCCTGCTTGGTCACCTCGGCCACTCGTAGGTCGCGCAGGGATCCCCCGGCCGTGGTGATGGCCTCCTTGGCCGCTTCCTCCCAGGACGACGTACTCGTCCCGATCACGTCGATCACTCGGTACACGCTCATCAATGACCTCTTCAGGATTCGTCGTCGATCGGTCCAGGTGGCCCGGTCCGAACCTACCCCGTGAGGCTCACGTGATGGTGCCGATGAAGGGAGCAAGAATCACCTTGACGATGAGCGCGACCGGATAGACCAAGGCGTAACCCAGGTTGACCCGCGGGTCTGCGTTGGAGCGCTCGTTGGCATAGGCCAACACCGCTGGCTGCGTGCCGAGCGCCGCAACCTGGCCGGCCAGCCGTGGCCCAGAGACCCCCGCCAGGGCGGGCCCGGCCACCACCATGACCGTCGCAGTCAGGGCGGTAACGACAAGTCCAACAGCGAGCAGACGTACGCCCTGGTTCGAAGACACGGCCTGCGCTAGAGCGGAGCCGGCGCTCGACCCCGCGTAGGCCAGAAAGAGCAGCATCCCGAGCTGGTTCACGGCTCCCGAGGCCCGGTGGGGAATGGTCCAGAGGAGGGGACCGGTCCGCTGCAGCCGGCCTAGCACCAGCCCGACAAGCAGCGGGCCCCCAGCGAGGCCGAGGGCGAAGGTCGCCCCACCCGGCAGCGGCACCGAGATCAGACCGACGAGGAGCCCGAGGCTGAGCCCAAGACCCAGACCGACGGGGTTGAGATCCGAGGCCCGGCGCTCGGAGTCGCCGAGGTAGGCCGCCACGTCAGCCATCTGCTCGCGACGCGCCACTACGCGAACCCGGTCACCAAGCTGGAGGACGAGATCGTCGGTGGCCAGGAGGTCCACGTCACCACGACGGACCCGCGTGGCCGTCGCGCCGAACCGTCCCGCCAAGCCAAGCTGGGCAAGGCTGCGACCTGCCACGTCGCGGGTGGAGACGGTGATCCGACGGAAGTCGAGCTGGGAGCGGTCGAGGACGAGTGGGACCGTCGACGGGTGGCCGAGGTCATGGACGACACGTTCCACGGTGGCCCTGTCACCAACGGCGGTGAGGATGTCCCCCACGATCGGGATGAGGTGGCCGGAAGCCACATCGAGTCGACCGGGGTGGCCTGGGACGTCGCCATGCATGACCCTCGAGAAGACGACCTTGTTGTCGTAGCGCTCCGCGAGGGCATTGAGCGACGGCAACCCCTCAACTTCCACCCGCAAGGTGCGCTGCTCGAGGTACGGCGCTTCGTCCTCAGTCCCCCGCAGGGGTGTAGCACCCGTTGGCGAGGCTGGCGGCGTACGGACCGTCGTACGCAGGCTGACGGCAGCCGCCACCAACATCCCCAGCACCCCGAAGAGGTAGGTCACCGAGTAGCCCACCGTCGGCTCGGCTGAGCCCAGCTGCTCGATGCTGGCCGCCAGTGCGGGTGTGTTCGTGAGTGAGCCCGCATAGACACCGGAGAGCACAGGGCCACTCAGGCCCACGAGGTGTCCGACGCCGAGGGTCGTGGCAGCAGCCAGCACCAGCAGTCCGACGACCAGGACCAGCGAGCGACCGCCGCTGCGCACCGTGGCAAAGAACGATGGCCCGGCGGCCACCCCGATCGTGTAGGCGAACAGGACCAGTCCGAGCTGCCCGACGATGACAGGAAGCTTCAGGCGTTCGTCGTAGGCGGAGAAGGCCAGGGCCACGAAAAGCACGGCTGCCGGGCCGAGGGAGAAGCCACGGACGCGGATCGCGCCGAGTGCGCTGCCGAGACCTACCAGGACGAACAGGAGCAGGAGCGGGTTCTCTGCGGCGATGTCAGCAACGCCTCGAACCCAGCCACCGACATTCACGCTCTTTCCCTGGCCATGGAACGAACGCTAGCGACCCGGCGCGGGAAGCAGGCTCAGACCCAACCGGCAAGTGTCGTCACCATTCCCGGTTAACTCGTCGGTGAGCTGGGTATCCACGTTGGTCGTCGCGTATCAACGAAGTCAACCCGACTGGTTGTCCGCAGTTATCCCCAGATGCCTGATTAGGGCTTGAGGGCTGTCGGTGGCTTGTTCTACGATAGACACATGATCGATTCTAGCCTTCGGACGACTGTCGGTGAGGCGACCCGACTGGGTCGTCGTGCCGACGGTGCTGTGTTCGAGGTGGTCGGTCCCGGCCAGCACTTGTCGATCGAATCAACGCTCTTGGAATTGATGCTTTCCGGTGCTCCCGGGGCCGAGCTGGTCGGGTTGTTGACCGAGGTCGAGACCGGCCCGCTGTCTGAGGACGAGGCGTTGAGCGTGGCTCAGGCGTGGGAGCGGGTCTCGCGTTGGGTTGCCGCCCGCCAGCAACAAGCCCTGGTCCGGGTGACTGGCGTCG
>JANPBY010000189.1:0-2142 GCA_031430645.1 Actinomycetes bacterium
CAAGGGTCGTGTGAAGGAAGCAGTCGGAAGCCTCACCGACGACAACGACCTCAAGCGCGAAGGCCAAGCCGATCGCCTCGCCGGCGAGGCCAAGGAGAAGGTCGGCGACATCAAGGACAAGGCCGAGGACGTGATCGACAAGGTCAAGGAGAAGCTCGGCGACGTCAGAGATAAGGCCGAGGAGTGGGTCGACAAGGCCAAGGACTCGACCAAGCAGAAGTAGCGCTCTGAGCTGCCGCTGAGCAGGACAAGTGCGACCTCACCGCGGTGGCCTCGATGCCTCGCAACGAACGAAGGAGTTCTTTCTGATGGCGACTCACACTGCGAGAGCGCGGCGTGGCGGCGTGGCAATGGTCGCGGTCGTAGCTACGGCGGCGGCCCTGGTCCTGGTTGGCAGCATCGGGAATGCCGCCGTGGTGGCAACCGTCCCTCTGGGCACTTCCGCGAACTACGCGGTACTGGCCGGCTCGACCGTCACCAACACTGGCAACAGCACCCTGGACGGCAGCCTCGGGCTGTGGCCAGGGACCTCGATCACAGGCTTCCCTCCTGGCGAGGTGCTGCCTCCGGGAACGACCGACACGACCAACGCAGCCGCCCAACAAGCCCAATCCGACCTGACCGCCGCGTACGTGGATGCCGCTGGCCGGCCGCTCGACGCCACCACGACCGCCGATCTCGGCAACCTCACGCTGGCCCCCGGCGTGTACGCCGGACCTTCCAAGGGCGCACTGGGCCTCACCGGGACGCTGACGCTCGACGGGGAAGGCGACCCGAACGCGGTGTTCATCTTCCAGACCAACTCAGAGCTCATCACCGCAACGGACAGCACCGTGACGCTGATCAACGGCGCCCAACCCTGCAACGTCTTCTGGCAGGTCGGCAGCTCCGCCACGCTCGGCACCAACTCGGTCTTCGTCGGCAACATCCTGGCGCTCACCTCGATCACCGTGAACAGCGGCGTGACCGTCCACGGCCGGGCCCTCGCCCGCAACGGTGCCGTGACCCTGGACAACGACACCTTCACCAACGCAGCCTGCAACACCACCCCCACCACTACGACGACCACAGCCCCGCCTGCTCCACCTGTCAGCGCCGTGGCTGCCACCCCGAACTTCACCGGCTGACCCCTTGAAGGTCGCGTGAAGGGAGCAGTCGGAAGCCTTCACCAAGGACAAGGACATCAAGCGCGAGGATGTGGCCCGGTGTCGCTCACCACGAGTGGGAGTCTCTCGAGGAGCCGGTTCGCGATCGGATCGTCAGGGAGCGATTCCATCGGATAGTTCGCGCCGTTGACCATCACGATCTCCTGCCCACCACGCGCATCCCCCACGAGCTCCCGAAACGCGATGTGGTGCTCACCCGCCTTCGCGTACCGAATCTCACCGAAGCGCATCCGACAAACCCTTCCACACCCCTGCATCGCGACAGCGAGCCGGGCCCCGCAGGCGCCCAGATTGCCCGTTATGCCGCGCCGCGGCTACCCGCAGGCGTTGCCGCGTCGTCAGAGGTCCGCCAGCACCACGAGCTGTTCGCCGTGCACCGGAGCGTGATGGCGGGCACGGGGCGGAACGTGCCGGGGCAGCTCGACGATGACCTCGGCGTACTCGCCCTCAACCTCCTCGAGCACTTGCCGGAGCTGAGCGGCAGTCACCATGCTGGGATTCTGCCCGCGGGGACGTTCGCCTATATCGCGGGTGGAGCTTCGTTCGGCTCCGGTGGTCGGTTGCCGTGCGGCGCTCAGTCGGAAACGCTTTGTCTCGAACTCCTGTTCGTGAGACAAAGGGATATGCAGCTCGATGCTGGGTAAGTAAGGGGAGCGGTCGAGGCCGGTCTGATCAGTCCTGCTTCGGCCACCCGTTGCGAGGGCGTACTGGTAGTCCTGCAAGGTGGAACTCCCGGGCGAGGGTTCGGGCATGGACCGCCAACTCGGCCGCGACTGCAGCGAGTGACTGGCCCTCGCCGTACCGGTGAGCTGCGGTAGCGACCTGTTCGTCGGTCATCTTGCGAAGAATCGGACGTCGCTGCACGTTGCGACCGTCGAGGTGGCTCATGACGGTCGTGGGGTGGATGTGGAAGTTGCGGGCAAGTTCGTTGATGGTGACCCCGCTAGCGCGCTGGGTGACGAGCTCGTCCACCTCG
>JANPBY010000190.1:0-60755 GCA_031430645.1 Actinomycetes bacterium
CGGTCAGCTCGCGGCGCAGCAGCAGGCTCGCTGGCCCGCCGGTCCCTAAGTCGGGCTCGAGGATGAGTGATCACCCGAACTCGACTGGCGACCCGCAGGTGGCGACACAGCATGTCGGCGTACTGAGGGGAACCGGCCGGAACGTCGAGGGCTCCCACCACATCCACCGCGCCGGCGGCGATTGCGGCCTCGGGATGTCCAGCTGCCGCACCGCACACGACGATGGGCGTCGGGGCTGCGGCCATGATGCGTTCGATGGCCTCAAGACCGCCGCCAAAGAGCTCCAAGTCCACCAGAACTGTCGCAGGGCGCAGCTCCTTGACCAACTCCTCCGCCTGCTGGGCATCGCGCGCGAACCCGGTCACCACGAACCCCGGGCCGGCCACGAGGACCTGAAGCTGACGAAGGCGGGTCTGAGTTCCGGCGACGATGAGCACGCTGACCGACAGAGGCTGCAGTGGCGTCGTAGGCACGTCGATGGCCGTCACCACACCTCCCCGCGCCAGGTCAGAACTGGGCCATGGCAGCCAAGTCCCTCCTTGGTCCCATCGGGAGAGATCCCCCCGTCCTTGAGGCCACCCGAGCATGGGTCAGGCGAGCGCGAAGGCCGCCGGTTTGCTCGTGACCGTCAAGTTGCGGCCCGTAAGGGCGTAGGTGCCGGCGGCGGCATCGGGTTGACCCGTAGGGCAGGTCCTCTTCGACGTGGAACGGGACCAGACCACCGAGGTGGAGTAGGAAGCTCCGGCCTTCAGGGTGACGATCTTCGCGGAACCACCCGGGGCGCAGTGATCGGAGGACCAGATCAGCGTGTCGCCTTGAGACACGCGCAGCTCCATCGCCTTCTGTCCAACGTTTCGCTTGCAGGGCTGCTTAGACGTGTTGGTCACCTTGACCGTGAATCGTGGGTCTTGGCGGGCGGTGTACGTGGTCTTGTCCGGGGTGGCTACCACCGAGATATCACCCGCCGCGCAGGCCGCAACACCCGATCCGCTCGACGAGACCGACGGTGCTGGACTGGCCGAGGACGAAGCAGACGGGCTCGGCGAAGGGTCCACCGACTGGGTGGGCGACGGGGTCGGGCTTCCGTCCGTGTTGGGCGACGTGCTCGGACTCACAGCACCGTCTGGACCGCTGCCCTCGCCGCTACCGGTCACTGCCCCCCAGGCCCAGGAGGCCAGCAACAACGTCACCACGGCAAGGACCACCAGGAGTCCGCGGCGCAGCCAGTAGGCGCGGGCCGGCAAAGGCCCGACGGGACGCAGCACGCTCACAGCGATCACCCTAGGGGCGAACGTCGATCGAGGTGCCAGGATCGACCCAGCATGGAGCGACCTGACGAAGCTGACAGCGACCCTGACCGGCCCGGCCGAGCCCTGGGCACGGCCGTCGTGCGGTGGTACGCCAGCAACCGCCGCGATCTGCCGTGGCGCGAACCCTCGTGCACCCCTTGGGGGGTCCTGGTCTCAGAAGTGATGCTCCAGCAGACGCCGGTCGCGCGCGTGCTGCCCGTCTGGCAGGAGTGGCTCACTCGCTGGCCGGATCCAGCGTCCCTGGCGCGCGTTCCGTCCGGCGACGCAATCGCCGCGTGGGGTCGGCTGGGCTACCCGAGGCGCGCGTTGCGCCTGCACGCCTCGGCCGTGGCCTGCGTGCAACACCACAACGGCTCAGTGCCCAGCACGTACGAGGACCTACGAGAGCTGCCAGGAATCGGCGACTACACGGCCTCAGCAGTCGCGGCCTTCGCGTTCGGCCAACGCCAGGTCGTCCTCGATACGAACGTGCGCCGCGTCCTGGCGCGGGTCGACGCCGGGCGCGAGTACGAGCCTCTGGGTGCTCCCTCCGCACCCGAGCGCCGGCGAGCGGCCGCCTTGTTGCCGCTGGAACCTGCCGCGTCAGCTCAGTGGAACATCGCGATCATGGAGCTCGGAGCACTGATCTGCACCGCGCGGTCACCGAGGTGCCAGGAGTGCCCCGTTGCTGCGTCGTGTGCTTGGAGAGTGGCCGGCTCACCACCGTGGGACGGTCCCCCGCGGCGCGGGCAGTCTTATGTCGGCACCGACCGGCAGGTCCGCGGCTTGCTCCTCGCAGTACTCCGCTCACACGACTCAGCCGTGAACGCCGGTGCCCTCAACCAGGTGTGGCCCGACGCCCAGCAACGCGCCCGGGCGCTGGACGGCCTGGTCGCCGACGGGCTGGTCGAACCGGTTGGGGACCAGGCCTTCCGACTCCCCGGCCGGGGCCGCTGAAGGGGCTTGGTCAGCGCACAAGTCGGACCGCCCCAGCCGGTGGTTCCTCGACCCGATCCGGATGGAGCAGCCAGGCCAGGGCCTCAACGCCGTCAACCAGCCGCGGGCCGGGACGTACCACGATTCCGTCCGCGTCGATGGCCCACACCGGGACACCTGGGGGGAGGAAAGGGAGTACGGCTTCGGCTTGTGCCGCGGCTCCCTCGAGATGGAACCCGCACGGGGACACGACGACGACGTCCGGCTCGGCCGAGGCGAGCCGATCCCAGCTCGTCACGACCGACCGTGCATGAGCCGTGGCGCCGACGGCCGTCCCCCCGGCTGCGACGACAAGATCAGGCACCCAGTGCCCGGCGGTGAACGGCGGGTCAACCCACTCCACGACAGCAACCCGAGGGCGGGGTGCCGCCGCCACAGCAGCGGCGACTTCACCTAGTCGCGCGCGCAACCCTTCGACAATCCCTAGTCCCCGATCCAGAACACCTGCCCGCTGGGCGACCTGCACGACCGTGTCGAGGACGTCCGCCAGACTGTGCGGGTCTAGGGCGAGGACCTCGGCCGCACAGCCCAGATGGTCCAACGCCTCCTCAACGGTCCCCGAAGGCAGCGCGCACACCCGACACAGGTCTTGGGTGAGGATCAAGTCGGGCTCGAGCCCGGCGAGAGCGCCCGCGTGGAGGGTGTAAAGCTCCTCGCCCGAGGCCAGTTGTGCGCGAACGTAGGCGTCAATCGCTCCCGGTGTCATCCCCCGGGTGTCTCGCCCCCCGACGACGACGGTCTTGTCGATGCGTGCGCGCGCCGGTTCGTCGCACTCGAAGGTGACCCCGACGAGCTGATCGTCCAGCCCTAGGGCATAGACGATCTCGGTGGCTGACGGCAACAACGAGACGATCCGCACGCCAGCAGCGTACGGATCGTGTCGATCAATGTGGACCGGGCTACTCCGGGGAGCTCGCTGCTTCGATCGGCGGCAGGTCCGGAACGGTCGACTTTGCCTCTTGGCGGAAGATGAACTCGAGCTTGTCGGTCTCGCCCTCCATCACTGCGGTGTCGACAAGGACGACGTGGCCCGGGGTCAGTTCGGAGAACAAGATCTTCTCCGACAGCACGTCTTCGATCTCGCGCTGGATCGTGCGACGCAGCGGCCGCGCACCCATGACCGGGTCGTAGCCCTTCTCTGCCAACAGTTGCTTCGCCGACGACGTGAGCTCGATGCCCATGTCCTTGTCGCGCAACCGATCGTCGAGCCGGGCCAGCATCAGGTCGACGATGGTGACGATCTCTTCCTGCGTCAGCTGGTGGAAGACCACGACGTCATCGATGCGGTTGAGGAACTCGGGGCGGAAGTGCTGCTTGAGCTCGTCGGTGACCTTGGCCTTCATCCGCTCGTAGTTGGTCTGGGTGTCGCCCGTTGCAGCAAAGCCCATCCCGAACCCCTTGGAGATGTCCCGGGTGCCCAAGTTGGTCGTCATGATGATCACGGTGTTCTTGAAGTCGATCACGCGACCCTGGCTGTCGGTCAGGCGTCCATCTTCGAGGATCTGCAACAGGCTGTTGAAGATATCCGGGTGCGCTTTTTCGACCTCGTCGAAGAGCACGACCGAGAATGGCTTGCGCCGCACCTTTTCAGTCAGCTGGCCGCCCTCTTCGTAGCCGACGTACCCGGGAGGCGAACCGAAGAGCCGAGAAACCGTGTGCTTCTCGGAGAACTCGCTCATGTCTAGCTGGATGAGGGAGTCCTCGTCGCCGAACAGGAACTCGGCAAGGGTCTTGGAGAGCTCGGTCTTCCCGACACCGGAGGGCCCCGCGAAGATGAACGAACCGCCGGGGCGCTTGGGGTCCTTGAGACCGGCCCGGGTGCGCCGAATAGCCTGGCTCAGCGCCTTGATCGCCTGCTCCTGGCCGATCACCCGCTTGTGCAGCTCGTCTTCCATGCGCAGCAGGCGAGCGGACTCTTCCTCGGTGAGCTTGAAGACCGGGATACCGGTCGAAGCCGCGAGGACCTCAGCAATGAGTTCCTCGTCGACCTCGGCAACAACATCCATGTCGCCGGCCTTCCACTCGCGCTCGCGGGTGGCCTTCTCCGCCAGGAGAGTCTTCTCCTTGTCACGCAGCGAAGCCGCCAGCTCAAAGTCCTGGGCGTCGATCGCGGACTCCTTCTCGCGGCGAACCGAGGCGATGCGCTCGTCGAACTCTCGCAGGTCCGGCGGTGCGGTCATCCGACGGATGCGCAGGCGAGCGCCTGCTTCGTCGATGAGGTCGATCGCCTTGTCGGGGAGGAACCGGTCGCTGATGTAACGGTCGGCCAAGGTGGCCGCAGCCACGATGGCGGAGTCAGTGATGGAGACCCGGTGGTGCGCCTCGTAGCGGTCGCGCAGCCCCTTGAGGATCTCGATCGTGTGGGCGAGGGTCGGCTCGGCCACCTGGATCGGCTGGAAGCGGCGCTCGAGGGCGGCGTCCTTCTCGAGGTGCTTGCGGTATTCGTCGAGGGTCGTGGCGCCGATGGTCTGCAGCTCACCCCGGGCCAGCATCGGCTTGAGGATGCTGGCGGCGTCGATGGCACCCTCAGCGGCTCCCGCGCCCACGAGGGTGTGCAACTCGTCGATGAACAAGATGATGTCGCCGCGGGTGCGGATCTCCTTGAGGACCTTCTTCAACCGCTCCTCGAAGTCGCCGCGGTAGCGACTGCCGGCAACCAGCGCGCCGAGATCGAGACTGTAGAGCTGCTTGTCCTTGAGCGTCTCGGGCACCTCGCCCTTGACGATCGCTTGGGCCAGGCCCTCGACGCACGCGGTCTTGCCGACGCCAGGCTCCCCGATGAGGACCGGGTTGTTCTTGGTGCGCCGGGACAGCACCTGCATCACCCGCTCGATCTCTTTCTCACGACCGATCACGGGGTCGAGCTTTCCCTCGCGGGCGGCAGCGGTGTAGTTGCGACCGAACTGGTCGAGGACGAGCGAGGTTGATGGAGCCTCGGCAGACGGGCCGCCGGCAGCGGCCGGTTCCTTGCCCTGGTAGCCGGACAGGAGCTGGATGACCTGCTGGCGCACTCGGTTGAGGTCGGCGCCGAGCTTGACAAGAACCTGGGCGGCCACGCCTTCGCCCTCGCGGATCAGCCCGAGCAGGATGTGCTCGGTGCCGATGTAGTTGTGGCCGAGCTGCAACGCCTCGCGCAGGGAGAGTTCGAGGACCTTCTTGGCGCGCGGGGTGAAGGGGATGTGACCCGACGGTGCCTGCTGGCCCTGGCCAATGATCTCTTCGACCTGCTGGCGGACGGCCTCGAGAGAGATGCCCAAGGACTCAAGGGCCTTGGCGGCGACGCCCTCACCCTCGTGGATCAGCCCGAGCAGGATGTGCTCGGTGCCGATGTAGTTGTGGTTGAGCATCCGGGCCTCTTCTTGGGCCAAGACCACAACCCGCCGCGCGCGGTCGGTAAATCTCTCGAACATCTCGCGCTCCTCGCACCGGCGGTGTCCACGCTCCTGGGTGCCAGGAGCGGGTCTGACTCATGCTAGCCGTGAGCGCCGCCTGCGCCTTTCGACATCGGCCGCGTTTCACCTGTTTGCAACACTTCATGTACTCAACACTGTGAACAACCCGGCTGGGCGCTCAGGGGTTCCCGGTGGACGTACGCCTCCGGCGAACACGGCCTGGTCGGCCCGCATAGACCCGCGTAGAACGGGTGTCGCCGACGTCGTACCTTCAGTTCTATGAGCGAACTCGCGGACGTGGTCGTGGTCGTCGGCGCCGGACCCGGGATGGGGCTGGCGGTGGCGCGCCGATTTGCCGCTGAGGGCTTCCGCCCGGTGCTTGTCGCCCGCGACCCAGCCCGCATCGATGCGCCGGACCTCGAGGCGCTCGGGGCCGTACGGCTGGCGGCGGACGTGGCCGACGAAGGGTCGCTGCGCGCCGCATTCGCCCAGGTCAGAGACTTGCTGGGCGATCCGTCGGTCCTCGTCTACAACCCGTCGCTGATGATCCCCGGGCTGCCCACGGAGGTCACGCCAGCCGACATCGCCCATGGCTTCGCGGTAGGGGTCCTCGGCGCCGTCGCGGCAGCGCAAGAGGTCGTGCCCGCCATGAAGGCGGCCGGCGAGGGGACGTTGCTGTTCACTGGGGGAGGGCTGGGGATCAAGCCCTGGGCGCCGGCCGCAGCCCTGGGGATGCAGAAGGCCGCCTTGCGCAACTATGTGCTCGCCCTGGCCGACGAGTTGAGCCCGCTCGGCATCCACGCCGCCACGGTCACCATCCAGGGCGTGGTCGGCTCCAAGCCCGCGTTCGCCCCAGAGGCCCTGGCCGAGCACTACTGGACCCTGCACAGCCAACCCCAGGCCTCCTGGCAGCCCGAGCTCCTGGCAACGGGATAACTCGCCCTTGTCCATGAAGGACGAGTTACCCCGTTGGGGCAGCCCAGCGGGCGGTCAGGGCGGTGAGTTCGGGGGCCGTCAGCGGGCGACTGCTTCCGGCGACCGGGTCGCGCGCCACGACGATGGACACGCTCTCGGCTGCCAGGGTGCCGTCGGCGAACCGGATCACCTCAGCGGTCCGCACACTCGACCGGCCCCAGCCGGTGACCCGACTTGAGACGGTCACCGTCGCGTCGGCCTGGGTGATCTCGCGCCGATAATCGATGGAGACGTGCGCGAGGACGAAGTCGTACGCCTGCTCGCCGAACAACTCGTCCATCGCCTGGTCGCGCGCCGCTTCCAGGTAGTTGAGGAAGACCGCGTTGTTCACGTGTCGGTAGGCGTCCATGTCGGCCCAGCGGACCTGGACGGTCACCTCAACTGCCGCCCTCGACGGCGAGGCCTCAGTCAGTGCGCGGCCGTGTACTGCGCGCGCAGCTCCGCCGAGATCCGGCCCCGCTCGCTGACCGGGATGCCCCTGCTCATCGCCCACTCGCGGATCGCCGCACTGTCGTTGGTCCCGCGTCCACCGCGGCCACGACCGCCGGCACGACGTCCCCGCGACCCACTGGCCTTGCGGGCCAGGCCGACCCACTCCGCAAGGTCGTTGCGCAGCCGAGCCGCGTTCTTCTTCGACAGGTCGATCTCGTAGGCAACCCCGTCAAGGGCAAAAGCGACGGTCTCGTCTGCTGGTCCGCCATCGACGTCATCGACAAGGATGATTTGGACTTTCTGCGCCATCGGGATAACTCCTCAGGAAAGACGAATGTGAGCACAGGCTATTGCCACGATCAAGGTCAAGACAAACGCAACAGCATTCGAGTGTTACCAAGGGTGTTGGGTTTCACCCGGTCCAGGTCCAGGAATTCGGCCACGCCTTCGTCATAGGACTGCAGCAGTTGCTCATAGACCGCATGGCTCACCGGAGCGCCGTCCAACTCGGCGAAACCGTGTCGACCGAAAAACTCGGTCTCGAACGTCAAACAGAAGACCCTGCGAACGCCGACCTCTCGGGCATTGTTGAGCAATCGCCCAAGAATGAGGGATCCGATCCCCTGTTTCACGAACGCTGGGGCTACGGCGACAGTGCGGACCTCCCCCAAGTCCTCCCACAGCACGTGCAAGGCGCCGCATCCCACGACCCGGCCATCACGCTCAGCGACGACGAATTCCTGCACGTCCTCGTAAAGGGTCACCGTGGCTTTCGACAAGAGCCGTCGGTCGTCGGCATGCTGATCGACCAACTCCCTAATTGAAGCGACGTCAGCCGTCCGGGCACGCCGAACATGCACCTCGGGCGCGGTCACTCAGTTTTCCGGCTTCACCAGGGGAAACAGGATCGTCTCCCGGATGCTCCTGACCCCCGTAAGAGCCATGAGGAGCCGATCGATTCCCACCCCGACACCACCCATCGGCGGCATGCCGTACTCCATCGCGCGCAGGAAATCCTCGTCCAAGGGCATCGCCTCGACATCGCCGCCCGCGGCCAGCCGGGCCTGCTCCTCGAAGCGCTGCCGTTGGATCACGGGATCGACGAGTTCGGAGTAGCCAGTGCCGAGCTCGAAGCCTGCGATGTAGAGGTCCCACTTCTCCACGACGCCGGGCTGACTGCGGTGCTGGCGCACGAGCGGAGAGGTGTCGACGGGAAAGTCGAGGACGAAGGTCGGGCCGCCGAACGTTGGGACGACATGGTGCTCGAACAATTCCTCGACCAGCTTGCCGTGGATCGCGCTGCCGTCATAGGTGATCTCAGCCGCGGTGGCCAAGGCGCGGAGCCGCTCGATCGGAGTCTCCGGGGCGATCTCCTCGCCGACGGCTGCTGAGACGGCCGGGAACATCGAGACCCGGTCCCACTCGCCGCCCAGGTCGAACTCTGAGCCGTCGAGGTGCGTGACGGTGGTCGAGCCAACGGCCGACACAGCAGCCTCCTGCACCAAGGAGCGAGTGAGTGCCGCAACGGAGTAGTAATCCTCGTAGGCGGCATAGAACTCGAGCATTGCGAACTCGGGGCTGTGCGTAGAGTCCGCGCCCTCGTTGCGGAAGTTTCGGTTGATCTCGAACACCCGCTCCATGCCACCCACGACGCAACGCTTGAGGAACAGCTCGGGAGCGATCCGCAAGAACACGTCAAGGTCGAAAGCGTGGGCATGGGTGACGAAGGGACGCGCCGCCGCGCCGCCCTGGAGGGTCTGCAGCATCGGCGTCTCGACCTCGACGAAACCCCGGTTGGCGAAGCTTTCCCGCAACGAACGCACGACGGCTGGCCGCAACAGGGCCATCGTCCGTGCCTCCGGACGCATGACCAGGTCGACGTAGCGCTGACGCACCCGGGTTTCCTCGGACAGGGCCTTGTGCGACACCGGCAACGGACGCAGGGCCTTGCTGGTCATCGCCCAGGAACTGGCGAGCACGGACAGCTCCCCACGGCGCGAGGAGATGACCTCACCCGTCGCACCGACGTGGTCACCGAGATCAACATCGGACTTCCACGCAGCGAGGGCTTCCTCGCCGACGCGATCCAAGGACAGCATGACCTGGAGCTCGGTGCCGTCTCCTGCGCGCAGCATCGCAAAGCAGAGCTTGCCGGTATTGCGGACGAACATCACCCGACCGACAACTCCGACCTGCTCCCCCGTCTCGGTTCCGTCCTCGAGCTCTGGCCAGGCAGCGCGAACCTCGGCCAGGGTGTGGGTCCGCGGGTAGCCCAGGGCGTACGGCTCGACGCCGGTATCGAGCAACCGCTGCCGCTTCTCGCGACGTACCCGCATCTGTTCGGGCAGCTCGTCTTCGGGATAGACGTCCTGCCCGGGGGGCGCGTCAGGCGGGTGATCATCCATGGCGCACCAGGCTATCGGTCCGCAACCGGCGCTAGCGTTGAGCCGTGATCTCAGGAGTTCCAGAACCCGGCTGGCAGGAGCGGCGGCTGTCTTTCGGTGCAGCAGCCGACGACTACGACCGATACCGACCGGGCTACCCCGACCAGGCCGTCAGCTGGTGCTGCGGACCATCGGGCGGGCGGGTCGTCGACGCCGGCTCGGGTACGGGCAGGTTCCGGAGCCCGCGCACGCGGAGTTCGTCCGAGTCTTAGTGCCTGGTGGGCAGTTCGCCGCCCTGTGGAACGCACGCGACGACCGGATCCCGTGGGTCGCCGAGCTCCGTGAGCTGATCGGCGGGCAGGACTGGTTCACCGTCCTCGAGGCCCTGGATGCCCCCGAGCTCGGAGACTGCTTCGCACGTCCCGAGGGCGCGATGTGGCACCACAGGCAGATCGTGGATGTCGAGGGGCTCGTCGGTCTTGTGGCGTCGATGTCGTTCGTGCGACTGCGCCCCGACGTCGACGAAGTCCTGGCACGAGTGCGGAGCCTGGCTACCAGCCATCCGGACCTCGTCGGGCGGCCGACGATCGAAGTCCCGTGGACGACTCGGGCCTTTCGGGCTCAGGTGTTGCGTTCGTAGATCAGCCGGAGCCCGACGAGCGTGAGGTCTGGACGATGGTCGGTGATGGTTTCCGACTCCGGCACGACGACCGGGGCGAGGCCACCGGTGGCGATGACCGCCGTCAGGGGCACGCCGAGCTCGGCAACAATCCTCCGGACGAGACCGTCGACCTGGCCGGCGAAGCCGTACAGCGCACCGGACTGCAGCGCCTCCACGGTGTTGCGACCGATGACCGATCTCGGGCGCACCAGCTCGACCCGCCGGAGCTGAGCTGCGCGCGCGGCCAGGGCTTCGATGGAGATCTCGATGCCGGGGGCGAGCGCTCCCCCGAGGAACTCGCCGTTGGCGCTGACGACATCGAGGTTGGTGGAGGTGCCGAAGTCGACGACGACGCACGGCCCGCCAAACAGGGTGTGCGCGGCGAGGGTGTTGACGATGCGGTCAGCCCCGACCTCCTTGGGGTTGTCGGTGAGCACCGGAACCCCAGTCTTGGTCCCCGGTTCGACGATGACAATCGGCACCCGTCCCTGCCAGTGCTCGAGGACGACGCGCATCTCGCGCAGCACCGAAGGCACCGTCGAACACAGCGCGACCCCAGTGATCTCTGGCTCACCGTGCAGGAGGCCCCGAAAGGTCAGCAACATCTCGTCGCCCGTGGCCCGCGGATCGGTCTGCACGCGCCACGACCGCACCAGGTGGTCAGCGAGGAACAACCCAAGGACTGTGTTGGTGTTCCCGACGTCGATGGCGAGGAGCATCAGCCGGTCACCGTGGCCGCGTCGCCGAGGTCCAGGGTGCGCAGGTCGAGCGGCCGGAGGTCGAGTGCGATGTCGAGCACTGGTGCGGAGTGGGTCAAGGCGCCCACGGCGATGTAGTCGACCCCGGTCTCTGCCACCGCTCGGGCCGTGTCGAGGGAGAGACCGCCGCTGGCTTCCAGCCGGGCTCGACCGGCGGTCAGACGTACGGCCTCCCGCATCTCCTCCACCGACATATTGTCGAGGAGCACGAGGTCCGCACCGGCCGCCAGCACCTCGACCAGTTGGGTGAGCGAGTCGACCTCGACCTCGACCGGCAACCCGGGCCACATGGCGCGCACCGCTTTGAAAGCCGGCGCGACGCCACCCGCCGCCACGACATGGTTGTCCTTCACGAGCGCGGCATCGGACAGGGCCATCCGATGGTTGGTCCCACCCCCACAGCGGACGGCGTACTTCTCGAGCGACCGTAACAAGGGAGTGGTCTTGCGGGTGTCCCGTACGGCCGCGCCGGTGCCCTCGACTGCGTCGACCCAGCGACGGGTGAGGGTCGCGATCCCCGAGAGGTGGCACAGCAGGTTGAGAGCCGTACGTTCTCCGGTCAGCAGATCGCGGGTCCGGCCCTGGACGGTCGCGAGCACGTCTCCGCGCTCGATCAGGTCTCCGTCGCTGGCGTGGCGCACGATCGTCCCCCGCCCGTCGGTGACGACCTCGAGCACCACCTCGGCCACCGCGAGGCCAGCGACCACCCCAGATGTGCGCGCCACGAAATCACCAACCGCATGCTGCTCTCGCGGCACTGTCGCCGCCGAGGTCACGTCGACCCCACCGGCGAGATCTTCGGCAAGGGCGGCGAGCACCAGGTCTTCGACGGCGGCCGGATCCAAACCGGCCGCAGCCAGCCGCTCAAGGAGTTCAGGAGGCAGAGTCGTGGGTTCCTTGGTCATCGGACTCCCTCCAAAGGTTGTGTGTCGATCGCGCTGAGCCTCAGGTCGAGACGACCACCGACGAGACGACCCACCAGGCGACCGTGCCAGTGCTCATCGTCGCGGTCCGGGAAGTCCTCGCGCCAGTGCGATCCACGGGTCTCCTGCCGGAGCCGAGCTGCCGCGACGAGGAACGAGGCCACGGTGTGGAGGTTGGTCGCCTCCCAGGTCTGCGTGCACGGGTCGGCGCTCTCCCGGGCGACGAGCTCGGTCAACCGGGCCTGCGTGCGGGCCAGGCTCTGCTCGCTGCGAAGGACACCCGCCCCGTCGGTCATCGTCGCGGCGAGCAGCGGGCGTACGTCTTCGGCCAGCAACCCCACCAGGGTCGGGTCGGTCGGCGCCGGCTCCTGCCGGTCCGGCAATCCCTTGGCCAGGTCGGCTCCGATTCGCTCGGCAAAAACCAGTCCCTCCAAAAGAGAATTGGACGCAAGCCGGTTGGCGCCGTGGACGCCGGTGCAGGCCACTTCGCCGCACGCGTACAAACCGGGGACCGAGGTCCGGCCTTCGAGATCCGTGCGCACGCCGCCGCTGGCGTAGTGGCACGCGGGCGCGACCGGCACGAGCTCGGTCACCGGGTCGATGCCATAAGAGCGGCAGGACTCAAGGATCGTGGGGAACCGCCGAGCCCAGAGCTCGGGACCCAGGTGCCTGCCGTCGAGCCAGAAGTGGGCAGCACCGGTCTCGCGCATCCGGCGCATAGTCGCCTTGGCCACCACGTCCCGCGGCGCGAGGTCGGCCAGCTCGTGCTCACCGAGCATGAACCGCTTGCCGTCGTCGTCAACGAGAAAGGCCCCCTCGCCACGCAGGGCCTCGGAGATCAGGGGCTGTTGCCCGCGGGCCGCCGCCCCCAAGTAGAGGACGGTCGGGTGGAACTGTACGAACTCCAGGTCAGCAACCTCGGCGCCGGCGCGGAGGGCGACGGCGACCCCGTCCCCTGTGGAGACGCGGGGGTTAGTTGTCTGCTCAAAGACCTGTCCCATCCCGCCAGTGGCCAGCACCACAGCCCTGGCCGAGACCGACCCGACACCACCACGCTGTCCTTCGCCCATCACGTGCAAGGTCGCGCCACAGACCGAACCATCTGCGGCAGTCAGCAGGTCGAGCACCAAGGCGTGCTCGATGATCTCGACGCCAGGATCGGCCCGGACTGCAGCCACGAGGGCCCGAGAGATCTCGGCACCGGTGGCGTCGCCACCCGCGTGTGCGATCCGGTCGCGATGGTGCCCGCCTTCGCGGGTGAGCGAGAGTTCGCCGTCGTCGTCGACATCGAAGGTTGCGCCCTCGTCGATGAGCCGACCAACCGCTCCGGGGCCTTGGGTTACAAGGACCCGGACGGCCTTCTCGTCGCAGAGGCCTGCGCCCGCAACGAGGGTGTCGTGCAGGTGCTGGGATGGGGTGTCGCCCGGCCCCATGGCGGCCGCGATCCCACCCTGCGCCCACTTCGTAGACCCATCGCCGAGGTCAGCCTTGGTCACCAGCAAGACGGTGCCCGTACGTCTCGCGCGCAACGCTGCCGTCAAACCAGCGACCCCACTGCCGACCACCACTACATCAGCGTCGGTCCGCCAGCCCGGGGCGGCGGCAGCCAGCCGCGACGGCACGCGCATCGTCATCGGTCCGTCACCGTCACCGTCGTGTTGTCGATGAGCCGCGTCCCTTCGACGACTACTGCCACCAGGACCAAGATCGGGCCGACGTACCCCGGCGGGACCTCGGCGAACGTCGCAGGATCGACGAGTGTCAGATAGTCGAGCACGAGACCGGGTTCCGCGTCGAGCGCAGACGTCATGGCCGTGCGAACCGCGTCAGGACCGGAGGGGGCCGCAGCTCGCCCAGCAGCTAGGGCTTGAGGCACGGCGAGGGCAACCGCGCGACCGGCAGACGTGAGCCGGTCGTTGCGCGAAGAGAGCGCGAGACCGTCGTTCGCCCGCACCGTGTCGACGGACACGATGCGCACTCCCAGTTCGAGATCGCCGACCATCTGACGCACCAAGGCGACCTGCTGGGCGTCCTTGGCACCGAACACCGCAACGTCTGGTCGAACCTGGCCGAATAGCTTGGCCACCACCGTCAAGACGCCATCGAAGTGGCCCGGTCGCGAAGCGCCCTCGAACACCGTCCCGAGCAAACCGGCGGAGACGGTCACTTCGGGCTCTCCTGGCGGATACATGACGTCGACCGACGGTGCCCAGACGACAGCCACGCCCGCGCCGCGACAGACTTCGAGGTCGGCTTCCCAGGTGCGTGGATAGCGCTCGAGGTCGTCGAGGGATCCGAACTGCAACGGGTTCACGAAGATGCTCACGACCACCAGGTCAGCGTTCTCTGCTGCTGCCCGCATCAGGGCCTGATGTCCGTCGTGCAGGGCGCCCATGGTGGGAACCAGCGCGACCCGCAGTCCGGCGGCTCGTTGCCCGGCGAGGGCAACGGCCAACTCTTCACGGGTGCGCGCAACCACGAGCTCCGACGACAGCGTCACCCAGCCACGTCCTCGACTGGTCCTGCTAAAGCGTCCAGCAGGGCTTCAGCCTGCTCAGGGCGCAGCCGTCCCGAGGCGAGCGCTCGATCGGCAGTCGCCCGAGCCAGGGCGCGGTAGGTGGCCAGGGTTGCCGGGTCGACCGCCGCCAAGGCGCGTACGTGCTCCGCGACGGTGCCGGCGTCACCTCGTGCCACCGGCCCGGTCAACGCTGCGTCTCCGGACCGCAATGCGTTGTCGAGGGCAGCTGAGAGCAACGGCCCAAGAGCGCGACCTGGGTCGTCCACCCCACTCAGCGCGAGCAGGTCACAGGCCTGGGACACCAAGGTGACCAGGTGGTTCGAGCCGTGTGCGAGGGCCGCGTGATAGAGCCCACGCGACTCCTCGTCGACCCAGACCGGCTCGGCTCCGATTTCGACGACGAGTGCCTCGGCAACCGGGCGCAACACCTCAGGGGAGGTCACGCCAAATGTGGCTCCGCCTAGTCGGCCGAGGTCGACCGACGTTCCGGTGAAGGTCATCACCGGGTGCAGGGCGAGCGGAAGCCCGCCGGCTTCAGTCATCGGAGCGAGGATCGCGACGCCGTACCGCCCCGAGGTGTGCACGAGCAGCTGACCCGGCCGTACCGAACCAGTCGCGGCCAAACCGGTGGCCAACGAGGCGATCGCGTCATCAGGGACAGTAAGCAGAACGAGATCCGTGCGTGCCATCACCTCTTGCGGGGTGACGAGCGGCACGCCGGGGAGGAGCGCTTCCGCCCTCTCGCGGGACCGCTCAGAGACAGCCGAGGCCGCGACCACGCGGTGGCCCACCAACGCGAGGGCCGCACCGAGTACGGCTCCGACCCGGCCCGTACCGACAACACCGACCGCGAGTCTCGCGGGCCGGCCCGCCGGCCGGATGGCCGCTGCGCGCTGTTCGGTCATGGAGACTCAGTCATGGGGACTCGGTCATGAGGGAAGGTGTTCCAGTCCTGTCGGGGTACCGGACAGGTTCAGGGTATCGGCGGACTAGCGTCGCCCGCGTGTCAGCCTTCCAACCGGTCCCCTGGCAGCAGGCCTGGGAGGCTGCCCTCTATGACCCCGCTGGGTTCTACCGCCGAGCCGTTGGCCCAGCGGGTCACTTCCGTACCTCCTCGCACATCCCGTTGTTCGCCGATGCCATCGCCCGACTTGCGGCAGACCTCAACGCCTCGTTGGGCTCTCCGGCCGGATTCACCGTCGTGGACGTCGGCGCCGGGCGGGGCGAGCTCCTCGAAGGGCTCGCCGAGATCGCGCCTCCGGACTGGACCCTCATGGGCGTCGACGTCGTCGATAGGCCGGAAGAACTCAGTGCTCGCATCGAGTGGGCCAGCGAAACCCCGGCGCACGTGACCGGCTTGCTCATGGCGCACGAACTGCTGGATGTCGTGCCTTGCCCGGTCGTGCAGGTCGACAGCCTGGGGTGTATCCGGGAGGTGCTCGTGGATGTCCAGAGCGGCGAGGAGAGACTTGGCGAGGCTGCAGGTCGGGACGACCGTGAGTGGCTCGCGCGATGGTGGCCGATGGAGGAGCCCGGTGAACGCGCCGAGGTTGGCCACCCCCGTGACCGGCTCTGGCGTGACCTTGTCGGGAGAGTGGGCAGGGGCGCCGCGCTGGCCGTCGACTACTCCCACAGCGCCGACGACCGCGGAACCGGACGCTGGGCCAACGGAAGCCTGGTCGGACACCGACGGGGACGGGTGGTGCCAGCCCTACCGAACGGCACCTGCGACCTGACCGCACATGTCGCCTTGGACGCGTGCCTGGCCGAGACGGAGGCCGATGTTGACCTCTCGTTCCTCACCAGCCAGCGTGAGGCGTTGGCCGCCCTGGGCGTCGATAGTCGTTTGCCTGAATCAGATTCAGCTGGCCAAGACTTGAAGGCTTACGTCGAGGCGCTCCAGCGGGCGGGGCAAGCCCGAGAACTCACCGACCCGCACGGACTGGGTGACTTCGGCTGGCTGATGCAGCTGCGCGGTGTCTGACGAGAAGTCCGCGTGACTTCAGAATCAGCCGAGTCGCTCGCGGACCAAGGTGAGGTCGATCAACAGCGGCGGGCCTTCGCTGGCATCGTCATCCTCATCGTCGACGGAGCCCTCTGAGTTCTCGTCATCCTCAACAACGAAGGACATCCAGACCCCGGCGTTGTATTCGTTCAGGTCGTCCAGAGCATCGTGTACGTCCTCCGACAACTCGGAGAGTTCACCGACATCGCCATCCACATGCAGGGTGTCGGCAACCAGCCCGTCACCGAAGGACCCAAATGAGACCTCAAGGAACACTGCGTCCGGAACAGCGGTCAAGACCGAGGCGGCCACATGCCGCAGCGCTGCCTCAGCCACGGCCTGCCGGGACGCCTCAGCGCGTTCGGACGCGGCCTCCCAAGCGTCGAGGGTGTTGGTCACCCCGCCATACTGACCTGCCCGGCCGTCCGCCGCGAGGGTTTTCCCGGACGGGCGGGTCTGGCCGCACCCACGCCGTTGCCTGGAATGCCGAGAAGCCGATATGAAGGTGCGAGCGCTAACGAGTCAACCCGGCGACACCATGGACGCTTCAACCACAGCCCAACGCCCAGATCCGGGTTGGCCGTCAAGGGTCTTGAGGGCGCCGCGAACGGCCCATCTGTTCGGGTGGGCTCCCAAGGACTTCGCGCCATGAGGTTCTGCCGAACTGCCGGGCTTTGCGGGGGTGATGTGGTGCCGAGCGGTGAGGCGGTCGGGCAGGTCACGGGCCGGGTTGGCCCACGGTCACTCATTCGAAAGGGGAGTTGAGCCCGTACTTTTCCATGAGCTCTGGGACCCAGGTGGCGTCGAAGAACAATCCGTACGAAGCCGCGAGGGACTCCAGCGAGGTTGGGTCCGGTGGTCCGGCCTCGAACGCCTCAGCGAGTTCTCGGAAGAAGCGCTCGAACCCAGCTGGCGTGATCACCTCGATCATGCGGGCTTCCTCTGGTCCCGCGTTCCACATGGTGTGCAGCTCGCCGCGTGGCTTACTGATATAGCCACCGGCCTCGAGTACCACCTCGTCCGCCCCGGACCGGAAGCCGATCGCGCCAACCGTCACGATGGAAAACTCGTCCTCGCGGGTGTGAATGTGCGGCGGCACTAGGGCACCGGGCGGGAACGGATGCTCCACGATCGCGACCTGATCGCCGGTGTGGTCGCCATCGAGGCGGAAGCCAACGCTGATCGATCCGATGAGCCGGTCCGGGCCGTGAGGCGCCGGTAACACGGTGAGGGGGAGCGATCGACCGAGCTGCGTCGCTTCCCCGATGGTCGTTGGGAGGATGACAGTCATCGTGGCTCCAGCCATTGGCCGATTCGGATGAACACATCTGTATAGTGAACTGACTCTCCTCCTCGCGAACGGAGGCGTCAAGGGTGGCGTCACGAGAACGACCGTCCGCGGCTCGGACCTACACGATGCGTGCACGCCAGGACGCCGTCGACGAGACGCGCCGGCGAATCACCGAGGCGACTATGTCCCTGCACGCCAGAGTTGGGCCGCGCGCCACCACCGTGTCCGCGATCGCCGAGGAAGCGTCAGTTACCCGACTCACGGTTTATCGACACTTCCCAGACGAGGAGTCGCTGATCAGTGCCTGCTCCGCTCACTGGAGCGAACTGCACCCACAGCCCTCCGCCGAGTCGTGGTCGACAATTGAGGACCCCGTGCAACGACTTCGGACGGCACTGGCAGAGACCTACGCCTGGGCACGACCAGCCGCACCGATGATGGCCATGATCCACCGCGACCTCGACGCAATGCCCGACTTCGTCCGGCGGTTCTTGACTGATGACGAGAAGGCACGCGTGGCCGTTCTAAGCCGAGGATTCCAGGCCCGAGGTCGCGCCACCCACCGGTTGGCAGCTGCCCTGGCGCACGCCCTGCGACTGAGTACGTGGCAGTCGCTCTGCCTGGATGCGGACCTGACCGACCAGGAAGCAATCGACATCTTGGTCGGCGCCGTCAGCGCCGCGATCACTCCCAGGGTCCGCACATAGTGCGACCGGGTATTGCTTGGGTGGGTCTAGGCGGCGGGGTGGGTCCAGTTGCCTCGTTCGTCGCGGTGGATGCTGATGTCGCGTTGGTGAACGTGGTCGTGGTGGTGGTGGTAGCAGCGCAGGATGCAGGCCCGCCACCAGACCCAGCCCTGGATAGCACGCATACGCGCATGATTACGAGCGGCGTAGGCCGCGTCAGTTGGAGACGGCGATGCTTTCGTAACCGCGCAGAACGAAGGTCGGCCGCAACTCAGGCATCCCCGACAGGTGCAGGCTAGGAAATCGCTCGACGAGCAACGGCAACGAGATCTGCAACTCAAGGCGAGCCAGGGGCGCACCTAGGCAGAAATGGATTCCGGCCCCAAAAGCCAGGTGTGGGTTGGGGTCTCGTCCTACGTCAAACTCATCTGCTCGCTCGAAGACTTCCTCGTCACGGTTGGCTGAGCCGAGCAGAGCAGCGATCTTCTCGCCTTGCCGGACGGTCGCCCCGCCAACTTCGACATCCTCCGTCGCTGTCCGCTCGAAGAGCTGCAGCGGGCAGTCGTACCTGAGCATTTCTTCCACCGCAGTCGGCGCGAGGGCGTACGGCGCAGCGACCAATCGAGCCCACTCCTCAGGGCGGTGCAGAAGCGCAACCAACCCGTTCCCGAAGCCATTGACGCTCGCCTCGTGACCGGCATTGAGCAACAGCACGCAGGTGGCCACGAGCTCGTGCTCGGTGAGCCGCTCCCCCGCGTCCTCGACCTGAACCAAGTGAGTGACAAGGTCCTCGCCGGGATGGACCCGACGCCGGGCTGCCAGCTCGAGCACGAAGGCGGAGAACTCCGCGCAGGCCTCTCGAGCAGCCACTTCCTGCGCGGTAGTGCGCTCGTACTCGTACATCTTCACGATCGCTTGTGACCACGGCCTCAATGGCGCCTGCTCCTCAAGGGGTACGCCGAGCAACTCGCCCACAACCATCACGGGAAGCGGTTCGGCGTAGTCGCTGATCGCGTCGAAGCCGCCCGGGTCGACGGCGTCGAGGAGTCCGGCTGCGAGCTCCTGCACGCGTGGCCTCAGCCGCTCGACGTGGCCGCGGGCAAAAGCCTTGGCCACCAAGGACTTCAGCCGAGTGTGCTTCGGTGGCTCGCTGTCCAGGATCGAATCGGCATGCAACCAGTTGAAGGTGTCCCAAACATCGGCTGGTTCGCGAGCAGTGAAGATCCGACCGAGTCGACGATTCCGGAGTACGGCGTCCGCATCGCGATGACGAGCTGCAAGCCAGAGACCTAGACCCTCGTGGTGGACCGGTTTCCCCGCCGCCCGCAGGCCGGCGAGGAGGGGGTATGGGTCGCGGACGACGGCGGGGTCGGTCAGGTCGAAGGCGGCAAGCGCTTCCTCAGGCGTCGGGATGCTCACGACGCGCCCGCACGTTCCTCGTCGAGGTTGGTTTCCGGCGGGCGACGGCTCGCGACCAGCCGTTGCATGCGTTCGGTCATCCACCGTTCCGGCGGAGCCACCAACCGGGCCGCGGTCGCGCGAGCCGCTTGTGCAGCCGCCATCTGGGTGGCGTCCTCCAGCGTTCGGTGCGCCGCCGTAACCGTGACCGGACCGGGCGTGCTGTCGACGTGCACCGAGGCCAAACCGAGGGAGCGCTGCCAGGGACCTTGGGTGATGCGTACGGACTGAGTGCGCACGTGCGGGATCAGCGAGATCTTGCGCACGAGCCGACCCGTGCGCGCCACAAAAACCGTGTCGTCATATCCGGCAGCCAAGCGCGGGTACTGCAGCCAGGCCCGTCGTCGCGCGGCCGGTGGTACGGGCTCCAGGGGGACCCGCTCGACCTCGACGCCGGGCAAGACCCGCGCCAGGATCGCATTGGCCACGACGACCGGCGCCACCGGCAACAAGAGCGAGCTCTCGCCCTCGGCCTGGTCACCTCCCCCGTAGCCGGCGATGTTGACACGCACCCGAACCCAGCCGTAGCGACGCCACAACAGGGGCTGAGAGATCTCGACCGCCTGGACCCGCCCTGGCGGGACGGTCTGCGACCGGGTCGTGAGCAATCCGCGCCGAAGCCGCAGCCCATCGGGTGACTCGGCGACCGTGAAGTCGTAGTTGGCCAGGAAGCCGTTGATCGTGCTTAAGATCGGCGCCGCCACAGCGATGAGGAGGCCGATGGCCGCCGCGCCTTCAGTGAAGAACGTCACTCCGACGACAACAACAGCGATCAGCACGCCTGCGATCAGGGACTCGCTGATCAGGAGGGAGAGGGCCAGGTCGCCTGGGGGGACTCTTACCAGCACGCGTTCCGGAGCCACCGGGGCAGCCTCTTGGTCACCCGTGCGGATGCCGGCCGCCCTCGCGAGCAGCTCATTGCGGAGCTCTTGAGCGTCCGCCTCACCGAGGAAGGCCAGAGACACCTTGCCAGACTCCCCGCCGGCTACCTCGGGCTTCAGCTCGGCCAACCCCACGAGCCGCGCGACGATTGGCTGGACCACGTCAACTGCTTGCAGGCGAGACAGCTGAACGCGCCGTTCCTGGCGCTGAAAGAGTCCGCTGGCAATCCTCAGGTCACCGTCGTCGTCGAACCAGAACGTCGTACGCGTCCACGACACATAGGCGAACCCAGCCACGACCGCGACGATCGCCAGCGCCATCAGGGCCAGCAGTAGCGCCCTGAGAAGGGGGCCTCCCGGCAGGTCACCGCCGGCGACGATGGCCAGCCCGAAAAATGCCGGAGGCGCGACCCGGCCGGCCTGGGCGACCGGGGTGAGCGGATGCAGGCGGCGTGGCTCGGTCGAAAGACCGCTCACAGGCCGGCCGACCGCGCCTCGCCGAGTGCTGCGAGGTGGTCCCGCAGCCGGGCGGCGTCTTCGGCCGGGACACCGGGGATGGTGGCGTCGGTCGTCGCAGCAGCGGTGTGCAGCTGGACCGAAGCGATGCCGAACCGGCGGTCGACCGGGCCGGAGGTCACATCCACGAGCTGCATCCGCCCGTAGGGCACGAGGACCGTCCGGTGAAACAGGATCCCGCTACGCACCACAAGGTCGTCCGTGCGCTCGGAGTAGGCAGTGGCGGCAACCTGGCGCCCGATCAGCCACCACGACCACGAGATGATCCCGACTCCGACCAGGAGCGCAACGAGGGCAAGCCAGGGCATCGGCGTGAACGCGAGCCCGACCATCACGACCACGCTGAGCACCCCGATCACCGCGCCAGCCACCAGCCGCCTAGCCGTCGCCAACTTGGGCGAGACGGCGATCCAGCCACCTGGTTCGGGGCGTTCTCCTGCTCGAATCAACTCTCGGTCATAGCCCACGACCCAACGCTAGCCCGCACGGCGGTCTGATCTCGCCGCTCGTGTCCCCAACGGATTTCACGGCGCGTGGCCAAAGTCACACATTCAGACCATTGATCGCGCTATAAACCCGAGTGAGGAACGCGGGTCGTCTGCGCTCCTGACTGGTGTGCAGGGTCTGAGGAGGACGACGTCGTGGCTGACACCACAAAACTCAACGCCGACGAGCAACGGCTCGCCGAGCTCGGTTACAAGCAGGAGTTGGACCGCAGTTGGAGCGGCTTCTCCAACTTCGCCATCTCGTTCTCGATCATCTCGATCCTGGCCGGCTGCTTCACCACCTTCTACTTCGGCTGGAACAACGGCGGCCCGATTGCGATCTCGCTCGGCTGGCCACTGATTTCGATGTTCATCCTGATCATCGGCTTCTGCATGTCGGAGTTGGTCTCGGCCTACCCGACGTCCGGCGGCATCTACTGGTGGGCGAGCAAGCTCGGCGGACCGAAGGCCGGCTACTACACCGGCTGGCTCAACCTGGTCGGCCTCATCGCCATCGTGGCCTCGGTTGCGTACGGCTGTGCCACGTTCCTCGACCTCAGCCTTGCCCGCTTCAGTGAATCGTGGGCGGCGGGCTACTCCCTCGACCGCGTGTTTGCGATGTTCGTCGGGGTCCTGATCTTCTGCTCGATCGTCAACATCTTCTCCAGCCACCTGTTGGCCGTCTTCAACAACATCTCGGTGTGGTGGCACGTCGCCGGTGCGTCGATCGTCGTGATCATCCTGGTCTTCTTCTTGAAGGACGGGGCAACTCACTGGAACGTCGGCGATGTCTTCACGGGCACGGTCAACAACACCTTCGGCCTGTTCGGCAGCACGGACGGCGCCCTCGACGGTGCTGGCACGAGCGGACCGGGATTCTGGTTCTACGTGCTACCGCTCGGCTTCCTGCTCACGCAATACACGATCACCGGCTACGACGCCTCTGCTCACCTGTCGGAGGAGACCAACGGTGCGGCCGATGCTGCGGCCAAGGGCATCTGGCGCTCGATCTTCTATTCGGCCATCGGTGGCTGGATCCTGCTGCTGGCCTTCCTGTTCGCCGTCCAGGACGCCGACGCCGTGTCGCTTGGTGGAGGCTACGTACAAGTCATCTTCGACCAGGCACTGACGCCGACGATGGCCGGCACCGTGCTGCTTATTGCGAGCCTCGGGCAGTTGTTCTGCACGACGGCCTGCTTGACCTCGGCCTCGCGGATGCTCTTCGCATTCAGCCGTGACGGCGCCGTACCCGGCGCCAAGCACTGGTGCAAGCTCAACGCGAGCAAGACACCCGTCTACGCGGTGCTCGCGGTCACAACAGCCGGGTTCGTGTTGACCCTTCCCGCGCTATGGAAGGTCAACATCGGCACCGCTGAGGCACCGATCTACTCTGTGACGGCGTTCTTCGCCATCGTCTCGATCGGTGTGCTGGGGCTCTACCTGGCGTTCGCGATCCCGATCTTCCTGCGCTGGAAGGCCGGCGATTCGTTCAAGCAGGGATCATGGAACCTCGGCACCAAGTGGAAGTGGATGGCTCCGCTGGCCGTAGCCGAGATTCTCATCACGTCGGTCTACTTCATCCTGCCGCTCTATCCAGCAGGTGCGCCGGGCTGGATGCGTGGCTTCCTCGATGCCCCCAGCACCGCAGAGGTGGCATTCAGCTGGAAGTCCGTCAACTACGCGCCACTCGTTCTCGGTGCCATCTTCATTGCCCTGTGGATCGGTTGGCACGTGTCGGCCAAGAATTGGTTCACCGGGCCGAAGACGACCATCGACCTACCCGCAGGTGTCACCTCAGCTGACGAGATCGAGGCTGAGCACCACCATGAGTCGCTGCACCCGAAGGACGGGACGACCCCGGCCTAGTTGGTCAAGAACTGCTGATCCAAGGGGCGTGGCCGGTGGCCACGCCCCTTCGGCGTCCCCCTGTCATGGGAAGGTGACACGATCTCGACCGTGCGCCAGCTGACTGTCTCCACCCGCGACCTCGGTGGCGACGAGCTCGTGCTCGAGCTCGGAGCTCATCACCCGGCGAGCCACGGTGCACTGCGGCTGGCCCTCACCCTCGACGACGACGTCGTCGTGGCGGCTCGCCCGATCATCGGCTCGGTGCACCGAGGTGCCGAGAAGCTGTTCGAGGTCCGCGACTACCGCCAGGCGCTCGTCCTGGCGAACCGCCACGACTGGCTCTCCGCCTTCGCCAACGAGCTCGGCATCGTGTTGGCCGTGGAGCGGATGCTCGGGATGGAGGTCCCCGAGCGAGCCGTCTGGGCGCGAACCCTGGTCGCCGAGCTGAACCGGGTGCTCAACCACCTCGCCTTCCTCGGTGGGTCCCGCGCCTGGGACGCCCGCGAACGGATCCAACGAGTCCTGGAGGAGTTCTCCGGGGGGCGCCTGCACTACATGGCCAACCAAGTAGGGGGCCTCAAGGCCGACCTTCCCGACGGCTGGCTGGGCCGGACGCGGACCGCCGTCAGGGACGTACGCAACGACCTCATCGAGGTCCGGCGATCGACGATCGAGGACGCCGACTTCCGGGCACGAACCGTGGGCATCGGAGTCCTTCACCGGCGGCTGGTGCCGGCGTACGGCGTCTCCGGCCCGGTCGCCCGCGCCTCTGGCGTCGACCACGACCTTCGTCGTGACGAGCCCTACCTGGCCTACGCAGCGCTAGCTGAACTTGGGGTGTTACGCGTCGTCACCCGCGACACCGGTGACTGCTTGGCGCGCTACGAGGTCCTCATTGAACAATGCGAGGTGTCTCTCGACCTAGCCGACGCCTGCCTCGACGAACTCATCGCGCTCAACGCCGGCCCGATCAACGTGCGCCTGCCGAAGGTGCTGCGCGTGCCCGAGGGGGAGACCTACACCTGGACCGAGAACCCGTTGGGAATCAACGGGTACTACCTCGTGTCCCGGGGCGACAAGACACCCTGGCGACTCAAGCTGCGTTCGGCATCCTTCAACAACGTCCAGGTGCTGGAGGCGATGCTGCCGGGCCAACGGCTCGAGAACCTGGTGACGATCCTCCAGTCGATGGTCTACGTGCTCGGTGACCTCGACAAATGAGAAACGACAAAAAGACAGCGACAAAAAGCAAGCAACGACGTACCGCTCAGAAGATCGGTCAGGCGCCTTTGGCGAGCCGTGAGGACTCGACAGACCGCAGGTCCACTCGGGTGCCGACCCGCTCGGACGGTCCGCGGGCCGGGGTGGGCGCCGTGGGCGACGCGAAGGGTGCCTCTTGTCGCGAGGTGACCAGCGGGAGATCGAAGTACGCCCCCGTCTGGGAACCGTTGCCGTTGGCCGCCGCCGCTGCTGGTGCGCGATTCGCCTTGGGCGCAGGGGCGGCGGGAACAAGCACCGGCGTCACGATGGGTGCCGGCCGAACGGGCTGCACCGGTGCCGGGGGCGCCACCGCAACGAACTGCACCGACGGCGCCGGAGTCGCCCGGATCACGGCCATCAACTGCGACACCTCAGCCGCCAACGCCTGTGAGCGAACGACCGCCGCGTAGGAACGCTCGACCGCGAGCCGCGACCGATGATGGGCCTCAGCAAGCTCCTCGCGCAGGCGTACGGCATCACGGCGCCGCGCATAGTCGATGCGAGCCAGCCGCAGCGACATCTGGCGCTCAGATCGGTACTGGATCAAGAAGACCGCGGCAGCCAGCACAGTGGTCCAGCCGATGGCGACGCGGGCCGGTCCGGCAGCCACATTGCTGGCGATCGATGCACCGCCCAGGGCGGCGAAAACAGCGAGAGCAAGGGAGAGCCACCCCCCGGAGGGGTGCGGCTGGGAGTGACGGCTCATGGAAGGAGAGGGTAGGCGCTCCCGTGCATCCTGCGAAGTCACTCGCCGAACCACACCGGAAAATCACCCAAGGTGCCTGATCGACTACATGGAGTTGCTAGATGCGGTAGTCCCGGTCTAGGACAACCCCTTGCTCTTCAGGAAGGCCGCCGCGACCTCGTCCGGGTCCATCCGGTCGATGTCGACCTGCTTGTTCATGGCCACCAGGTCCTCGGTGGTGAGAACCGCGGACAGTGCGTTCAGCGCTGCCGTCAGGGCGTCGGACACGGCTGCGGTGTTGACGGCCGGCACGACGTTGTCGGCCGCTTGGAGCGCCTTGTCGTCGGTGAGAACCTGAAGCCCTAGGGCCTCGATGCCGCCGTCGGAGGAGAACACCAGGCCCACCTGGACATCGCCGTCGGCGATGGCCTGCTTGGTGAGCGGGCCACCGGCATCAAGAGCTTCGAATCCCGTGACCGTGATGCCGTAGGTCTTCTCCAGGCCCGGCTGGCAAAACGGCCGACTCGGGCATTCCGGGGGACCGCCGAGGACCAGATCACCCTTGTATGCCGCGAGGTCTGAGAGCGTCGTGAGGTTGTTTGTGGTGGCGAACTCCTTGGTCACGGCGAAGGCGTTCTGGTCGGTCGCATTGGACGGGGTGAGCAACGTGATGCCCACACCGTTGGCCAGAATCTGCCCCGCAGCCAACGTTGCTGCCACGTCACCGGAGGCCGGCGTTTCGGCATCAGGGCCGTTGGCCTTGCCGTTGAGGAACGTGGTGAAGGTCGAGAGGTACTCGGGGACCACGTCGACCCCCTTGTCCGCTGAGCCAGCCTCAAGAGCCGGCTGGGTGAGCTCGCGGTTGCCGACGACGGTGACGGTCGGCTCGTAGCCGGCCTTCTCGAGCACCCCGGAGTAGAGGTAGGCCAAGATCTTGCTCTCACCAAAGTCGAAGGCGCCGATGCTGACCGGGCCGAGTGACGCCGCCGGGGGGCTTGTGGATGTGCCGGGTTCTGCGGAACTCCCGCCAGAACCGCCGCAGGCCGCGAGCGTCAATGCTGCGACTGCGAGTCCGCCGATGAGGGTGGCCTTGCGTGGGATCCGCATGAGTGCGCCCGCCTTCTGTGTCCCCTGCGAATTTCGCAGGCGTGTCCGGTGGGGCACCAGGACGCGGTCCGGCTCCCCTCTACGCCCCTACCCCAGCACGGACCCCCGCCAGTCGCAAGCCGACGAGGATCACCGAGTGGTGACGTGTCCGACTTCCGTCGCCTCGACGGCCCCCGGCATCAGGTGGACATGCACGCCGCGCGCTGTGGGGTCGAGTCGTCGTTGTAGGGCCCGCAGCCCGCGCTCCAGAGCGATGCACAGGGCCGCGACGAGCACCGTGCCGCCATAGAGCATGGAGTAGTCCTGCAGCGCGAACCCATCGACGATGTAGCGCCCCAAACCACCGCCCGCGACCAGCGCGGCCAGGGTCGCCGTCGCCACGGTCTGGACGGTCGAGGTGGCCAGGCCAGCGAACAACAAGGGGCGCGCGAGGGGCAGCTCGACCCGACGCAGTTGCTGCGCGCCGGTCATCCCCATCCCTCGCGCGGCATCCTTGATGTCAGCATCGACCTCGCGGAGCCCGACGTAGGTGTTGGTCAGGATGGGCGGGATGGCGAACAACGCCAGGGCAAGAATTGCCGCGAGATCCCCCACACCGACCGGCTTCCAGGAAGCGAAGATGATGAGGACCCCGAAGGTGGGGATCGCTCGCCCGGCATTGCCCACGTTGATCGCCAGGAATCCCCCCCGACCCCGATGTCCGAGCCAGATCCCCAGGGGGAGCGCCACAATGCAGGCCAGCGCGAGGGCCAGGCCCGAGATCACCAGGTGCTGGACCAGCCGGGTCGGAATGCCGTCGGGTCCATGCCAGTTCGCGGGGTCGGTGAGCCACTGCCAGGTGCCGCCCATCAGCGCCGCGCCCCCCGCCACGTCCAAGGTGTGAGCAACCGTTGCAGGCCAACAAGAATCAGCTCCGCCGTGACTGCCAGCACGACGCAGGCGACGACTCCGGTCATGATCTCGGCGTGATAGAAGTTGCTGCGAAAGCCCCCGAGGATCAGGTCACCGAAGCCGCCGTGACCCACGATCGACCCGATGGTCACCAGGCCGATCGTCGAAACGGTGGCCACCCGAATCCCGGCCATCACGGTGGGCAAGGCCAGGGGCAGCTCCACGCGGAACAACATCCGAGTGGAGCCGTAGCCCATGCCGCGCGCGGCGTCGCGTACGTCGTTGTCGACCCCGTCGAGACCCTCGATCAGGTTGCGAAGCACGATCAGCAGCGCATACATCGTGAGGGCCACCGCGACGGTCTTCAGGCTCAGTCCGAAGACTGGCCACAGCGCCGCGATCAGGGCCAGCGCCGGGATCGTGTAGAGGGCACCGGTGAAGCTGAGGAGGGGGCCTTGCAGACGACGCCAGCGGCGAGCCATCAGGGCCAGCGGAAAGGCAATGGCCACGGCAGCCAGAACCGAGACGACCGTGAGAATCACGTGCTCCTTGCCCGCGAGGGCGAGCTCGTCCAGGTGATTGACCACATAGGTCCACGAGAACCAAGGGTTGGGGGGGCCATCCGCGGTGAGACCGGGCAGGATCGACGTCAGGGCCGACCCGCCGGGTCCGGCCTGACCAAGAGCTCCCGACACAAAGGTCACTCGTGGAACCTAACCACTCATCGACCTCCGACGCGCTGGCCGCCGATGAGGTGGGGGCTGGCGATCCGATGATCGGCCTCAAACGGGTGACCAAGTCCTATCCCGACGGCACTGTGGCGGTGGCCGAATTGTCGCTGGACGTCGCCGCTGGCGAGCTGTGCGTCCTCGTGGGCCCGTCCGGGTGCGGCAAGACCACGACGATGCGGATGATCAACCGGCTGATCGAGCCGACCACTGGCCAGATCTTCATCGACGGGCGCGATGTCACCCACAGCGACCCGGTGCAGGTACGGCGCGGGATCGGCTACGTCATCCAGCAGGTGGGGCTGTTTCCCCACCAGACCATCGAGCAGAACGTCGCCACCGTGCCGCACCTGCTCGGCTGGTCCAAGGACCGACGACGGGCGCGAGTCAGCGAACTGCTGGAGCTCGTCGGCCTCGACCCAGCGACGTACGCCTCGCGCTATCCACACCAACTCTCGGGCGGCCAGCGTCAGCGCGTAGGGGTCGCCCGCGCACTAGCTGCGGACCCACCGGTCCTGCTCATGGACGAACCGTTCGGAGCAGTGGACCCGATCGCCCGTGAGCGCCTCCAGATGGAGTTCCTTCGCCTGCAAGCCGAGCTGCACAAGACCGTGGTGTTCGTAACCCACGACGTCGAGGAGGCCGTGCGGCTCGGCGACCGGATCGCCGTGCTGCGTCAAGGGGGCCACCTCGAGCAGTACGACACGCCGGCAACCGTCTTGGGGGCGCCGGCGACGGACTTCGTCGCTGACTTCGTCGGAGCCGATCGAGGGCTGAAACGGTTGGGCGTCACGGCGATCGCGGACGAGGACCTCGAGCACCCCCCGGTTCTCCACCTCGACGACCGGTTGGCGTTTGCCTCCGCCCGGTTGCATGCGGTGGGGGCGCGGGCCGCCGTCGTCCTAGACGACGAGGACCACCTCCATGGGTGGGTCGGGATCGACCGGTTGGCAGGACAAGGAACCGTCGCTGACCGGGCGCGGCGCCTCGAAGCCTGGGTCCCCAGAGAGGCTTCGCTCAAGCAGGCGTTTGCCCAGATGCTGCAACATGACGCCGGGTGGGTGGCCGTGCTTGACGGCGACCGGCTGCTCGGTGTTCTCACCCCGGCCGGGCTGCACCACGCGCTGCGCAGGTCGGTCGAGGCCGACGTGCAAAACCGTGACCCAGGTGAGGTTTCCATCGAGACTGCACCGCATGCCTGATTCCAACCCGGCTACGGCACTGGCGCCGACCGCTCAAGAACTCGCAATCGTCCGTCGCCTGGTCGGGGCCGTCGAAACCGAACTGCTCGAGCTCTCTCGTGCCCTCTACAACGATCCGGAATTGGCCTACGCGGAGCATCGTTCCGCCGAGCTCTGCGCTCAGCTCCTCGAGAGCCATGGGCTGGTCGTGGAGCGTGGGGCGTACGGCCTCCCGACAGCGTTCGCAGCCCGGGCCGGCACCACTGGACCGCATGTCGTGATCTGCGCTGAGTACGACGCCCTGCCCGAAGTGGGACATGCCTGCGGTCACAACGTCATCGCGGCTTCAGCGGTCGGCGCGGGAATCGCGCTCGCTGCCCTCGCCGATGACATCGGGCTCCGGATCACCGTCCTCGGAACTCCGGCTGAAGAAGTGGGCGGCGGCAAGGTCGACCTGATTGAGGCGGGTGCGCTCGAGGGCGTCGACGCCGCGATGATGGTGCACCCCTCGCCCTTCGACGACTACGCACCTCGCGGGCTGGCCATCGAGGAATGGCGAGTCGTCGTACGCGGCCGTACGTCGCACGCGAGCGCCGCGCCCGAACTGGGACGCAACGCACTCGACGGTCTGGTGCTCGGCTACACCTCAATCGGATTGCTGCGTCAGCATTTTCGGCCTCTCCAGCAGGTCCACGGGATCATCACGCACGGCGGAGCTGCGCCCAACATCGTCCCCGACCTGGTCGAAGCGTCGTACTACCTCCGCGCTGTCGACGCCGCCGACCTCGAGGATCTGCGCGGCCGATTCAGGGCTTGCCTCGAGGGGGCTGCTCACGCCAGCGGAACGACAGTGGAGATCACCCAGGTCGGTCACGCTTACGAGCCCATCAGCGCCCATCAGGGCCTGGCAGCAGCCTTTACGGCAGCCTGCGCGGCGCTTGGCCGGCCGTACACCCCAGACCCCCAGGACGGCCTCGGTGGCTCGACCGACTTCGGGAACGTGAGCCAGCTCGTTCCCGGCCTGCACGCCGACCTCGCCGTCCACTCGTGGCCCACCGTCAACCACCAGATCGAGTTCGCCGACCATTGCGTCACCGAGGCCGGAGACCGTGCCCTGCTCGACGGAGCCATGGCGATGACCCTGACCGCGCTGAGGATCGCCGCCAACCCCACCCTCCTCACGCGCCGCTAACCAAGCAGCGCGGAGTCTGGGGCCTCGCCGTGGCCGGAGCGCGGAGTCTGGGGGTTGGGGGGCCGGGCGTGGATGGGGCTGGCGGGAGGCCGAGCGAAGCGAGGCCGGATGGCTGCCCGGCCCCCCAACCCCCAGACGCAGCGCGCCCGCGGCGCCTCGATCAGGAGGTGGCGTGGGCCTCGTCGATGTCCTCCGGGAGTCGGAGGACTCGTTCGAGGAGGAGCGCGCCCATGACGACGACCACGGCCCCCAGCACGCACAACACGCAACGAAGTACGACCTCCTTGCGGTAGTCGGTCGTCAGGTCGCCGACCAGGAACAACGCATAGCCGGAATACCCACCAGCCACCACCGCCCCTACGCGCGACGCGGCCACCCCGAGAGCAGCAAGCCGCGCCCCTACCAACGGAGGCAGCGGCTTGGTCCCCTCCTTGCCCTCAAGTCGAGCCCGGGTTCGGATGGCCGTATAGATGAGCGCCGCACCGGCGGCCGCGAGGACCAGTGCGGCAGACCACGGAACACTGGCCACCTCACCTCGTGCGAGGTACACCAGCCGCGCCACGAGCCAACCAAAAACCCCACCCACGGCAGCCCAGGCGACCAGGGTGCGCCACCCAGTCGCCGTCACTCCTGATCCTCCGCGAACGGCTGCCTTACCGACAGCACCAACCGATGGAGCCGCACATCGACGAGAGCCGAGGCCGGTAAAGCCTCGAGCAGGTCCAGCACCCGGCCGCGTCCCGCAACCACGAAGGCCGGGTCGACCTGAGCCCAAGGCACGAGCACGAAGCCTCGCTCATGAGCCCGAGGATGCGGCACGGAAAGGGTCGGGTCATCCCAGACCTCTGAGCCCACCGCGAGGACGTCAACATCGAGAGTGCGCGGACCCCAGCGTTCGACCCGCACGCGCCCGAGCCTCGCCTCGACATCCAAGGCCGCATCGAGCAACGCGCGCGCAGTCAGGCTGGTCTCGATCACCAGCACAGCGTTGAGATAGGCGCCCTGCTCAGGGCCACCGACGGCACCGGTCTCGAAGACCGAAGAGATGGCCAGCAACCGCAGACCGGCTACACCGCCGAGCTCGGCGACGGCCGAAGCGAGGGTCGCCTCGCGGTCCCCCAGGTTGGAACCGAGGGCGAGCGCGCCGCGGCGTACGGCTGCCGGCTGCGGCTCCGGGCTCACGCACGATCCCGGACGACGCGGATCTCGACGTCGTCGAAACCAACGGTCATCGGGGCCTCGGGCTTGTGCACCGTGACCTCGACCCGTTCGACTCGTGGATCGACCAAGCAGACATCGGCGATCCGCTGAGCCAGGGTCTCGATGAGGCGCACGGGCTCACCTGCCACGACCTCCACGACCCTGGCTCCGATCACGCCATAGTCGACGGTGTCGTCGAGCTCGTCGCTGGCTGCAGCGGGCCTGGTGTCGAAGTGCAGCACGACGTCGACGACGAAGATCTGACCGTCCCGGGTCTCGTGTTCGTACCAGCCGTGGCGACCGCGAGCCCGCAGGCCGCGCAGCACCACCCGATCCACGGTCATCGCGAACTCACCGCGCGCCCAGCCAGGCAGCGGCAACGCGGACAGCATCCAGGCTGCCCGCGACGTCGTGGACCCGAACGCACCAGACGCCTTTGCGGGCGGCCAGCGCGGACAGGGCATCAGTTCCAGCGTCTCGGCCCTCGACCGGACGATCGTTGCCAGTGACCGGATCAGCCAACGCATTGCCGAGAAACCGCTTGCGAGAGGCGCCGATCAACAGCGGCCGTCCCAAGGCATCCAGCTCATGGAGGTGCGCCAGCAGCGTCCAGTTGTGCGCGGTCTGCTTGGCGAACCCGAGCCCGGGGTCCAGAACTACGTGCGACGGATCGAGTCCGGCGGCAACTGCCGCGTCAAGGCGAGCGGAGAGCTCACAGCGGACTTCGCGAACGACGTCGTCATAGACCGCGAGCGACTCCATCTCGGTGCTCGGCCCCCGCCAGTGCATGGCCACGTAGGGGACGCGGAGACCAGCAACCGTCGGCAGCATGGCTGAGTCCGCCAGCCCGCCGGACACGTCGTTGACGAGCACGGCCCCGGCGGCCACGGCCTCGCTAGCGGTCTCGGCCCGCATCGTGTCGATGCTCACGTTGATGCCATCCGCCACCAGCATCTGGATCACCGGAAGGACCCGAGCATGCTCAACCTCGAGGGGCACCCGCTCTGCGCCAGGCCGGGTCGACTCGCCACCGACATCCACCAGGTCAGCGCCGGCTGCAGCCAAAGCGCGACCCTTTGCCACTGCATCGTCCACGGCCAAGAACCGGCCGCCGTCGGAAAACGAGTCCGGGGTCACGTTGAGAACGCCCATCACCAGCGTGCGACCCAACTGACGCAACTGGTCCGGCAGCCCGGCCGGCTCACGGGGCGATGTCACAAGATCGAGCCTACGGATGCCGGCGAAGTCTCGTGGCTCAACGCCCGGCCATGATCAGGCTCATGGCCTCGGCGCGAGTCGCCGGGTCCCGGAGCTGTCCCCGAACCGCCGACGTCACGGTCGTGGATCCGGGCTTGCGCACTCCCCGCATGGCCATGCAGAGATGCTCGCACTCGAACACGACGATGACGCCTCGCGGTTCAAGCTCAGCCATCATCGCCTCCGCCACCTGAGTTGTGAGCCGCTCCTGCACCTGAGGCCGCTTGGCGTAGACGTCGACCAGTCGAGCCAGCTTGGACAACCCGGTGATCCGCCCCTCCACGCTGGGGATATAACCCACGTGGGCTTTGCCGAAGAACGGCACCAGATGATGCTCACACTGGCTCCACACCTCGATGTCACGGACGAGGACCAGCTCGTCGTGCCCGAGGTCAAAGGTCGTCGTAAGGACGTCCTTGGGCCCTTGCCTGAGTCCAGCAAAGACCTCGGCATACATCCGGGCGACCCGACTCGGGGTGTCGCGCAGGCCTTCGCGGTCAGGGTCTTCCCCGACAGCGATGAGCAACTCCCGGATCGCCCGCTCGGCACGCCCATAGTCGAAGTCGGGTACGGAGGCTTCGCGCACCGTCCTCGCGGGCAGCGTGATGGGGTCGACCATGGGGCTGACGGGCCTAGGCCGGGGGCTCTGGGACGGCGTCGTCGAGGCTCTCGGACGGCGCTGCATCAACCGGCGCGTGGACACCGTTCGCGGAGCCGTTCGCGGAGCCGTTCGCCGAGCCGTTCGCGGAGGGGTCGAGACCCGCGAGCTCCCTGGGCGAGATGACCGGAGGTCGGTCAGAGACTGGGCGGGCCGAGGAGGACAGCCACACCGAACGGATCTCCCGGCGCCGCATCGGCTCGAAGATCCGCGCAAGCTCCTCCTTGTTGAGCGTCTCCTTCTCGAGCAGCTCTAGGACAAGGGCGTCGAGGATGTCGCGGTTGTCGTTGATGATTTCCCAGGCCTCGTCGTGTGCGGTGTCGATGAGGACCCGCACCTCCTGGTCGACGATTTCCGCGATGCCCTCGGAGTAGTCCCGCTGGTGGCCCATGTCACGCCCGAGGAAAACCTCGCCGGACTCCTGACCCAACTTGATGGCGCCGATGCGCTCGCTCATGCCGTACTGCGTGACCATCGCGCGCGCGACCGACGTGGCCTTCTCGATGTCGTTCGCCGCGCCCGTAGTCGGGTCGTGGAAGACCATCTCCTCGGCGACCCGGCCACCCAGCATGTAGGCGAGCTGGTCGAGCATCTCGTTGCGCGTCGTGGAGTACTTGTCTTCTTCCGGGAGCACCATCGTGTAGCCGAGCGCCCGACCTCGGGGCAGGATCGTCACCTTGTGCACGGGGTCGGACTGCGGCAGTGCAGCAGCAACCAGGGCGTGCCCGCCCTCGTGGTAAGCCGTGATCTTGCGCTCTTTCTCGTTCATCAACCGGGTGCGCTTCTGTGGCCCGGCGATCACCCGGTCGATGGCCTCGTCCATGGACGTGGCGTCGACCAGCGTTCCGCCCTGGCGTGCGGTGAGGAGAGCAGCCTCGTTGAGGACGTTGGCGAGGTCAGCACCGGTGAAGCCGGGCGTACGTCGCGCGACGGCTCGGAGGTCGACGTCCGGAGCGATCGGCTTGCCCTTGGCGTGCACCGTCAGGATCGCCTCGCGGCCGTTGAGGTCCGGGCGCTCGACGGCGATCTGGCGGTCGAACCGTCCTGGGCGCAGCAGCGCCGGGTCAAGGATGTCGGGTCGGTTGGTGGCAGCGATCAAGATGATGCCGCCCTTCACGTCGAAGCCGTCCATCTCGACGAGGAGTTGATTGAGGGTCTGCTCGCGCTCGTCGTGTCCGCCGCCGAGGCCGGCCCCACGGTGTCGACCGACCGCATCGATCTCGTCGACGAAGATGATGGCTGGGGCGTTGGCCTTGGCCTGTTCGAAGAGATCGCGGACCCGGCTCGCGCCGACACCCACGAACATCTCGACGAAGTCCGAGCCGGAGATCGAGAAGAACGGCACCCCCGCTTCGCCCGCCACGGCGCGCGCGAGGAGCGTCTTGCCCGTGCCTGGCGGGCCGTACAGCAGGACGCCCTTGGGGATCTTGGCACCCACCGCCTGGAACTTGGCGGGCTCGGCCAGGAAGTCCTTGATCTCCTCAAGCTCTTCCACTGCCTCAGCGGCGCCCGCGACATCAGCGAAGGTGGTCTTGGGAGTGTCCTTGGAGACCAGTTTGGCCTTGGACTTCCCGAACTGCATGACCCGGGAACCGCCGCCTTGCATCTGGTTCATCACGAAGAAGAACAGGACGACCAACAAGATGATCGGCAGCAAGTTGATGAGGAGCGAGGTGAGGAGGCCCTGCGTGGGGTTCTTGCCGTCGTAGCCCTCAGCGGGGACGTTCGCCTTCAGTGCCTCAGCGAGGATCGGGCCCTGAGCGGCGATGTATTGGGCCTGCTGCTTGGTGCCGTCCAGCAAGGTGACCTCGACGCGCTGCTCGCGGTCGATGATCAGGGCTGACTTGACCTGGTCGCCCTCGATGGCCGCCAAGATGTCGGAGGTCTTGACCCGGGATGCCTCACCCGTTGAGGACACCAGCTGGGCAGCCAGGAGCAGCACCAGGACCAGCAAGGCGATCCAGACGAAGGGACCCCGCAGATAACGCTTCACCGACGATAGGGGCGCGAGGCGCCCCGCCTCCTGCCATAGGACGGATGAACGGTCCCCGGAGCATGAGCCTTCGGGGACTCAACGGTACCCCGACACGCGGGCGGGCGCGCCCGGGTCACCGCGACGTTCGCAGGCGGCGTAGTCGCTCAGGTCTCAGGTGTAGACGTGCGGTGCCAGCGTGCCGACGAACGGCAGCGTGCGGTAGCGCTCGGCGTAGTCGAGGCCGTACCCGACGACGAACTCGTTGGGGATGTCGAAGCCGACATAGCGCACGACGACATCCACCTGAGCCGCGTCGGGTTTGCGCAGCAACGCGAACACCTCAACCGAGGCTGGTCCCCGAGAACGAAGATTGCTCAGGAGCCACGAGAGCGTCAGGCCCGAGTCGATGATGTCCTCGACGACGAGCACATGCCGTCCGGTGATGTCGCCGTCCAGGTCCTTGAGGATGCGGACCACCCCTGAGGACTTCGTGCCCGAGCCGTAGGACGAAACCGCCATCCAGTCCATCTGCGCCGGGGAGTGCAACGCCCGGCCCAGATCAGCCATCACCATGACGGCGCCCTTGAGAACACCCACGATCAGCAGGTCCAGCCCGGCGTAGTCGGCGTCCACATCAGCGGCGAGCTCGATGATCCGCCCTCGGATGCTGTCTTCCGAAACCAGAACCTTCTCGAGGTCGGTGCCAACGTCCTCAGCGTTCACCGGGCGCCTCCTGGCTCTGCGTGGCTTCAGCCCGGTCGCGGGCGAGGGTCAGCCTCCCACAGTCACGGCTGGCCGACACACCCCCGGGGAGTGCCGCTGCCCCTTGGCCGTGCCAATGCACGACAAGGTCTTCCAACGCCCGAACGTGCACCTCACCGAGCGAGCCCGTCGGACTGCCAGCCGACACCGCAGCGCGGCGAAGCACCCGCGTGCGGACGGCCTCTGGAAGGTCCGTCAGGTCATCAACGTCCACGGTCACGGCTCCCTCGGCGTGGAGCACGACGCAGTCGTCCGTGACTTCAGCGGCCCAGCCATCCAGGGCATCCGCATCCGCCCGGAGAAGTCCCGCCGTGCGAGCCAGCGCCGCTGACACTCCCGGATCCAGGATGCGTTCCAGGTAGGGCAACAGGTCGTGGCGAACCCGAACTCTGGTGAATGCGGGGTCGTTGTTGTGCGGGTCGTCCCATGGCTCGAGCCCGTTCGCCCTGGCGGCAGCACGTACGTCGGTGCGCGACAGCGCAAGGAACGGGCGCCGAAGCCAACCATTGACTGCTGACATGCCCGCGAGGGATCGCGCACCGGAGCCCCGCGCGAGTCCCAACAGCACGGTCTCCGCCTGGTCATCGCGGGTATGCCCGAGCAGGATCACCGACGCGCCAAGCCGGGCACGCGCCTCCTCCAGCGCGGCATAGCGGGCGTCGCGCGCAGCAGCCTCCGGCCCCCCGACGGCGCCCACGGCAACCGTCGCCACCTCGACCGGATCAAGCCCTCGGGTCCGCAACACGGCCGCCACAGCAGCGGCGTGCGAAGCCGAGCCCGGTTGCAGCCCGTGATCGACAACGACTGCACCGACCCTCCACCCCGCCCGGCCACCCTCGTGGTGCGCAGCTACCGCCAGAGCGAGCGAGTCCGCACCTCCACTGCACGCGACGAGCACCAGGTCACCGGGAGCATGGTCGGAGAGCAACTCCCGGACTGCTCGTCGGGTGTCCGCCACTGACTTCGGCGGGCCGGTCATGACGCGGGGCGCAGCCGAGCCACCCATGCGGCAGGATCTGCGAGCTCGGCCGGGGTGGGGAGCGCTGATGGGTCTGACCAGACCTGATTGAAGCCGGCCATGCCAACCTGGTCGATGACGGCGTGGACGAAGACGGCGCCGTCGCGGTACTGCCTCATCTTTGCGTCCATGCCCAGCAAGGTCCGCAGGGCCGCATCGGACTTGGACGGGTGGGTGCGCCGATGCTGAAAACGCTCCCGAATCGCAGCCACCGAGGGAACGACCTCGGGGCCGACACCGTCCATGACGACATCGGCGTGACCTTCGAGCAGGGACATCACGGCGGTGAGCCGCTCCACGACGACCCGCTGCTCCGGAGTCTGAACGAGATCGGCCAAGGACGGGACCGTACGTCCACGAGCCGCGGCCATCAGGGCTTCCGCGACCTCACGGAAACGGCGGGCCACCGCGCCCGGCGTTGAGTCGATGCTCGTGAGCAGGCCCTGGATCTCACCGACCAGGTGAGCCCGCAGCCACGGAACGGCACCGAACTGCACGCGATGCGTTTCCTCGTGCAGGCACACCCACAGCCGGAAGTCGCTGGGATCCACCCCCAGCTCCCGCTCGGCCGCGACGATGTTGGGCGCCACCAGGAGCAGGCGACCGGGCCGGCTCTCGCCCGGTGCGAAAACCTCGAACTGACCCAGGACCTTCGAGGAGAGCCAGGCGAGCACAGCACCAAGCTCGAAGGCGGTGAGCCCCCCTCCCACAGTGGCCACCGCGCTGGACGGGTCCCGGCCGCGCAGCAGTTGCTCCTCCACCGGTTCCACCAACGCCCTGAAACCCTCGACGTTCGCACGCAGCCAGGTGGGGCGGTCCACGTCTTCGACCGGAGCTCCGGCAACCGGGGCATCCAATCCGGTGAAGGCGCGAACGTGGCTGCGAGCCTCAACGGCGGCCTTGCGAAGCTCCTCGACGGCGGCCCGGGCTTCGGAGGCCGGGAGCACCGGACCGCCACGCACCAACCGGGATCCGGTGCGCGCGGCAAGGTCCCAGTCGACGAGGGCGGCCACGTGTCCACCGTACGCACCGACGGGCGGGAGCCGATCAGCGGCAGCCACACCCAGCCAACGCGGCAGCGGCCCGATCGAGTGCGGCGGGCGCCTCGAGCACTCCCCCCTCAGGGATGCGGTCAGCCAGGAAAGCGAAGGCCAGGACTCGCCCTTCGCGGTCCTGGACCGTCCCCGCGAGCCCCGTGATCCCCGTGAGGGTGCCTGTCTTGGCCCGGACCAGACCAGCGGCGCCGGCCGCGGGTTTGAGAAGGAACCGGTTTTCGAGAGTCCCGCTGAAGGCCGCAATCGGAAGGCCGGTCTGCACCGAGGAGAGCTCGGGATGTCCGGGAGAGGCGATCACCGCAAGCAGGCGGGTCAGGGTCTCTGCCGAGACCCGGTTGCTGCGAGCCAATCCGCTGCCGTCGAACAGCGCCGAACCCACGGTGTCCACCTGCAGAGCACGAACCGCAGCCAGGGTGGCCGCAGCACCACCCTCGAAGGTTGCCGGCTGGCCAGCTGCGACCGCGTTCAGGTGGCCGAAAGCTTCCGCGAAGTCGTTGTCGCTGGTCGTCAGCATCTGCTCGACGAGTGCGCCGACCGGCCGCGACTGAACCGCCGCCAGGTCGACGGCTTGGGCGCTGGCCGCAGCAGGCGTGACCTCCCCGCGAACCTTGATTCCTGCGGCAGCCAACTCCTCTGCGAACGTGTCCGCTGCGACGCGGGCCGGATCGCTGACGCGAGCGTCGTCCACCGACAGGGCTGACACCGGGGCGACCACCCCGCTGGCGACGTACGCCTTCGGCCACGCCGGCGAGGCCGTCGGCGGATCGAACAACGTGGCATCAAAGCGCAGTCGGACCTGGCTGATGTCTCGTGTCCCCAGCGCCGCCGCCGTCCTTCGGGCGAGCGTCCGCACGGACGGGTCGCCACCGCCGGGTTCGCTGCGAAGGGACGGGTCGCCAGCGCCTACGAGGAAGATCACCGGCGTCGTGGCTGGGGCGGCGCCGACGCCCGCGGGGGTCTCGACCACTCGCGTGATCAGGCGGGCGTCCGGACCGATCAGCTCTAACGCGGCGGTCGCCGTGAGCAGCTTGGCGGTGGAGGCCGGGGGGCGTGGTGTGCCCGGCGACTGAGAGTAGAGCGTGGACCCGGTCGCGACATCGACCACGACTGCTCCGACGCGGGGACCGAGCGCCGCTTCGTCGAGGATGGGCGCAAGGACCTTCGCGAGCGCAGCCGGGTCGGGAGCGGTGTCGCCGGTGGCGGGAGACAAGACCGGCGACGCCGACAACGGCGGCACGACGGGCCTGGGGGTCGCCGGTGGGGCCGAGACCACGCTGTCCTCGCCGATCCAACGCCCAGCAAGGACCCCGCCGGGAAGGCCCACCAGGCCGTCCAAGGCCACCGTGACCGTCGTGAGCGCCACGAGAGCGCCGATCACGACGTAGGTCCTGCGCAGGGGACACCTCACGGACGGGGGGCGTCGTTCTGGCGGTCGTGGCCAGCCGACGAAGGATGGTGCGCCAGACTAAGCCGTACACGCCCGCTGGGCGGCCAGCCCACAGCCCGGAGGAGAACCCGTGGAGTTCGACGTCACCATCGAGATCCCGAAGGGCCAGCGCAACAAGTACGAGATGGACCACGTGACTGGTCGCATTCGCCTCGATCGGATGCTCTTCACCTCGACGCGCTACCCCCACGACTACGGCTTTATCGAGCACACACTCGGCGAGGACACCGACCCCCTCGACGCCCTCGTCCTCCTGGAGGAGCCGACCTTCCCGGGTTGCCTCATCCGCTGCCGCGCCATCGGGATGTATCGGATGACCGATGAGGCGGGCGGCGACGACAAGGTCTTGTGCGTCCCCGCGGCGGACCCAAGGCAATCGCACCTGCAGGACATCTTCCACGTGCCGGAGTTTGACCGACTCGAGATCGAGCACTTCTTCTCGGTCTACAAGGACCTCGAACCCGGGAAGTCCGTCGAGGGCGCCACCTGGACCGGACGGCTCGAGGCCGAGGCCGAGATCCATGCCTCGTACGCGCGCCTGCAGGAGCACGAGGCGCTGGCTGCCTCAGGGGCGAGCGAAGCCGATCAAGCCGTCTGAGTAGACCGCGGCCTCGCGGACGACGTCGCCGGTGTGCGGCGCGTGAATCATTCGCCCACCACCGATGTAGAGCGCGACGTGGTGGATCGTGCCGGGGTCGGAGATGTCGAAGGCATAGAACAGCAGGTCGCCCGGGCGGGCCTGGGACGCGGGGATCTTCAGCGCCTGCGCGAACTGTGCAACCGACCAGTGCGGAAGCGTCACCCCGCCCTTGCGCCACGCCATCATCGTGAGCCCTGAGCAGTCGAAACTGTCTGGGCCGTCCGCCGCATAGAGGTAGGGCTTGCCGAGCTGCGCGCGCGCGTAGGCGATCGCCTTGGCCGCGCCGGCCTTGTCACCAGTTTGGGTGCCACCGAAGAAGGACGGTGACCAGTGCGACGGATTGCCGCCGCCCTCCGAACCCGAGCCGCCGGAGCCGTTGGACTTGTCAGCGGCCTCAGCGGCGGCCGCCGCTCGGTCCTTGGCCGCCTTGGCGGCCTTCGCCTCTGCTGCCAGACCCACTCTGCGTTGTTGGGAGAGCTCCCCCGCCTTGGACCGGGCCTGCGCCAGCCGCTGGGTCAACTGGCGGGTCAGGGCGTTCAAGCCCTCGATCTGATCCGTCTGCGCGGCCACCTTTGCCTCGGCCTCGACCTTGGCGAGCCGTACGCGCTCCGCAGCCGCGGTCTGTGCCTCGAGGGCTGCTGCGGCCTGCTCCTCCAGCACCGTGGCGACGATCCGCGACGCGGCGACCCGGTCCAGGGCCCGGTTGTTGCTGGCTGCGACATTGGACAGGTCGCTGGCCTGGTCCATCAGCTGCTTGGGCCCGTCGGCGTCGAGCATCATGGCGAAGCTTCCGAGGTCGCCCCCCATCCGATAGCTGGCCGCCGCGAACCGGCCCACCTCCCGCTCGGCCTCTGCCAGCTCGGCCGCGGCTGCATCGGCTCGGACCCTGGCTGAGGCGGCTGCGGCCTTGGCCAGCCCGAGTTCGTAGCGGGCTCCGTTGTAGGCCTCGACGGCTCGTTCCTCGTCCTCGAGGAGGGAGGTCAGCTTCGACTGCGCCTTGGCCAGCGCAGCCTGAGTGAGCCCGACATCACTCGCTGCGGCTTGGGCGACCCGTTTCGCTCGGCTGACCTGAGCCTTGGTCGGAGTGGGGTCTTGCGGTTCGGCCTGGGCGGGTGCTGACACCCCCAGCGTGAGCACCGCGGCGAGCACCGCCAGGAGGGTTCCACGGATCGCGCCTTGGCGCGTCGGGAACTCACTCGACGGCACGTTCCCCCCCTCAGGTGTGTCCGATGGACGTCGCGGGTCGTTGCTTCGACGTTAACTGGATCGGCGCAAAGTAGTCCCACCTTTCACACAAGTCACACCCGAAAGAGTGGCGTGTCGACTTGACACGCCCAGGAAAGCGCAGTCGGCAGCGGGCGTGTCCGGCTCGCGGTGCCACGATGGAAAGGTGTCCAGCGAAGAAACTCAACACATCGAACTCCCGCCGCGCGAGGTGCCGCTCGGTGGCATCAGGGCGATGACGGTCCGTCGGACCCTCCCCCACCGAAGGGTCCGCACGATCGGAGCCTGGTGCTTCCTGGACCACTACGGGCCGCGCGAGGTCGATGCCAGCGGCGCCGGCGGCATGACCGTGCCGTCCCACCCACACACCGGACTGCAGACCGTCACGTGGCTCCTCGCCGGACAGGTGGTGCACGACGACAGCGTCGGCAGCCATCAAGAGGTTCGACCCGGGGAGTTGAACCTGATGACCGCCGGCCACGGGATCGCGCACGCCGAGATATCGACCCCGGGTGTCGCCGGCCCCCTGCACGGAGTGCAACTCTGGGTAGCCCTCCCTGAGGACTCCCGCCACCAGCCGCCGCACTTCGAGCACCACGCCGACCTTCCGCAGACCCGGGATGACGGGGTGACCCTCACGGTGCTCATGGGTCAGCTCGCCGGGATGCTGTCGCCGGCCAAGACGTACTCCCCGCTGTTGGCAGCGGTCGTCGAGATCCCCAGCGGGGGTCGTACGACGCTTCAACTGGACCCCGGCTTCGAGCACGGCGCGCTCAGCCTCGACGGTCCGGCTCGCTTCAACGACCTTCCGGTCGAGCGGGGCACCCTCGCCGCCTTTGCCCCTGGACAGCGAGCTCTCACCCTGTCCGCCGAACAGCCGGCCCGCGTGCTGCTGCTCGGCGGAGCACCCTTCGATGAAGAACTGGTGATGTGGTGGAACTTCGTCGGCCGCACGCACGACGACATCGCCGAGGCCCGTGCGGACTGGATTGACGGCCGCCGGTTCGGTGCCGTGCGCAGCGCTGCGGGAGAGCCGTTGCCCGCGCCAGCACTCCCGAGGACTCGGCTGATCCCGCGCGGGGCTAAGGGATGGTCACCGAGCTAGTCGTGGTCGCTGACTTGTTCCACCCGTCGGTCGCGGTCAGCGTGATCGTGTAGGTCCCAGCCACCAGGTAGACCTTCTGCGGAGCCGAAGCCGTCGAGGTCGTCTCTGGGAGTGTTCCGAAGGTCCAGGCATACCGGACGACATCGCCGTTCGGGTCCGTCGTGGTGTTCTTCATCGTGCACGTGCGCACGACGCAGGTCACCGTGAACACCGGGACCGGCGCAACGTTCGTGACGGGTTCGACGATGACCAGAGTCCGAGTGGTCGTGGCGGACGCCAGCCAGCCATCCGTCGCAGTCATCGTCACCGTGTAAGTCCCCGGAACTGAGTACGTGTGCGTGGCTGCGGGACCTGTGTTGTTCGGCGTCAGGTCGCCCCACTGCCAGGCATAGGTGATGACGTCACCCAGGTTCGGGTCGACCGTCCCTGTGCTGCTCGTGGAGCAGACCAAGGCGATGCAGTTCGTGGCAAAGACCGGAACTGGAGGTTGGTTGCCCCCTGGCACAGCGATCGTCACGGGAATCGTGAAGGTCGACGGGACCCCCCACTCGTCGGTCGCTGTCAGGATCACGTTGTAGAGACCGGCCGCCGTGTAGGTCCGAACCGGCACCGGTCCGGAGCCCGTACCGTTGCCGAAGTTCCACGAGTAGGTCAGCGCCGTCGGGTTCTCATCCGTCGAGGTGCGGGCGTCAAAGGTGCAGACGTTCGCAGCGCACACGTAGGTCGCAGCAGCCACCGGCGGGTTGTTGGCCGGGTGTGTGACCACGATGCCGGTCGAGACCACCTCGGGGCCGTACTGGTTGTGTTGGTCTCTGGCACGCACCTTGACCTGGTAGGTCCCGTCGGGGATGACCGGGGTCGTGAAGGAGTAGTTGGACCCGGGGCTCCCGGGGCTGTTCAGGAACGCCGTCCGCCAACTCACGGTCGTGCTCGTGAAGGCGCCGAGTGAGGACATGTACTGGTTGGCGCCGTTGATGATGGCAACCTCGACGCGCGACATGCTGAAGTCATCCGTTGCGCGACCGGTGACCACGATCTTCCCTTGCGAGAACAATCCTCCGGTGATCGGGGAGAGCAACGCCGGTTCAATGATCGGCGGCGCGTCACCCGGGTAGTAGGTGTAGCGAACCGTCGCCCCGGTCGTCGAGGCGGCGAGCTGGTTCGAGGTGTCCTTCACGAACGCCGTGATGGAGAAGTCCCCACCCGTGGGGAGGGTCAGCAGCCGGCTCCAGGTCGTGCTGGTCCCTCCGGGAGTGCCCAGCGCGGTGTCGATGGTGTTGTGGGTCGACGACATGGACATGAGGTCGTCCTGGAGGTAGCGGCCCGTGTCGTTGTCATAGACGGTCAGGTCGACCGCCGCAACGCCGAAGTCGTCGCTCGCCGTGCCCGCCACAGTGATCTGCGGCGCGGTGAGGGGAAGGGTCCCGGTGACCGTCATCAGGCCGGTCGGCGGGTTGTCACCCGGCACCTGGACGGACAGCGTCAACACGCCGCGGTTGGCTGTTGCGGTGATGAGGTCGTCGTTGTCAGTGGCGCGGACCGAGAACGTGTACGTCCCAGGGGTCAGCTGAAACGGCGTCGTGTAGGACCAGTTGTAGCTGGTCGCACTGAGGTTGATGTCACTGATCCGGTGGTTGCCCGCTGTGATCCCGACCCCCCAAGTGCCATCGGCAGCCAAGTTCTCTCGCGTGGTCGTGTTCCGCAAGGAGATCTCGACAGACCTCACCCGGTCGTCGTCGGTGGCCGTACCGGAGAACGTGAGGTTTCCGCCCGGCGTCAGGACCACCGGTGCCACCGCGAACGGTGGGGTCATCGGTACTGGCTGAGCAATGGTCACGACGGGAGCAACCGCGTTGGAGTTGACCGTGAAGTCACGGGCGGCACTACGAAGGTCGGCCTGGCCGGTGGTGTCAACCGCGGTTGCGTTCGCCGTCCACACGCCCTCGTACGGAAGCACGACGTTGTAGGACCACGTGGCCTGCGCGGCGCCGATCACGTCCGGTGTTCCCCGGAAAGTGTTGTAGATGGCCGCTGCCGAGCCATCATCTTGGAGGTAGAGGTTGTTCTCGTCCTGGAAGTAGTAGGTCAGCGAGTTCACGCCGAGGTCATCCTGAGCCGAGCCCGTCATGGTGAAAGCCAGGCTGGTCTGGATGCCGGAGGGGCCAGTGATAGACGTCGTTGGCGTCTGGTCGGCGAAGTTGAAGGACTCGAACTTCTTCAGCGCCTTGGTCGCATCGTTGACGCTATTGGTGCCGTAGGTCTTGGCCGTGATCAGCAGCCGTCGAGTTCCAGTGATGGTGTAGGCCTGCGACCAGGAACGACTGGTCGTGCCCGCACCCAGGGTCGCGTAGACGTTGTTCTGGGCACCCCAGGTCACCAAATCATCCTGGAGGTAGCGCTTGGTGTCGCGGTCCTGGATCTCGACCTGCACCCGTCGGATCCCCACCGGGTTCGTCGCGTTTCCGGTGACCGTGAACTCGGTCCCGGATGCGACGACGCGGCCAGCGATCGGCGCGGTGATCGTCGTGTCTGTGGTCGAGACGGCGGGCTGGGCGTTGAAGTCGTAGAACGCCACGCGTCCGGTGCGCAGGCCGTTTTGGTAGTTGCCATCCCCGCCGACGAAGAGCCCACGAGTGGTCGCCTCCATCGCCTTATTGCCCTCAAAGGAATCCGAGCCCGGATCCCATTCCAGCGCCGTGCCATTGGTCGGATTCAGCGCGCCGAGGTGATCGCGATGGACGACTTCGTCACCGAGGCCGTACCCAGAGAGGCCCTGACCATTGCCGTAGCCGACGTTGGTCAGTCCTGGCCACGGCTGGGCGGCCGTCGGCGATTCGAGCCAGTTGAAGTGGCCGCCGATGTACACCGCCTGCTCGGTGATCGCGACGGAGTAGATGCTGTCGAACGCGCGGGAGATCCACAGGGGCTCGGTGAAGTCGCCGCCGGCGATCGGGTAGGCCACCGCCGTGTCGCTGATCGGCGGGGCGTCACCACCTGAACCGCTCGCCAGCACGAAGTACTGGTCGTTGGGTGCGATGTCTGCGGCGTACACCCTCGTGACGCCGCCGACTCGGGCGAGATTGTCGTCCCAGAGTCGCGTCCGCCAAGGCAGCAGCTGCTTGGTCCCGGTGTTGATAAGTCCGGCCGCGAGCCGGTCCTGGCCGGCGATCTTGCGCCCGGTGTGCACGACCAACAGCTTGCTCTCGTCATGGGTGAGTTTGAGCTGCTGCACGGTGAGGGCCCCGTTGACACCGATCCCACCGGAGATCGGGAGGTTGAACGCGGGGTCGACGACACCGGTCGTACGGTTCAAGGCAGCCAGGCCGACTCGGCTGGTCCCATTCACGGTGAGGAACTGGCCACCCACATAGACCCACGTGTCCGTGACCGCCAAGGCGGTGGCACGCGCGCTCGCGTTGGCCGTGAACGCCGCGACCGCAGCGCCAGTCGTGAGGTTCAGGCGAGCCACCTTGCGCTTGGTCACGCCGTTGACGCTGCTGAATGAGCCAGCCACGTAGAGCGCCGTTCCATCCGGAGATGCCTCGACCGCGTTAACCCCGCCGCCCCCGAAGGTCGGACGGAAGGTCCGGTCGATCTTGCCGGTGTTGATGTCGTAGGCCGCGAGCCCAGCCTGCGCCAGTGGAGTCGTGGTCCCTGCCACATCAGCGATGCTGGTGAAGGTGCCCGCGATGAACACCCGGCTGCCGAGAACCTCGATGTCCCAGATCTCGCCGTCGCTGATCCGCGGCGTGTTGGTGCGCGGCGCCTCGGGAGCCAGGCGTGTGTGAGATGGAACTGGTTGGGCGGCCACAGCCGCAGGCGCGACGGCCGCCGACAATGAGAGGGTCCCGAGCAGCAGGGCAAGGACAACGCCGGAGGTCGTTGTGGCGCGGTGTCGCTGGCTCATGGTCACGTCTCTCGTCGTCGTTTAGTCACTCTGGGTGACCAGGTACGAAGCGGCTGGGGCGGCCGGTCGCATACAGATCGGCCACTCGTCAGCGTAGGAAGTCTACCGGCGCGGGCGGCTCACCCGTTCGTACATCAACAGCCCCCGAGAAGACGACCCGTTCCCCCATTCGGGTGAAGCGCGGTGACCGAAGGGCCTTCAATGACTACGCTCCGTGATCCGAGTCGACCGAGGCGGGTCGCGCAGACCGGACCTCTTGCTAGGGCCGCCTAAGAGAATCGAACTCTTGACCTACGCATTACGAGTGCGTCGCTCTACCAACTGAGCTAAGGCGGCCGGTTGCCCGGGTTACCGAGCGGTGACGAACGATACCCGACCACGCTCAGCCGACTTTTCGGTCGATCACTGCGACCTACTCTCGGGGGAGGTGAACGACCCAAGGGGAGATGAGCCGTGACCGACAGCACCGAGGCAACGAAGCGACCGCGTTGGAGGCGCCGCGGCGTCATCGTGCCCGTCGCCGTCGCCGCGACGCTCGTGCTCGCTGGCACGGCCTTTGCTACTGAACCTTGGACCCTTTTCACCGACTCGGTCGTCGACGAGGCGCTGCCTGCCGCCGTCGGCCCCGCGGTCGAAGGCGACCCCGCTCCTTCGGGCTCCAGCGATCCAAGCGGCGCGGGCGCCACGGAATCGCCCGCACCACTAGCCCCGACGCAAAGCGCACCGTCGGCCGAGCCGTCGGACGCTGGACCAGATCCGACGGCAGCGCCGACCAAGAGCGCTAAGCCGAAGCCAACACCGAGTGCCAGCAAGACCCAGTCGCCTGCCGCCGGCCCCAACGTGCTGGCCAAAGGATCCTTCATCAGCCACGAGCACACGACGTCCGGCAATGTACGCGTGCTCAAGCTCGCCGACGGAACCCGAGTGCTCCGCATCGAGGGCCTGGACACCTCCAACGGACCGGATCTGCACGTCTGGATCACCGACGCACCGGTAATCCAGGGGCGGGACGGCTGGTTCGTCTTCGACGATGGCGCCTATGTCGACCTGGGACCGTTGAAGGGCAATCAGGGCAACCAGAACTACACCCTGCCCGCGGGGGTTGACCTCGGCGACCTGACCAGTGTCAGCATCTGGTGCCAGCGCTTCAGGGTGTCCTTCGGCGCCGCCGCACTGAGTTGAGCTGATCTGAACTGAGCGGCTAGCTGCAGGTCGTGCCGTCCTTGGGGGGAGTCCCCGCCAGCAGATAGGCCTCGACGGCTCGGTTGATGCAGGCGTTGCCGCGGTTGTAGGCCGTGTGCCCGTCGCCGTCGTAGGTGAGGAGAACACCAGAGGACAGTTGGGCGGCCAGTGCCTCTGCCCAGACGTACGGCGTCGCGGGGTCACGAGTCGTTCCAACGACGAGGATCGGTGCAGCACCCTCTGCGGCGATCTGGGCCGTCTCGGCCACGGGGGGATGCGGCCAGTCACGGCAGGTGATGGTCCCCCAAGCGAAGCCTGCCCCGAAGACCGGGGAGAGCTTCTCGTACTCGGGGACGAGCGCCGCGGCCTCCTCGAGGCTGGACAGGCTGCCCTTGTCGAGGCAGTTGATCGCGATGTTCGCCTCTAGCAGGTTGCCGAAGGATCCGTCCTCCTTGCGATCGGTGTAGAGGTCGGCCAGCTGGAGAAGAGTGGAGCCGTCCCCGGAAAAGGCCTGCGCCAAGCCGGTACGCAACGCCTCCCAGAAGTACTCAGGGGCGTACAGCGCCTCCCCGATACCCAGACTGGCGAGGCCCTCGGTCAAGGGCCGGCCGGCGTCGAACGTGGGGATCGGCGCTGCGTCAAGTTCCCGATAGAACTCAGCGATCCGCTGCCCGGCCGCGACCGGATCAGCTGGGAGGGGACAGTCGTCGTTCTTGGCGCAATCCGCAACGAAGGAGTCGAAGGCCTGCTGGAACCCTTTGAGTTGTCCCTTGCCAGTGGCGATCCCGTCGAGGGAAGGGTCGAGCGCACCATCGAGAACCAGCCGACCCACCCGGTCAGGAAACAGTCCGGCATAGACCGAACCCAGGTAGGTGCCATAGGAAGCGCCGAGGTAGGACAGCTTCTCGTCGCCAAGCGCCGCGCGGATCACGTCCATGTCGCGGGCGGTGTCCTCGGTGGAGACGTACGGCAGGATCGCTCCGCTCTTCAATTCACACCCTTCGGTGAGGGCGGCAATTGAGGTGAGGAACTGCTGTTCCTCTGCGGCATCGTCCGGCGTTGGGTCCGCCGCGAAGAAGGCATCGAGGTCGGGGCTCGGCAGGCAGCGGACGGGTCGGTTCTCACCAGTGCCTCGCGGGTCGAATCCGACGATGTCGTAGGCCGCACGCACCGGCGCAGTGAACTGGGCCCGGGCCGCGCGGGCGTAGTCCACCCCCGACACACCTGGCCCTCCAGGATTGACCAAGAGCGAACCGATCCGCTCATCAGGCTTGGTGGCTGGCAGCCGCAGGATGGGAACGGCGAGGTCGCCCGCCTCGGGCTTGGCCCAGTCGCGGGGAACGGTGACGTTCGAGCACTCGAAGTCACCGCCGCACCCGGACCAGTTGAGCTTCTGGTCGTAGTAGGCGGCCAGGTCGGTTGCCGGCGCCGAGGGAGCAACCGAGGACGACGGGATGGGAGTGGGCTCGGGGGCATCCGACGTGCACGCGGTCAGGGCTAGAGCAGCAGTGACCACAAGCGCCCCTAAGCGCACCGACCTCGCGCGCGCACTCGACACTCGGTGCTCGATCACGTCAGGAGACTCCTTGCAGACGGTGGACGACTTGGGGGACGACTTCGTTGGGAGCTCATGACCGTCTCCCCCGTGATCGACGGGTGGGTGCTCAGCAGGGTTCCCGGCAAGAGGGGAGGCGTACGTCACGCCGCGCGCAGCGCGAGGGTCATGGCCTCGACCGCCAGGAGCGGCGCGACGTTCTGCTCAATGGCCAGCCGAGCCGCCATCACCGCCTCGATTCGGCGCAGCGTCGTCTCCGGGGAGGTCGCCGCCGCCACCGAGTCGAGATCACGGCGCCGGTCGGCGTTGACCAGGGCGACTGAAGACCCGGCCTGCAAGATCAACACGTCTCGGTAGAAGGCCACCAGGTCGAGGAAGGCGCGGTCGAGGGAGTCGCGTACGGCGCGGGTGCGACGGCGCTTTTGACCGTCCTCGAGCTCTTTCAACGCGCCGGCAGCGCCGGTCGGACGACGTCCCCCTGGGACCAGACCAAACTCCTGTTGCAAGGCCTCGAGCTCGGCCTGCTCACGGGTGCCATTGGACACTTCGGCGTCTTCCTTTGCGGCGTCGACGAGATTGGCGGCCGCCGTCAGGCACCCGCCGACCATGGCCGTCTGCAGGGGCACCGCGACCACTTCAGCGCGCCGGAGCCGAGCGCCCTCGTCCCGAGCCAGACCTCGAGCCCGGCCCACGTGGCCTTGGCTCGCAGCCGCCGCGAAAGCCGCCATCGCTGGATCGATGCCGTCGTCACGGACCAGCAGGTCGGCCACCGCCCGCGCCGACGGGGCGACCAACGACACCTGCCGACAACGGGAGGCGACGGTGGCAGGCGTGTCGGCCGAAGTCGGCGCGGACAGCACCCAAACGGTGCGGGGCGTGGGCTCCTCGATCGCCTTGAGCAACGCACCGGCGCTTCGGTATTGCGACCCGTGGATGCCGAAGCGATCGGCCTCCTCGAGGATGAGGACGCGCCAGCGACCCTGGCTCGGCAGCCTGGCCGCCTCGAGGACCATGTCGCGCATGTCGTCGATGAGATAGGTCTGAGCTCCCCTCGGCTTGTAGACCGAGACGTCGGCATGGCTCCCGGCAAGCGCGGTCTCGCACGCATGGCACCTACCGCAACCGCCCTCCGGGCACTGCAGGGCCGCAGCGAAGGCGCGCCCCGCGTTGGAACGCCCGGAGCCCGGAGGCCCGGTGATCAGCCACGCATGAGTCATGGCCGGACCAGGCTCACCACGGAGTACAGCTCCGGCATCGGCAACAGCAGCCTTGAGGCCACGCAGTGCCCGCTCTTGGCCGACCAGGGAGTCCCAGACGCTCACGCGGTTGCTCCCGCGTGCCAGGTGCTCAGCGCCGCGTCTGCGGCAGCGGCGATGTCAGCAGCCACTGCGGCGATCGGTCGATCGGCCGCCACCACGGCGTAGCGGCGGGGCTCGCGAGCCGCGAGGTCGAGGAATCCTTGCCGGACCCGGCGATGGAACTCCAGCGGCTCGGCCTCGAGCCGATCTGGGCTGCCCGCTCGGACGAGCCCCACCTCGGGATCGAGATCGAGGATCACGGTGAGGTCGGGCAGGAGCCCCCCGGTCGCCCAGCGAGACACCGACTCGATCTCGTCGCGGTCGAGGGTGCGCCCGGCGCCCTGATAGGCGAGCGAGGAATCGATGTAGCGATCAGTGATGACCGTCGATCCGCGCTCCAGAGCCGGGCGGATGACCGTGGCGACGTGATGGGCCCGGTCGGCGGCGTAGAGCAAGGCCTCGGCTCGAGGAGCGAGCTCGCCGGTAGCTGGGGCCAGCACGATCGCCCGGATCGCGGCGCCGGCAGGCGTGCCCCCCGGCTCCCGAGTCACGAGCACGCTGTGGCCCTTGGCTTCGAGATGGCGGGCCAGCAGCCGTCCCTGGGTGGACTTGCCTGTTCCCTCACCGCCTTCGAGGGCAACGAAGAATCCGCGCGCCACGGACCTCTGCCCCTCGCCAGCCGTCCGCACCCCGCGACCCTATCCGTCAGGCCCGACAGCACTCGATCAGCCCCGCAGCCGAAGGGCAAGGTTGGGACACCAGGCGACTGGGGGATGCCGCGGGTCAGGGAACTGCGGGGGCCTTCTTGGCCGTCTTCTTGACTGGCTTGGCTGTCGTCTTTCCTGATTTCTTCGCCGTCTTCTTCGCCGTCTTCTTCGCCGGGCGTCGGCCGCCCTTCTTGGCGGGGCCGGCAGCACGCTTCTCCGCCAGGAGCTCCGCGGCCCGCTCGACGGTGACACCCTCGACCGTGTCGGCCTTGCGGAGGGTCGCGTTGGTCTCCCCGTCGGTGACGTAGGCCCCGAAGCGGCCGTCCTTGATCACGATCGGGCGAGCCGTCACGGGATCCGGCCCCAGCTCACGCAGTGGGGGCGCAGCGGCGGCGCGACCGCGCGCCTTCGGCAACGCATAGATCGCGAGTGCCTCGTCGAGGGTGATCGAGAACAACTGCTCCTCGCGCTCGATCGACCGCGAGTCCGTGCCCTTCTTGAGGTACGGGCCGTAGCGGCCGTTCTGTGCGGTGATCTCGACGGAGTCCGCAGGGTCCACTCCTACGACCCGGGGGAGCGACAGGAGCCGAAGCGCATCTTCGAGAGTGACTGTGTCCAGGCTCATGTCTTTGAACAAAGAACCCGTGCGTGGTTTGGCATTCTTGGGTGCACCTTCGGCGAGCACCTCGGTGACGTACGGGCCGTAGCGCCCGGTCTTGGCCACGATCTCGAGGCCACTGACCGGGTCGTGGCCCAGCCGATGGTCGCCGGACGGGGCAGCGAGCAACTCCTCAGCCAGCGCCACGGTCAGCTCATCGGGTGCGAGGTCCTCAGGAACCGACGCGCGCTCCTCACCCCGCTCAATGTAGGGGCCGTAGCGGCCGACCCGCAGGGTGATCCCACCGCCGATGTCGACGCTGTTGATCTCTCGGGCATCGATATCGCCGAGGTTGTCTACCAGCCCCTTGAGGCCATCCAACGCTGCGCCAGTGCCGTCAGGTGAACCGAAGTAGAACGCGTGCAGCCACTCGCTGCGGTCCGCCTCACCGGCTGCGATCCGGTCGAGGTCAGACTCCATCTGAGCTGTGAAGTCATAGTCCACGAGCTCGCTGAACTGTTGCTCCAGCAGTTTGGTGACCGCGAAGGCGAGCCAGGTCGGCACCAAAGCGGTGCCCTTCTTGAAGACGTACCCCCGGTCGAGGATCACCGAGATCGTGGCGGCGTAGGTCGACGGGCGGCCGATGCCTCGCTCTTCGAGGGCCTTGACGAGCGTCGCCTCAGTGAATCGGGCCGGTGGCTGGGTCTCGTGCCCCTCGGCTTCGAGCGAGACGACCGCGAGGGTGTCTCCGACCGACATCGACGGGAGCCGCCGCTCGTCATCGTCACCAGCACCGGGCTCGTCGCGGCCCTCCTCGTGGGCCGCGAGGAATCCCCGGTGGGTGATGACCGTGCCCGAAGCAGACAGCTCGGCGTCACGCCCGTCGGTGGAGGTCGCACCCAGGCGTACCGACGCCGTCTGACCGCGCGCGTCGGCCATCTGCGAGGCGACGGTGCGCTTCCAGATCAGGTCGTAGAGGGCTAGTTCGTCCGGGCTGACCTCGCGAGCCAGCTCCCCGGGGGTACGGAAGACCTCGCCGGACGGCCGGATCGCCTCGTGCGCCTCCTGGGCGTTCTTCACCTTGCGGGTGTATTGACGCGGAGTGTCGGCGACGTTCTCGGCACCGAAGATCTGGGTCGCAGCCGCCCTGGCCGCAGCGATCGCCGACTCCGACAAGGTCGTGGAATCGGTCCGCATATACGTGATGTGGCCGTTCTCGTACAGCCGTTGCGCGACCCGCATCGCGACCTTGCTCGTCATCCGCAACTTGCGGCTGGCCTCTTGCTGCAAGGTGGAGGTCATGAACGGAGCGGCCGGTGATCGGCGGTAAGGCCGGTCCTCCACCGACCGCACCACGAACGCTGCACCGGCGAGGCCCGCGGTCAGGGACCGCACGGCCTGCTCGTCCAGCGCGACGGCGCCCGCCGTCTTGAGCCGACCGTCGGTGTCGAAGTCGCGCCCGGTGGCAACCCGGGCCCCGTCCAGGGCAATCAACCGCGCGGTGAACGTGCCCGGGTCGAAGACGCCCTCGAGATCCCAGTAGCCGGCCCGCACGAAGGCCATCCGGTCACGTTCGCGCTCAACGACCAGTCGCGTGGCGACCGACTGGACCCGCCCGGCGGAGAGCCCCGCGCGCACCTTGCGCCAGAGCACGGGGCTGACCTCATAGCCGTACAACCGGTCGAGGATCCGGCGGGTCTCCTGGGCGTCGACGAGCCGCTGATCGAGCTCGCGGGTGTCCTCAGCGGCCTGTCGGATCGCATCACGCGTGATCTCGTGGAAGACCATCCGACGCACGGGCACCTTGGGCTCGAGCACCTGCAAGAGGTGCCACGCAATGGCCTCGCCCTCGCGGTCCTCATCTGTTGCGAGGAGGAGTTCGTCCGCGTCCTTGAGCTTGCGCTTGAGCTCGGCGACCTTCTTCTTCTTGTCCTGGTCGACGACGTAGTAAGGCTCGAAGCCGTTGTCGACGTCGACCGCGAACTTACCGAAGCGACCCTTCTTCTCCTCGGCCGGCAACTCACTCGGGGTCGGGAGATCCCGGATGTGTCCGATGCTCGAGTCGACCTCGTATCCTGGCCCGAGATAGCCCGCGATCGTCTTCGCCTTGGCAGGCGACTCGACGATCACGAGCCGGCGTATGACCTCGCTCTCGGGCACTGCACTCCTCGAATCCGGACGGTTCTTGGTTGGACGGTGTGAGTGAGGCTACGGCCCGCCCCCGGGGCTAGGCGTCGATCGCGTCGCCTACCGCGATCGGGCGACGCTTGGAGACATAGACCGCCACGACCACGATCGTCAGCGCAACCAGGGCGATGCCCCAACGCAGCGCGGTGTTGGCATCGTCGCCGTAGGACAGCTGAACGATGGCGGGCGCGATGAGCAGCGCCACCAAGTTCATGACCTTGAGCAGCGGGTTGATAGCCGGGCCGGCCGTGTCCTTGAACGGGTCGCCGACGGTGTCGCCGATCACGGTTGCTGCGTGCGCCTCGGAGCCCTTACCTCCGTGGTGACCGTCCTCCACGAACTTCTTGGCGTTGTCCCAAGCACCACCGGAGTTGGCCAGGAACACAGCCATCAAGGTGCCGCAGGCGATCGCGCCCGCGAGGAAGGCCGCGATGGACCCGATGCCGAGGGCGAAGCCGACGGCGACAGGAGTCAATACGGCGAGCAGTCCGGGGGTCACCAACTCGCGGAGAGAGTCGCGGGTGACGATGTCGACGACGCGGCCGTACTCCGGCAACTCGGTCCCGTCCATGATGCCGGGGTGCTCGCGGAACTGGCGCCGCACCTCGAAGATGACCGCGCCCGCTGCGCGGGACACCGCATTGATGGCCAGGCCGGAGAAGAGGAAGACCACCGAAGCGCCGATGATCAGACCGACCAGGACATTGGGGTTGGTCACGCTGGTGTCCAGGCTGAGCAGGTCGAAACCGGTGAGCGACCCCGTGTCGACGCCGATCTCGGCCAGCTTGCTGGCGACACTGTCCGTGAACGCGCCGAACAGCGCGGTCGCCGCGAGCACAGCGGTCGCGATCGCGATGCCCTTGGTGATGGCCTTGGTGGTGTTGCCCACTGCGTCGAGGGAGGTCAGGACCTTGGCGCCCTCTGGAGTGACGTCTCCCGACATCTCGGCGATGCCTTGGGCGTTGTCGGAGACCGGACCGAAGGTGTCCATCGACACGATGACGCCAACGGTGGTGAGGAGGCCGGTACCCGCAAGCGCGATCGCGAACAGCGACAAGATGATGACGCCACCCCCGAGCAAGTACGCCGCGTAGACGGCGCTGCCGATGACCAGGGCGGAGTAGACCGCGGACTCCAGACCCAGGGAGATGCCCGAGAGGATCACCGTGGCCGGGCCGGTGAGGGCGGTCTTGGCCACGTCGTCCACCGGTCGACGGTTGGTCTCGGTGAAGTAGCCGGTCAGGACCTGGATCACGGCCGCAAGCACGATGCCGATGAGGACCGCCGAGATGGCGAAGATCCGCGGGTTGATGTCCGAGCCGGCGGTGAGCACGTTGCCGCTGAGCTCGGCCATGGTGGCCGGCAGGTACGCGAAGGCTGCGAAGCCCACGAGCACTGCCGAGATGACCGCAGAGATGAAGAAGCCGCGGTTGATGGCCGCCATCCCGCTCTTGTCGCCAGCACGGGGTGAGACCGCAAAGATGCCGATGACGGCGGTGAGCACGCCGATCGCCGGAACGATGAGCGGGAAGACCAGACCCTCCGCACCGAAGGCGGTCTTGCCCAGGATGAGCGCGGCCACGAGTGTGACCGCGTAGGACTCGAAGAGGTCAGCGGCCATCCCGGCGCAGTCGCCGACATTGTCACCGACGTTGTCGGCGATCGTCGCTGCGTTACGCGGGTCATCCTCGGGGATTCCTTGCTCGACCTTGCCGACCAGGTCGGCGCCGACGTCCGCCGCCTTGGTGAAGATGCCACCGCCGACTCGCATGAACATCGCGAGCATGGCCGCGCCGAAGCCAAAGCCTTCGAGGACCTTGGCGGCGTCTTCCTTGTAGATCAGGACGACGACGGCTGCGCCGAAGAGGCCCAGGCCAACGGTGAACATCCCGGCGACACCACCGGTGCGGAACGCGATCCGCGTGGCTTGCTGCGCGCCTGAGTCATTGGCCGCGGCTGCCACCCGGACATTGCCACGGACGGCGAGCCACATACCCGTGTAGCCGGTGATCGCTGAGAAGACAGCGCCGACCAAGAAGAAGATTGACCGACCCACGCGCTCGCTGGTGGTCTCGGCTGGGAGCAGGAAGAGGAGGAAGAACACCAGGACCGCGAACACAGACAAGGTGCGGAACTGTCGGCTCAAATAGGCCGACGCGCCTTCCTGGATCGCGAGCGCGATGCGCTGCATGTTGTCGGTGCCTTGGCCTGCGGCGAGAACCTCGCGGACGAAGAACGCCGCAACTCCCAGCGCAGCCAGGGCGACGAGCGCTACCACGACGACGATCGTCTGGTTCGTCCCAGTCAGGGACACCAGCCCGTCGCCGCCCACGGCGAAGTTGAACCCGGACATCGATCCTCCTCAAAACTCAGGTCAAGCGCAGACCGCCCTGGACCAGGGATTGCCTGGTTCCGGGGGGACGCGTGCGTCAGCCGTACGGGCAGTTAGGGGGCGACCCCCGGCCACGTCGTCGGCGGGCGGAGTCTACGCAGAAGTTGGCGTGTACTCCGACACGGGCCGGGGGACAGGCTGTTTCTCGGTCAGTTGCCGGGCGCCCCGACCGGCACGTTCCAGGTGAGCGTGACCGACGATCCGGCACTGTCGTGGGTCACCGACACGTCCTCCACGAGGCCATCGATGACGGCCAGGCCAACAGCCGGGGGAAGAACGCCCAACTCGGAGTCGTCCAGGGCGTCACCGTGCTCGGCGAGAGCTGCAAGCGCGAGATCGTGGGAAGCACCCTCAGGCGGCGCCACGGCAACCGGCGCTCGGTCGACCACCTCGACCAGGAACACCCCTGCCTGGTCATCGGAGAACCGGACCAGGACGGGTTCCTCGGGGCAGGCGACCACGTGCAGGCCGACAGCGCGCGAGGTGGCCTCGCCCACGGCGAGCCGCACTTCTTCCAGGCTCTGCTCGTCGAGCCCCGCACGGCGACCGAGGGACACGGCAACCAGCCGGGCCGTACGCACGTGCGCAGGTATGGCAGCGAGGGCGAGCTCTACGGTGGCCATCAGGCGTCAGCCGGCCGAGCCGACCGCCTCGGCGACGGTGGCGTGGATCGGGAACACCTTGCGCAGCCCGGTGATCTCGAAGATCTTCAGGATACGTTCCTGGGTCAGCACGAGGACGAGCGAGCCGTCCTGAGCGCGCACCCTGTTGAGGGCACCCACAAGGACGCCCAGGCCGGTGGAGTCGAGGAACTCAACGCCGGACAGGTCGAGCACCAGGTCGACCTTTCCCTCGGCAACCAGCTCGACGACCCGCTCACGCAGCTGCGGCGCGGTATAGACGTCGATCTCGCCGCCAACCTCGACGACCGTGCGGTCGCCCTCTGTTCGGGTCACCAGGGTGAGGTCCACGGCGTTCCTTTCTCGGTGCGGGGAAGCGGCCTGCTCTCCCCGATTCAACCATCCCCGTGCGACCATGCCCGGGACGTGAGCACCCCCTCCCCTGCCGACGGCGACCTGGCCGGGCAACTCCTGGCTGGGTTGACAGCCAGCCCGACCCGCGCCGCCCGCGTGACCCACGTCGAACACGTGGCCGCCCGACCGGCCTCCTGGGCCGAGTGGCCGACCTGGGTCGACCCGGACGTGATCCAGGCTCTGGGGGCACGCGGGGCGCAGCAGCCGTACACCCACCAGGTCGAGGCCGCCGAGCATGCGCACGCCGGTCGGTCGGTGGTGGTGTCGACGGGTACGGCCTCCGGCAAGTCCCTCGCCTACCTGCTCCCCGCGCTCACCGCGGTGCGTGAAGGAGCGCAGGCGCCCGATGGTCGGGCGTCCACCGTTCTCTATCTCAGCCCAACCAAGGCGCTGGCCGCCGACCAACTGCGCGCGCTCACCGAGTTGGCGGTGCCCGACGTACGCCCGGCGACCGTCGACGGCGACACTCCCCGGGAGGAGCGCGACTGGGCGCGTGCACATGCGTCCTACGTGTTGACCAATCCCGACATGTTGCATCATTCGCTGCTGCCGGGGCACGCCCGATGGGCGCCGTTCTGGCGATCGTTGAGCTTTGTCGTGGTCGATGAGTGCCACGCCTACCGCGGGGTCTTCGGCTCCCATGTGGCTGCGGTGCTGCGGCGACTGCAGCGGATTGCGCGACGGTACGGCGCCGAACCGGTCTTCGTGCTCGCTTCGGCAACGGTGTCGCAGCCGGACGTGTCAGCACAGCGGCTGATCGGCCAACCCGTGGTCGCGGTAACCCGGGACGGATCCCCGCGCGGATCGACGGCGTTCGCTTTGTGGGAACCACCCTTGACCGAGCTGATCGGGGAACGCGGGGCGCCCATCCGCCGGTCAGTCCACGCCGAGACCGCAGATCTGCTCACGGATCTCGTGATCGAGGGTGCCCGCACGCTGGCCTTCGTCCGATCGCGGCGGGGGGCGGAAGTGGTCGCCATGATGACCAAGGAGGCAGTAGCTGAGATCGACCCGTCGCTCGCGGACCGGGTCGCCGCCTATCGCGCGGGCTATCTGCCCGAGGAGCGTCGAGCAGTCGAGGCCGACCTGCAGTCGGGACGGCTGCTGGCGGTGGCAGCGACGTCGGCCCTGGAGCTTGGCGTCGACGTCGCCGGCTTGGACGCCGTACTCCTTGCCGGCTGGCCAGGAACCCTGGCCTCCATGTGGCAGCAAGCCGGCCGAGCAGGGCGAGCCGGTCAGGGAGCCCTGGCCGTGCTGATCGCGCGCGACGACCCCCTCGACACCTATCTCGTGCACCACCCTGAAGCGGTGTTCGGCCGTCCGGTTGAAGCCACCGTGCTCGACCCGAGCAATCCCTACATCCTCGGCCCGCATCTGTGCGCGGCCGCGGCGGAGCTCCCACTGACGACCGAGGACCTCGAAGCCTTCGGACCCGGCAGCCACGAGGTCGTCGCCGACCTCGTCGAGCGCGAACTCCTCCGCGCCCGCCCTGGCGGCTGGTACTGGACCCGACCCGAACGAGCCTCCGACCTGGCCGACCTGCGGGGCACCGGCGGCGGTCCGGTCCGGGTGGTCGAGTCCACCACCGGGCGGGTCGTCGGGACCGTCGATCGCGGGGCAGCTGATCGCAGCGTCCATGCCGGGGCCGTCTACGTCCACCAAGGCAGCACTTACCTCGTCGACACGTTGGATCTCGACGACAGCGTCGCCCTGGTCACCGCAGCAACGCCCGACTGGACGACCTCAGCCAGGGAGGTCACGGACCTGCGAGTGATCGCCGAACGCCGGTCCCAGGATTGGGGAGCCGCGCGGTTGTGCGTGGGGGACGTGGAGGTGACCACTCAGGTCGTGGCCTTCATGCGCCGCCGCCTGGGAAGCGGGGAGGTGCTCGGCGAGGAGCCTCTGGACCTGCCAGCCCGGACGCTGCGGACGGTCTCAGTGTGGTGGTCGGTGGCTGAGGCCCAACTCGTCGAAGCCGAACTTGGAGACGTCGAGGTGCCGGGATCGGTTCACGCCGCCGAGCACGCCGCCATCGGGCTACTCCCGCTGGTGGCAACCTGCGACCGATGGGACATCGGCGGGGTGTCCACGGCCATCCATCCTGATACTGACCGGGCCAGCGTGTTCGTCTTCGACGGGCACGCCGGAGGGGCTGGCTTCGCTGAGCGAGGTTTCGAGCGGGCAGCGGAATGGCTCGCCGCAACGCTGAGTGTGCTGGAGACGTGCGAGTGCCCGACCGGCTGTCCGTCGTGCGTTCAGTCTCCCAAGTGCGGCAACGGGAATGACCCGCTGAACAAGGCGGGGGCCACGCGACTGCTCAGGGTCCTCCTGGCGGGCCGGCCCGTGCCCGAACCATGACGGCGGGGAAGCCAGCCAGCGGCCCAGTGAACGCTCGAGACACCGTGACTTCGACTGTCAGACCAGCGGGTTCGCACGCCACCAACTGGGCCTGTTGAGCCGCTGCCACCACCCAAGCCGCCCGACAGGAACCCACCGCGTCCGGCAGTGCCGATGCGGCCGCCAAAGCTGCCAGGTCGGCCGCTGCAGCCGCTTGGGCGCGCACGACGCGGACCTCGACGAACCCGACGAGGACAGCGGCCGCAAGGGCGACCAAGGCAGTGACGGCGAGCACCCACACGGTGCCAGAGCCTGCGTCCCTAGAGCCTGTGTCCCCAGCGGGGAAAGCCAGTGGGCGTGGGGCTTTCGATGGCGTCACGGACTCGCCACTTCCTGTGCAGCGACGGCCCGACCTGTGACGGTGAACGTCGGGAGTCGCAGGGGACCAGCCCAGCGAATCGGCGCCTGCACCTCCACAGCCAGCAGGCCGGATTCGGCTGTCACGGAGACGAGCGCGCCAGCAGGGGCCGACGTCTGAGCAGTTTCGACAACAACGGATAGCGGCTCGCCCCGGGCCGGGGCGGGGGGGGGGGGGCGCGGGCGGGGGGCGGGGGGGCGGCGGGGGGGGGGGGGGGGGCGCGCGGCGGCGGGCCGCCCGCCCGCGCGGGGGGGGGG
>JANPBY010000191.1:0-36580 GCA_031430645.1 Actinomycetes bacterium
GCCCATCGAGGGTTCAAATCCCTCCGCCTCCGCCCCGCCCTACTTCACGCGCGACACGCCGTCCTCACGCGTGAAGTACCACGCTCGTCGGTCCCCACATCGCGCGTTAAGTGCGGGCGAGTCTGGCCCGGCGATCGGTGGTCCGTGACGTAAGTGCCTCGCGCGACCCCTGTTTCGAGGATTTCCGGAGGCGTACGTCGGTTCGGTAGCATGGGGTTTCGCCCTCGGGTGATGCGCCTGTAGCTCAGCGGATAGAGCATCTGACTACGGATCAGAAGGCCAGGGGTTCAAATCCCTTCAGGCGCACCCTTATCGACGCAGTTCAGCCGTCTCCCTCCCCTGAGTGGGGCGGCTTCACGTCCGGCTCATTGAATGCTGATGCAGCAATGACTTCCGGTTCGCTCAACCGGCGTCGAGGGTCGCTCCCCACCATCCCTGCTGCCTGTGTGTGCGGATGCGGTGGCAGTTCGCGCACCGCACGTCGCACTTCGCTACTTCGACTTGGACGGCTCTTAGCGGGTAGCCGCTCCTTGCCAGCGTGGCCACGGGGGCCCGCTTGACGGCGTCGTCGCGATGGTCGAACTCAAGGACGCGCCGATCGCGAACGCCGCAGTCGACGCAGGGATGCGTCGCCAGATAGGCCATCAACCAAAGGCGCGCCTGCGCAATCACACGCTTCTGCCGTTGCCTCGCCTTGGCCTTGTAGTAGCCGGGATTCGCGGAATAGTGCGCGCGCACCACGGCTCGTCGACAGTCGAGGCACCGCAGGCCGCCTATGGGAAACTCGACCGCAGTCCCGTCAAGACCACACCTGGAGCAGCAACGGAGATCCGACATACAGCCGAGCCTTGCACCAGCCCCCGACATCGGGACTCACCGCGAAGTGGCAACGATGACATGGCACCGAATCTTCATATGAGAAGCGCGCTAGTTGGACCGTCTCAGGGCCGAGCTGTTCAGAGAGCGAGCCGGTCGAGCGCAGCGATCAGTGAGGTCCGGCGCGCGTACTCCACTCGGATCTCAGCAACGTAGGACGCGACCCTCTCGTGGTCGCCATCAGCGGCATAGAGGTCGCGGGCGACGGCGAGGTTCTGGGCGATCTTTGGGTAGAGCTTGGTGTTGGGGTGGGTCAGGTCCGCCGGGACCCGGGCGAGATAGAGCTCCGCGGCCTCCCGCGGGTGCGTCTCACGACTCGCCTCGGCCAGGCGTTGCCACTCGTGCCCGGGACCGTACGCCTCTGCGGCCGCCCACGCGGCTTCGAGATCGCCTTCGGTCATCGCGATCTCGATCAGGGCGGCGCCGCTGCCGTAGGGCGCGAGGGCGAGCTTGCCGAGGGCGTCGAGCGCCCAGGCCCGTTCGGCCTCTCCCCGCCCGAGACGGTCCGCGAAGCTGAGCAGACGGTTGAACGCGGGGAAACCCGCTCGTTTCAGCAAGGCGCCGCGGAGCACCTCGACCGCTTCATCATCGCGACCCAGCGAGTGATAGATCTCCGCGACGTCGCTCGGATCGAGCCAGTAGTCGCCCCGGCCGTGCTGGTCCGACACCCCACCCGCAGCGACCGCTCGATCGATCCAGGCCACGGCCTCTTCTTTGCGGCTGGCGGCGAGCAGCCGCTGGACGATGCCGTCGTAGGCAGGGTGATCCTTCGTGGAGAGGAGCTCGATCGCGCGGTCGACGTCGCCGTCATGGTCAGCCAGCTCGAGCAGCATCTGGTCGATGCCGAACCGACTGCGCCGTACGTCGTCGGTCGCGGTGTACTTCAGGTCGAGAGCTAGTACGGCCTTGCGATAGACCGCGAGGGCCTTGGCGTCGAACGCCGGGGCGAAGTCAGCCAGCGTGGTCTCCGGCCAACCTGGGGAGTCCTCACGGAACTTCGCGAGCCACCGTGCCAGCTTGGTTCGGTCAGGGTTTCCCTCGCGACACGATCGGGCATAGAGGTCTGCTGCTCGCTGGCAGGCGCTCCCGATGACGCCGGCTGAGTCGTCAGCGGTCAAGGTGATCTTCCGTAGCCGGGTCAGGGCGACGAGCAGGCCCGGCCGCACGACATCGGCTCCCCCGTGCGTGAGTGCGCTCTCCAACTCATCAAGCAGCCTTTCGGCCTCGACGCTGACGTCGAAGGATCGGCGGTAGTCAACGAAACCTCTGGACTTCAGGGTCTCGCGCACCTGAGCCGTCAGCTGCTCGGCGACCTGTGCCGGGTCGGTTCCTGATGCGGCGGCCCGTACGCTCAGGATTCGGGCCAGGTCTGGGTCGCGAACGGCGGCCTCGCGAAGGGCCGTACGAAGTTGTTCGGCATCCAAGGTGTCGAGGTAGGCGTCCATCGGCCCCGGCCCGGCTGCAGGAGTCGGCCCACCGCTGCGTTCGGAGTCGAGCACGGCGAGGCCCGTGGCGACCAAGTGCTTACAGAAGTTCCCGTCTGCCCAGTGCGGACACGTGCAGGTTCCTGCAAGATCTGCGCCGCTCCAGTCCAGCTCGACTTGGTAGACGTTGCGGGCCTGGATGCTTGCGTGCGCCGCGGTGGCAGTGACCCGGAGGCCATGGACGTAGCGCACGTAGTCCTCACCGCGACCGAAGATGACCTCACCAGCCTGGTTCCGCAATCGATCCTCGGACAGCATGAGTTCACCCCCTTCCACACGGCGTGAGGTCGATCATCGGGCCGGGAGGTCCCGCGATCCGCCGATGACCAGGGTCACTCGGGCATCGACCTCGCCGAGGCCTGCAGCGTCCAAGGCCAAGCGAAGGGACTCCTCCTCGATCTCAGGTGGCGGACCGAGCGCGAGGATCCGCAGCACTCCCTGGCGGTAGGTCACCTCGGTCACGAGCCATCCCTTTGCCGCTGCCCACTCCTCGGCCACGGGAGTCGCACGGCTCAGGATCCGAGTCTGGTTGACAACGTCGGCGGTGCCGAAGGCGAGAGGGATCGCGACGAGAACCAGAACCGTGGCCACGGCGGCGAGTGTTCGACCCGTGAGTTGCCCGACACGGATGCCAGCATCCTGGGCCGCCTCGCGAACGCGGTAGAGGAGTAGGACGACGGTCCCGGTCGCGATGATCGCCGTGACGTTGGTGGCGAACAGCAGCAGGGCTCCTCGCGCCTCCTGCCCCTCCCCGGCCTCGAGGGTGAGGCCGACCACGGCGAGTGGCGGCACTAAGGAGATCGCGATGGCTACGCCCGGCAGAGTGTCTGAGATGTCCGAGCGGACCAGGGCGAACGCCCCGACGATCCCGGTGGCCAGGGCGGCGAGCAAGTCGATGAGCCGAGGACTCACTCGCCCTGCCACCTGGCTGTTGGTGGTGGCGGTCACGTCTCCCAGCACCAGGAGGCCCATGACGAAGGCGATAGCGATCACAGCGACAGCGCCTGCGAGCACCAAGGCCCCAGACCGGATCATGTTGCGCCGGTCCGCCAACACAATCGCCAACGCCGTACCGATGATCGGGGTCATCAGGGGTGCCACGATCATGGCGCCGATCACCGTCGCCGTGGAGTCGGCCACCACCCCGGCGGTGGCGATGATTGCTGCGAGGACGAGGAGGGCCCAGAAGGCTGATCGCTTGCGCGGACTGTCCACGCCGTCATAGACGAAGAGTTTCTCGGTCATCCGCTCGACGTCGTCGGCGGTCACGTTCCCCAGGGTGATCGGCATGCCGGGAGCGTACGGCCGGGGGGAGTCTCACGCGCGGGCACGTCAACTGAGTCGAGTGGTGGGACCTCCGATGACGCGCCATGATCAGGCCGTGCCTAGGCCAATGAACGCTGTGCTCGCAGATGTCTATCGCGATCTCCACGCCCATCCTGAGCTCGCCTTCCAGGAGATACGCACCGCGGGCATTGTCGCGAAGCGGCTGACGGATCTCGGCTTCGAGGTCACCACCGGCGTCGGCGTCACGGGGGTCGTGGGTCTGCTTCGCAACGGCGAGGGACCGACCGTGCTGCTCCGTGCAGACATGGACGCTCTTCCTGTCGAGGAGAGCACGGGCCTGGACTACGCGAGCACCCTGCGCGGGACCGATGTCGACGGGCACGACGTACCGCTGATGCACGCCTGCGGCCACGACGTGCACGTGACCTGCTTGCTTGGGGCTTCCGGTGAGCTGGCAGAGGCCAAGAGCTCGTGGTCAGGAACGCTCATGGTGGTGTTCCAACCCGCGGAGGAGAGCGGAGGCGGCGCTCAGACCATGGTCGATGACGGCCTCTACGACCGGTTCGGCCGACCTGACGTTGTCCTCGGCCAGCACGTCGCCCCCATCCCGGCCGGCTTGCTCGCTCTTCACCCGGGGGTCGCTTTCGCGTCTGCAGATGCTCTGCGCATCACGATGTACGGCCAGGGGGCGCATGGCTCGCGGCCCGAGGCATCCATCGACCCCGTAGTGATGGCAGCGGCCACCGTGTTGCGGCTCCAAACCATCGTCTCTCGCGAGATTGCCGGCAACCAGACTGCAGTCGTGACGGTTGGCGCCCTGCGCGCCGGCACGAAGGGCAACGTCATCCCGGCCGAGGCCGAACTGCTGCTCAGTGTGCGCACCTTCGATGACGACGTGCGCAATCGGGCGCTGGCCTCGATCGAGCGGATCGTCCGCGCGGAGGCGGCGGCTTCCGGTGCCACGCGTGACCCGGAGATCACGCCCCTGGAGTCCTATCCCGCCGTGCACAACGATATTGCCGCCTCTGCACGGATCCACGCCGCGTTCAGCGATACGTTCGGGGCAGCGCAGGTGATCGATCCTGGGCCTGCCACCGGGAGCGAAGACGTCGGCATGCTGGCGACTGCAGCGGGCGCGCCGATTGTCTACTGGTTGCTGGGCGGCGCCGACCCTGCGCTGTTCGCGGGAGCGTCCGGGCCTGACGATCTCATGCGCATCATGCGCGATATCCCGTCGAACCATTCGCCGTTCTTCGCCCCCGTCATCGAGCCGACGCTGTCGACCGGAGTGGCTGCTCTCGTGACGGCAACCCGCGCCTGGCTGGCGACAGAATGATGTGGCAGTACAACTTTCAGACGGGGCCCATGTTCGTCTGCTAGAACGGCCAGCAATCACAACCACGTTCAAGAATCTGCCGTTGCCGTGGGCAGGCGGCACATTCCGGTTCACCCTGAACCTGTCGGCGTCGATACACAGATCGGCCGGCGGAAGGAGCTCGATCCGCCCGTCCTCGATGCCCAGGTGACAGCGTGAGAATCTTGATCAGCTGCGGCGACGGCGTCAGGAGTCGGTGCCCCGGAACAGAGCGGACATGTCAAGTGATGCGACGTGCCTCTTGGTCGCCAATGAGACGTACTGTCGCGCCAGAGCGTCCTTGCCGAAGCCGAGAACTGTGCTCAACAAACCGATGGCCTCGACCAATTCGACGTCGGGCTCGGTTGAGACGACCTGCCGCCACATCGCCAATTCGAGAGCATTGAACGCGGCCTGAACCTCGGAGACGTCGAAGCCTTCGTTGAATCGCTCGAGGGCGATCTGGTCGCAGTAGGAGCCCATGGCTGCTAAGTCCCGGTCGCGGATCGCCTGCACGACCAGGCGGAAGAGGTCCGCCAGTCGCTCACGAGTGAATTCGGCTCCAGCTGCCTTGTAGTGGTGGGCGTGCGAACGCTCAAGAGTCGCCTGCGCGTCATCCAGAACCTGCGACTCCGCGTCCAACAGTGTTACGACGAGATCCATACGCACAACCTCAAGATCATGTCCGGTGGCCGACCGGGTGGCGGGGTCCACTCACCGGCGAGCGAGGCGACGTCCGCTCTCGGTGTTGATCGGGGTGTAGTTCTGCTCGAAGTGGTGGTACAGCGTGGACTCATCGCCTTGCGAGAGTTCTTCGCCCTTTGGTTCGATGTCGGGCGCCGATCGGACTTGCTCCCTGGTCGTCGCGACCTGGAGGAACTCGGGACTGACTTGAACGCCGACCAGAGGCACGAAGGTCAGGTGACGACCGAAGAGGCCCTCCTTGACGGTGCCGAACTGCGGTTCGTCGGTCTCGACATCCACGTAGATGTCCTGCAGCTTCCCGATTCGTTCTCCGTCGCGATCGATGAGCACCTTGCCGAGCCAATCAGCTACGGCCCACTCGGCGTAGACCTGGCCCTTGACCTGATCAGACTTGGCCTTCATCGCACACCATCCTCCTGGTCGAGCACCCCTGACCATAGGCGGGATCCCACTGGCCCTGATAGAGGAATTAGTCCTCTTGACGCGTGGTAAACCTGATGATCGTCGTGCTCCCCGGACGTACCCCTCGGTCGGGTCAGGGGCGTGATCTCGACCCAGGTGAGACCAGTGGCACGAACCGCTTGAGTTTCCCGCCGGACTGCCGGTCGAGACTGTCGACCGGGATCAGGACGACCTCGGGATCGACCAACCCGACCTTGGCCAGTCCGGCGGCGATCTCCGCACGTAGGGCGGTGAGGTCGACCTCGCCCCCCAGCCGGAGCAGGACCTTGACGCCGCGCGCGGTTTGGTGGACCTGATACTCGATGATGGCGCGCTGCCGACCGAGCGGGGACCGCAACACGATCGGATGCACCGTAAGCCCTTCGGCGTAGCGCAGGCTGTCGTCGAGCCGGCCTTGCACCTCCTCGATCCAGGTGTAGGCGGACCCACAGGGGCAGGAACCGTCGATGACTGTCACCTCATCGGTGATCTCAAAGCGGATCAGCGGCAACAGGTGGTTGAACAGGTTCGTGATGTAAATCTTGGCTGAGGGCTGCCCCGGCAGCACCGGCCGGCCCAGATCGTCGACGGGTTCGATGATCACCAGGTCGTCGTTCGTGTGCATTCCGCGTCCGCGCACGCAGGAGTAGGCCAGGGAACCAGACTCGGACGCGACCCACTGGCTGTGAACCGGCACGCCCCAGGTGCGCTCCAGCCGATCGCGCACCTCGGGTAGCAGCGGTTCACCGACACAACGGACGCGTAGCGGTGCAATGCCCAAGCGACCAGCGTCGGCCTCCAGGCTGAGCTGGTGCAGCGCCGATGGGTAGCCACGGATGGTGGTCGGGTGCAGGGCGTTCAGCCGCGCGACTACCTCATCCATCGCCAGCGTGATCGGAATTCGCTCCATCCTGACCCGGGAGTTGGAAAACGTCTGGGCCTGAGCGGACGACCCGTGCGTGGGCTTGTCTGCGGCGACCATCGCTTCCACGGAGGGGGCGGCCGCGAGTGCGGGATCGTGATTGCGGTCGTACGCGTGCCAGCGCGCGATGCTGAGGTAGTAGGTCGCCCAGCCCGCCCAGTCGTACACGAAGACACCACGCTGCCCGCTCGAGCCACCCGAGGCGATCGCGTGGTGCTCATCGAGCAGATAGGCGTCCGAAGTCAGTCGTTCGAGGTGCCCCTCGACCACATCCAGGGAGAGCAGGGGATCGGTGAGGATGGCGTCGAAGTTGGCGAGAAGGTCGCCCTTGGTCATGGGCGGCAGATCAGCCAGCTGCGCGACGTCGAAGCTCTCTACTCGTGTATCGGCCAGCCGGTCGCGATGCCACGACGAACCCTCCTTGGCCACGTCGAGCAACTCTCGGAGGCGCAGCTCACGCTCTGCGTTGACCTGCTCAGTCGACCAGTCCAACCGTTCGACGTGGTGCGGCAACTGCTCCATCGCGTGCGCGAGTTGGCGCCTTCTTAGCGTTTCGTACTCCGTCACTAGACGCTTCTCGCGCCGTGTTCAAGGAGCCCGGTAGACGAGGGACTGCGCGCCTCGGGTGATTGTCAGCACCTTCCCGTCGATGACGTACGCGACTTCGCCTTGGAGCACCGACAGCACTGCTGACTCCACCGAAGCGACCTCCTCACGGCAGGCCTTCTTGGTCAAGGCGATCGGCCCGAGAGCCAGGGTTCGGTCGCCGATGTCGTACTCGCCGGAGCCAGTGTTGCAGCCCGTCTCGATGAAGGCCTTCGGGAGGCCTGAGCCGAAGGCGAGGGTCGCAGGGTTGCCGACCGGCACGCTGGAGGCGGAGTCGCCGTCGATGATCGTGTCCAAGGTCCACAGCGTCATGACGAGTGGTGCGTCGGGTACGGCGGTCCGCTCGTCCTGCAAGACGATGGTGGTGGTTCCGCTCACGAGGGTCAGGAAGTCGTCCGCCGCACTGAGGTCGCTGCCGGCCGTGAGCAGCCCCGCCAGCCAGGTGTCCTGGTCCATGAGTTCCTGCGGGCACGCCATGTCGGTGGTCGCCACTGCGCTCGTCAGCGTCATACGTGAGCCATCGAAGGTGACTCCGGCTCCCATGGTGTTGCACCCGGCGTTGGCCGACAAGCGCCCCTCGGCGAAGGTCAGCTTGATGACGCTGCCCGGCACCACGGCGAATGGGGCGCCGCTCCGCGTCACCTCGGTCGAGAGAAAGGTGCGAGCTTCGAGCTCGGACTCCACGCTGCCTCCGGTAGTCGTAGCCATGCTCCCGCACCCTGTGAGCACCAGGGTCACGCCGACCAGCATGGCGAGTCGCGCTCTCATGCCAGTGGGACGCCCTGGGCGACCCTGCAGTTCCGAGGGTCGTCACCCACGTTCAGCGCGACGCGGGTACGTCGCCGAAGAGGGCCAGAAGCCCGTCGACGCTCTGGTCAGCCTCGAGCGGATGACGGAAGGGCTTGCCGCTGGAGATCTCGTAGGTGTTCCGCCGCCCGATCCTCGTGCGGTGCACGTACCCGTCCTCGACGAGGTCGTTGAGGATCTGCTGCGCCGATCGCTCGGTGATCCCGACGCGGTCGGCCAGGTCGCGCACCCGCGCCGTGGGGTCCTGCCCGACAGCGAGAAGAACGTGCCCGTGATTGCTGAGGAAGGTCCACTCCCGGGTTGACATAGGTAGGAGAATACCTGAAACTCATTTCATCAGTGAGTGACCCTCACCGAAGACGCCGAATCGCTCGGCGTGTGAAGGGGAGTACCCCAAGACGTTTTCGTCGTCAGCACGGCCCGACCGGGTGACCGGGCTGGGCCCGGCGTGAGCGGGTGACCGGCGAAGAGTCGGCACCGGGAGAGACCTTCGGTTCGCACTCAAACCGGATCTCTCGTGGAGGAGCGTCATGACGACCCAGCCCGGCGATACCGAAGTCCGGCCACGTCCGATTCTGCCGACTCCAAGCATGGTCACCCTGCTCCAGGCCATCGAGAGTTATCCGGCGGTGACCTTGCTCATGTCGACTACGCCAGGATCGCGGATGTTGCCTGGGGATGCCGAGCGGCTGCTGATGCTGGCTCGGGAAGCGGAGGCGCGGTTGGCCGGGGAGTCTCTTCCTGGGGTTCGGGGAACGATCCTGCGGCCGCTGGCCGATCTTGCCGAAGACGCGGGCCACGGGCCGGCCACCGAGGCCATCGCCATTTTCGTTTCAGCGGCAACCCGCGCAGTGGTCCACCTGAACCTGCTCGTCGCGGAACGGGTCGTCATCGACCCCACCTTCGCCACGCGGGATCTGGTGCGGGCGCTGCACCGAACGCCCCGACATGTCGTACTCACGCTGAGTCAGCATGAGGCACGACTCTTCGAGGGAGTTGGCGCTGACCTCCGCCCTGCCCCTGGCCGGTTGTTCCCCCGCCTCGCTGCTGGGGCCGACGCTGCGCAACGGGCGGAGCGTGGGATGCGCGTCCAGGAGCGAAGGTCCTTCTACCGCGACGTCGACCGAGCGCTCGGCGCATACCTCAGGGTTAACCCAGCCCCGCTCGTGCTGGTGGGCACCGACCGCGAGCTGGCCGAGTTCCGCGGGCTCTCCGCCAACCTCGGCCGGCTGGCGGGTTGCATCCACGGGAGCATGGTGACTGCGCCGATGACCGACCTGGTGCCTCGCATTCGTCTCGTGATGGAGGGCTACCTGCGATCCCGGCAGCAGGAGGCTCTGGCCCTGCTCGAGGAGAGGGTCAGCGGGAAGCGGGCCGTCTCCGGCATCGCCTCGGCCTGGCTGGCAGCCCAGGCAGAACGTCCGGAGATGCTGGCAGTCGAGGAGGGCTACTTCTACCCGGCGCGGATCGACGGCAGCGGAGAGCTGTTGACCCCGGCCGACGACATCGAGCATCCCGATGTCATCGACGACGTCGTGGACGAGCTGATCGAGACTGTCTTGCGCCGCGGTGGGTGGGTGGCGCTGGTCGAAGACGGCGCCCTCGCCGACCACAACCGGGTGGCCTTGACCCTACGCAAGTAGGCCTACGCGCCGTACTTGCTGTGCTCGGCCATCGGCTCAGAGATCGCTCAAGGGAACAGAGGGGTCTGCGAGGCGGGCCGGGTCCACCGGCCGGTTCAGGGAGACCACAGCCTTCAACGGATCAGCACCGTCGTCCCAGAGGTTGGCGTGCATCGCTGCCTCGACGATCCCATCGACAAGCCAGAAAGCCTGAAAGGACCTTCCCGTGACATCGCCCCGGAGCACGACCTGAGACGCGGCGGCGTCAGCCCAACCGACGTACTCCATGCCGAAGTCGTACTGGTCGGTGTAGAAGTACGGAAGCCGGTCGTAGGTGACCTCGTGCCCGAGCATCGCTCGAGCGGCCGCCGGTCCGCCGTTGAGCGCATTGGCCCAGTGCTCAGTGCGGAGGTGGCGGCCGTACCTCGGGTGAAAGGCACTCGCTACGTCGCCGGCGGCGAAGACGTCAGGGGATGACGTGCGCAGGCCGGCATCCACGACGATGCCGTTGTCGATCGCCAGCCCACCGCTAGCCGCCAAGGCGGTCACCGGAGCGACTCCCACTCCGACGACGACGGCGTCAGCTGCCAGGACGTCGCCGGCGGAGGTCACGACACTGTCCGGCCGGATCTCCGCGACTCCGACGCCTAGCCGCAGATCGACGCCGTGAGCGCGATGCAGATCGGCCACAACCCGAGCAACCTCCGCGCCGAGGACACGCAGCAGCGGCTGCTCCGCGAACTCCACGACGGTGACCTCGAGATCGGCCTCGCGAGCGGCTGCAGCAACCTCGAGCCCGATCCAGCCTCCCCCGATGACGACTAGGCGTCCGCCGGCAGCAAATGCTTCTCTGAGCCGGTCGGACTCCCCGAGCTCGCGCAGCATCAGCACATGGGCCCCATCAGCGCCGGGCACGTCGAGAGCACGAGGCGCACACCCGGTCGCCAGAAGCAGCCGGTCGTAGGTGATGGGCGCGCCGTCGAGGAACGTCAGCTGCTGGGCCGATGGGTCGAGTCCCACGGCCGTAGCACCGAGTCGCAAGTCAACTCCGTGCTCGGCGTACCAACCCTCGTCGTGGACGAAGACGGTCGCGCGCTCGGCCTTGCCCTGCAGGTAGTTCTTGGACAGGGGCGGCCGTTCGTACGGTCGTTCAGACTCCGAGGCGACCAAGACGACATCCCCGTCGAACCCCTCGGCTCGAAGTGTCTCGACCGCCTTGGCACCGGCGAGACCCCCACCGACGACGACATAGGTGCTCACGTCTGCTCCTGACCGTGTTTGGGCGCCCCGCCAACGGTGACGCTAGATCCACTCCATGCTGCGCTGGGCGTGGCTGTCAACCGGCCTGTGCACCCGCCGAGCTGCCCTCGAGCAGCCCCAGCCGAGTCAGTCGGGTGCGCGCGGCTTCCTCACTGGGCGAGCGCGGGCCGAGTGCCAGTCGCATGCCGCCGAGCAGCCCCGACACGGCGAGTCGGGCGGGTGGTCCGGGGACATGGGGGAGCCCGAGGAGTTCGCGCTGTCGTGGCTCGAGGGTCGCGATCGCGCCGGCGGCAAGTACGGCGTAGGCCGGTCGGGTGGCCAAGGGAAGTGGGGGATTCATGATGAACCGGGCGACCTCCCGAGCATCTGGGCCGCCCTCGATGTCGTCGTCGAACCCGGCAAGTTGGCGCTTCAGTTCTTCCTCGGAGCGAGGTGGGTCGTTGAGGCCGAGTGGCTTCGCGGCGCGCGCCCAGTCCGCGACGTAGGCGTCCGCACCGCCGGGAATGCGCCCACCCCACACCTGGTGAGATGTGAGGAAGGAGTCGGTGAACGCGAGGTGCACCCACCGCAACAACTCAGGATCCTGGGCGGAGTACGGCCTCTCGCTCTGAGGGTCCTGCGTCGAGGTCCACGTTCCGTTCACTCGTGAGTGCATGCCGCGGACCCGTGCGGTCTCGCGGGCGATCGCCGTGGTGTCGCCGAACGTGAGAGTGACCAGCCACCGGGTGGTTCCGGAGAGTCGCCCCAGGGCGTCGTCTTCGTAGCGGGAGTGCTGACGAACTCCGGCGAGGGCAGCCGGGTGAAGTGCCTGAAGCAAGAGGGCGCGTACGCCTCCCACCAACGTGGCCAGGTTGCCGTGCACGGCCCACGGTGCCGAACCGGGGCCGTACAAACCAGCATCGTCGCCATCCTCGAGCGCCCGCACCCACTCGGGTCGTCCTTCGGCGTCACCCGAGACGATGCGTCGAAACGTCCGGGAGACCGGGTTGTCGTGAAGGCTGGGCAGCACCAGTTGAGTGTGCGGGCCTATCCTCCTGCCCGCACCTTGACCCCCCGCTGACTGTGACGTTTCGTACGCGACACGCCGCGTGTCGCGTACATAACGTCACACTCAGCGGGGTGAGAGGCTTCGATGAGGGCATGCGCACTTCCGTCCTGGTCGGACCTCCGCCTCTCACCCTCGCCGACGTCGTCGCGGTCGCCCGCCACGGTGCCCCAGTCCTGCTCACCGACGAGGCGCTCACCGCTACTGCTGCCGCACGCGCGCGCATCGACGAGCTCGCGGCCGGGGAGATCCCGACGTACGGCATCTCGACCGGCTTCGGCGCGCTGGCCAACCGGCATATCCCCACCGAACTGCGCGAAAAGCTGCAGCGCTCCCTGATCCGCTCGCATGCGGCCGGCACCGGTCCCGAGGTCGAGCGCGAGGTCGTCCGCGGCCTGATGCTGTTGCGGCTGCGCACCCTCGCCAGCGGCCACACCGGCGTCCGCGTCTCGACCGTCCAGACCTATGCCGGCATGCTCAACGCTGGCATCACTCCGGTCGTCCACGAGTACGGCTCCCTGGGCTGCTCGGGCGATCTGGCACCGCTGGCCCACTGCGCGCTCGCCCTGATGGGGGAGGGCACCGTCCGGGATGCGAACGGCGAGCTCACAGAAGCGGCGTCCGCACTCCAGGCGGCTGGACTCGAGCCGGTACGGCTGGCCGCCAAAGAGGGCCTCGCCCTCATCAACGGCACCGACGGCATGCTCGCGATGCTGGCGCTCGCCTGCCACGACCTTCAGGCGTTGGTTCGGGTCGCCGACCTGTCCGCGGCGATGAGCGTCGAGGCGCTGCTCGGCACGGACCGGGTGTTTGCCGCTGATCTGCAAGCCCTGCGCCCCCATCCGGGCCAGGCTCGATCGGCGGCCAACATGACGAGATTGCTGGCTGGCTCGGACATCGTCGCCTCGCACCGGATCAACGACACCAAGGTGCAGGACGCCTATTCGCTGCGCTGCGCACCTCAGGTGGCCGGAGCCGTACGCGACACCCTGGCCCACGCCGAGCTCGTCGCCTCATGGGAGCTCGCCTCGGTCATCGACAATCCGGTCGTCCTCGACGACGGCCGCGTGGAGTCCAACGGCAACTTTCACGGTGCTCCCGTCGCCTACGCGCTCGATTTCCTCGCGATCGTTGCCGCAGACCTCGCCTCGATCAGCGAACGCCGGACCGACCGGATGCTTGACCAGCACCGGTCGCACGGCCTGCCGCCCTTCCTTGCCGATGACCCCGGCGTCGACTCCGGCCACATGATTGCGCAGTACTCCCAGGCCGCCTTGGTCAGCGAGATGAAGCGCCTGGCCGCCCCCGCGAGCGTCGACTCGATCCCCTCCTCGGCCATGCAGGAGGACCATGTCTCGATGGGTTGGTCGGCCGCCCGCAAGCTGCGTCGATCCGTGGACGCGCTGACCCGGGTGCTCGCCATCGAGGTGCTCACGGCCGCTCGCGCACTGGACTTCCGCGCCCCACTGACACCCGCCCTGGGTACGGCCGCGGCCGTCGCAGCCGTACGTCTCGTAGCCGAGGGACCCGGCCCCGACCGTTATCTGGCACCAGAAATCGAAGCCGTTGTGCGCATCGTTGCCGACGGATCCCTGCAAGCGGCGGCCGAATCCGCCGTCGGCAGGCTTGACTGATCACGCACCGGACCGGAAGGACTCTTCGCATGACCATCACCACCCCCGGCACCAACCCCGGACCTCGTCCGGTGAGTGCACCGCGTGGCACCACCCTGAGCTGCCAGGGGTGGCCGCAAGAGGCCGCGATGCGGATGCTCATGAACAACCTCGACCCGCAGGTGGCCGAACGCCCAGACGACCTTGTTGTCTATGGAGGCACCGGCAAGGCTGCGCGGGACTGGGCCTCCTTCGACGCCCTCGTCCGTACGCTCCAAAGCCTCAAGGGTGACGAGACGATGCTGGTCCAGTCGGGCCGGCCGGTCGGGGTCTTCCAGACCCACGAGTGGGCGCCGCGCGTCATCATCGCCAACTCCAACCTGGTCGGGGACTGGGCGAACTGGCCGGAGTTCCGACGCCTCGAACAACTCGGACTCACGATGTACGGCCAGATGACGGCCGGCTCGTGGATCTACATCGGCACCCAAGGGATTCTGCAAGGGACCTATGAAACTTTCGCCGCCGTCGCGGCCAAGAGGTTCGGCGGGACGCTGGCCGGAACTCTGACCGTCACGGGCGGCTGCGGAGGCATGGGCGGGGCCCAGCCGCTCGCCGTGACCATGAACGACGGGGTCTGCCTGATTGTTGACGTGGACCGCTCACGGCTCGAGCGTCGCGTCACCGAGCGCTATCTGGACGAAGTCGCTGATGGCATGGACGATGCGTTGGCTCGCTGTGCGGCGGCCGTTTCCGAGCGCCGCCCGTTGTCGGTGGGTCTTGCTGGGAACTGCGCCGAGGTCCTTCCCGAGCTGCTGCGTCGCGGAGTTTCTGTCGACATCGTCACCGACCAGACCTCTGCGCATGACCCGCTCTCCTATCTGCCCGTCGGGGTCGACGTCGAGGACTGGGCTGAGTACGCCGCCGCCAAGCCGGAGGAGTTCACCGACCGCGCTCGCGCCTCGATGGCCACCCATGTGGAGGCGATGGTGGCGTTCATGGACGCCGGGGCTGAGGTGTTCGACTATGGCAACTCCATCCGAGGCGAAGCCATGCTGCACGGCTACGGCAGGGCTTTCGACTTCCCCGGCTTCGTCCCGGCCTACATCCGACCGTTGTTCTGCGAAGGAAAGGGTCCCTTCCGGTGGGCCGCCCTGTCCGGAGACCCCGCCGACATCGCAGCCACCGACCGGGCAGTCCTCGACCTCTTCCCCGACAACGAGGGGTTGCACCGCTGGATTAGGAAGGCCCAGGACAAGGTGGCCTTCCAGGGCCTGCCCGCCCGAATCTGTTGGCTCGGGTACGGCGAGCGGGACAAGGCTGGGGTTCGCTTCAACGACATGGTCGCCCGCGGCGAGGTAAAGGCTCCGTTGGTCATCGGTCGGGACCACCTCGATTGTGGCTCGGTGGCCTCGCCCTATCGGGAGACCGAGGCGATGCTGGACGGTTCGGATGCGATCGCCGACTGGCCGTTGCTCAACGCGCTGATCAACACCGCATCCGGCGCCTCATGGGTGTCGATCCACCATGGTGGTGGCGTGGGCATCGGCAGGTCCCTGCACTCAGGCCAGGTCACGGTTGCCGACGGAACGGCCCTGGCAGGGCAGAAGATCGAGCGGGTCCTGACGGTCGACCCGGGCATGGGGGTCATCAGGCACGTCGACGCAGGTTACGACCGGGCCACCGAGGTGGCGGAGGCGCGCGGCGTCCGCATCCCGATGCGCGAGGGTGGCGTGTGACCTTTTCGCAGATGTGGGCCGAGCTGGCTCCCATCGGCCGCGATGCTGACACCGGAGGTTATCGCCGCGCTGGCTGGACCCCGGCGTTTCGTGAAGCGGAGCAATGGTTTTGGGACGCCTGCCGGGTACGTGACCTCGCGATCGAGAACGACACGATCGGCAATGTCGTGGCCTGGTGGCGGCCCGACCCGATGGTCCGGTCCCCGGGCGTCGTGACCGGCAGCCACCTCGACTCGGTTCCGGACGGCGGAGCCTTCGACGGCCCGCTCGGGATCGTGTCGGCGCTGGCTGCCGTGGACACCCTCCGCTCACAAGGGTTCTCGCCCGTGCGGCCGATCGGCATCGCGATGTTCGTCGAGGAAGAGGGGTCACGTTTCGGGATGCCTTGCCTGGGTTCCAGGCTCGCCACCGGTGTCCTCGACCCGGCCAAGGCGCTCGCCCTCCGGGACCGTGACGGTGTGGGACTGGCGGAGGCGTATGCGCGAGCGCACATCGGCATGGACCCTGCTGAGTTCGGCGGCTCTGACATCACCACGATGGCCGAAGTGTTCGTCGAGCTGCACGTCGAACAGGGTCGGTGGCTCGTCGACCCGCCGGAAGGTCGCACCCAATCCGTTGGGGTGGCCACCGCGATCTGGCCGCACGGACGGTGGCGGTTGGAGTTTGGCGGTCGAGCCGATCACGCGGGGACGACGCGGATGGAGGATCGTGCTGACCCACTGGTCACCGCCGCGTTCACAGCCCTGGCGGCCAACAAGCAAGCGAGAGTCGGTGGGGCGCGAGCGACGATGGGGCGGCTGGAGATCGACCCTGGCGCGACCAACGCGGTGCCGGAGCGTGTTCGGGCCTGGCTTGATGTCCGGGCCGCCGACCAGGCCACCGTCGACGCCGTGGTTGCCGCGGTGATGGGCCAAGCAGAAGAGCGTGCGAACCGCGACGGAACGACCTTCGGCGCCACGGCCGAGTCCTTGTCACCCTTGGTCGAGTTCGACGTCGGGCTGGCCGACCGCCTGGCGCACGTGGTCGGACACGCGATTGGAGACGGATCGCCCGCACCGCTCTTGCCAACAGCCGCGGGTCACGACGCCGGGATCCTTGCTGCAGCTGGGGTTCCGACCGCCATGCTCTTCGTCCGCAACCCCACCGGCATCTCGCACAGCCCGGCCGAGCACGCGGACCTGGACGACTGCGAGGCTGGCGTCGAGGCACTCGCCGCCGTGCTGGCCGACCTGGCCGGCAACTCCCGAGGCGGGGCGTGATCACCCACTGGCACTTCGAGCACGCCTGGCTCCCTGACGGAGTGGCATCGGACGTGCTCGTAGTTGTCTCAGCGGATGGCGTCATCGAGCGCCTTACGCCTGGCTCCGACCCGCCGACCGATGCGCGCCCCCTGCGCGGCCTGGTGTTCCCGGGGTTCGCCAACGCCCACTCCCACGCGTTCCATCGAGCGCTGCGCGGCCGCACCCATGACGGCGGCGGCTCGTTCTGGACCTGGCGGGAACGCATGTATGCCCTCGCTTCGGTCCTCGATCCCTCGTCGATGTATGCGCTGGCCCGGTTGGTCTATGCCGAGATGGTCGTGGCCGGCATCACCTGCGTGGGGGAGTTTCACTACGTGCATCATGCGCCAGGCGGCCGGTCGTACGACGACCCCAATGCGATGGGTGAGGCGCTTCGCGCCGCTGCAGTCGATGCGGGGCTGCGATTGACCTTGCTGGACGCCTGCTATCTCACCGGAGCCATTGGCAAGCCGCTCGAAGGACCGCAGCTTCGCTTCGGCGATGGCTCGGTCGCGGCCTGGGCCGATCGAGTCGCCGCTCTCACCGCAGACCGCACCACTCGGATCGGTTCAGCGGTTCACTCCGTTCGTGCGGTGCCCGACCACGATCTGTCCATCGTCGTTGCCACGGCCCCCGATGCGCCGCTGCACGTGCACCTCTCCGAGCAGCCGGCGGAGAACGAACAGTGCCTCCAGGCGTACGGCTGCACCCCGACCGAGCTGCTGGACCGGCATGGCGTCCTCGGGCCGCGTACCACTGCCGTGCACGCCACCCACCTGACTGCCAGCGACATCTCTCTCTTGGGCGACAGCCGTACGGCTTCGTGCTTCTGCCCGACCACCGAACGAGATCTCGCTGACGGAATCGGCCCGGCACGACATCTGGCGCAGGCCGGTTCGCCGCTGTGCCTGGGCAGTGACCAGCACGCGGTCATCGACCTGTTCGAGGAGGCCCGCGGTCTGGAGACCCACGAGCGACTGAGCAGCTTGGAACGCGGGCGGTTCTCACCCGCCGAGCTGGTGGACTCCATGACCTGGCAGGGGCACACGGCCTTGGGATGGCCGGAGGCGGGGCGGCTGATCGTGGGCGGGCTGGCGGACTTCGTCGCCGTCGATACCGAGTCAGCACGCACCGCTGGCAGCCACCTGGATCAACTGCTCTTCAGCGCGACCGCGGCCGACGTGACCGAAGTTGTCGTGTCTGGCCAGACCGTCGTGCGCGAAGGTGAGCATCTCGGCCTCGGCGCGCTCGGGCCTTTGCTGGCCGCGCAGATTGATGACCTCTGGAAGGCCGCTGACCGATGACTGCAACCCTGCTGACCGGCATCGCCCAGCTCATCACGAATGACGCACTAGTCGGTGATGAATCTGCACTCGGCCTGCTGGACAACGCCGCGCTGATCGTCGACGGGGGCGTGGTCTCGTGGATCGGCGCAGCCAAGACGGCACCGGCAGCCGACATCAGCGTTGACCTCGAGGGCCGCACGGTGATCCCCGGCTTCGTCGACAGCCACGCCCATCTCGTCTTCGCCGGGGATCGCAGCGCCGAGTTCACCGCCCGCATGACCGGGGAACCGTACTCAGCCGGAGGCATCCGCACGACCGTCGCCGCTACCCGGGCCGCTTCTGACGAAGCCCTGCGGCACAACGCTTCTCGTCTGGTCGAGGAGATGCTGCGCCAGGGCACAACGACGGTCGAGATCAAGAGTGGGTACGGCCTGACGGTCGTCGATGAGGCGCGGTCGGTGATGATTGCGCGCGAGCTGACGCCAGAAGTGACCTACCTGGGTGCCCATGTGGTTCCGGAAGACTTCGAGCCTGCCGACTACGTCGCGCTCGTCACTGGTCCGATGCTCGCTGCCTGCGCGCCGCACGCCCGATGGGTCGATGTGTTCTGTGAGCGTGGGGCCTTTGATGTCGACCAGGCCCGCGCTGTTCTGTTGGCCGGCGTCGCGGTCGGCCTCCTCCCACGGGTGCACGCCAATCAGCTGGGGGAAGGGCCTGGGGTTCAGCTCGCAGTCGAAGTTGGTGCGGCCTCGGCCGATCACTGCACGCACCTGTCAGCGGCTGATGTGGACGCCTTGGCAGCCTCCTCGACTGTTGCGACCTTGCTGCCGGGGGTCGAGTTCTCCACCCGATCGACGTACCCGGACGCGCGCCGGCTGCTCGAGGCGGGAGCGACTGTCGCTCTAGCCACCGACTGCAACCCGGGTTCTTGCTTCTCCTCATCCATGGCGCTGTCTATCGCCCTCGCCGTACGTGAGATGCGGATGAGCCCAGCCGAGGCCTTGTGGTCCGCGACCTCCGGCGGAGCCCGCGCCCTGCGAAGGGACGATGTCGGGCACCTGGGAATTGACGCCAGCGCCGACCTGGTCGTCTTGGACGCACCGTCCTATGTTCATCTGGCCTACCGCCCCGGCGTGCCCCTGGTGAGCCAGGTATGGAAATCAGGCCGTCGTGTGGTCGGCTGAACTCAGGACAAGGTGAGGACGAGCGGGCCGCGGGGCTTGGGGATCGGCACCGGCTGCATGACCAGGGGGTGTGCCGGGTCGCATGAGATCCGGCGGCGGGCCAACAGTCGGGACACCACAGCCTTGGTCACCAGCTCAGCAAGGTGGTTGCCGATACACAGGTGCGCTCCGCCGCCGAAGGGCACGAACAGGTGGGAGTGCTGGCGTTGCTCGGCGCGATCGGGGCCGAACCGATCGGGATCAAAGACATCCGGCTGGGTCCACCAGTCCGGATGCCGGTGGAGGGCCAGGCTGGCTGCCGTCACGGCGGCCCCTGCCGGGATCTCCCACCCGTCGATCGTTAGGTCGGTGACCGCGACCCGCGGTGAAAACGGCACGGGCGGGCTCAGCCGCATCGCTTCGTTCATGGCGAGGCTGAGATCGGTCAGCGTGGCGTGGTTGTCCAGCGTCACCGGCGCTCCGTCGAGGGCTGAAACCTCGGCGACGACCCGGTCCTGCCAGGCGTCGTTGCGAGCCAGCTCCCACAACAGCACGGCCAAAGTCGCCGTCGTCGTGTCGTGCGCAGCCAGGAGTAGGAAGACCATGTGGTCGACCACATCGTTGACCGGGAGAGGCTCTCCTGACTCCGTCGTCGCGTGGCTCAGTCGCGAGAGCAAGTCGTCCGCTGGCGGAGCCGTACGTCGCTGCGCGACTAGGGCCTCGAAGATGGCGTCCAAACGAGCGCGACCGTCGAGACCCTGCCTGTAGGCCGTCCCCGGGAGCGCCACCCGCAGCGGAGTGACAGACGCTCGCATCATCGCGACAAAGGCGTCATTGATCGGCTGGGCGTCCTTGTCGAGCTCGACGCCCACGAACACCCGAGCTGCCAGATCAAGGGTGAGCTGCTTCATCACGCGATAGGCATCCACAGGCCCGTCGGGGAGCTCATTCAGCGTCGCGTCGACCACCTCGTGGATGCGCTCGACGTAGCCGTTGAGGGCCGCCCTGCTGAACGCTTGCTGCATCACCCGACGGTGTCGATGGTGGTCGTCGAAGTCGCGAAGCATCAGCCCACCCCCGAACATCGGGCCGATGCTCGACGCCCACCCCTGGGTCGAGGAGAGGGCCCGCCCTGGATCGAGGTAGATCTCCCGGGTCGCCTGCGGGCTGAGAAAGACGACATTGGGGCGGCCAAGGATCGAGACCCGGAAGACATCCCCGTGACGCCGCCGCTCGCGTTCGACGAGCGCCCTCGCGTCTCGAAGAAAGGTCAACGTGTGGCCGAGGACGGGAAGCCCGGCACCTCCCGGGATGTGATCGAGCTTCGGACCCGTCATCTGTTCCTCCCGATCGGTGGATAGCGACGCTAGTCGCTGTGCGGCAGTAGCGTGCGATGCATGCCGGGTCCAGAGGCCGTCCTCGCGATCGACCAGGGGACCTCAGGCACCAAGGCCGTGGTGGTGGCCCCGGGTCGTGGGGTGATCGGTTCAGCGGAGGTGTCGTTGCGCCCGTTCTTCGGGCCGGGCGGCGCTGTCGAGCAGGATCCGCGAGCTCTGCTCGAGTCGGTTGTGGATGCGGGTCGCGCCGCCGTCGCCGAGGCCGGTGAACCCATTGCCGCTGTTGGCCTAGCCAATCAGGGCGAGACCGTGTTGGCGTGGGACCCGTCTAGCGGTGAGCCGCTCAGCCCGATGCTCGGTTGGCAGGACCGGCGCTCGGCAGTGTTGTGTCAGCGACTGTCCGACCACGCCGACGAGCTCGCGGTGGTCACCGGCCTACCCCTCGACCCGTACTTTGCCGCGCCGAAGATGGCTTGGCTGCGCCAGCAGGGTTACGACGGCGGCGTGGTGACGACGAGTGACTCGTGGCTCGTTCACCAACTCACCGGGGCGTTCGTCACCGACGCCTCCACTGCATCCCGGACCATGCTGCTCGACCTTGACGTCGTCGGCTGGTCTCCCCGGGCGTTGGAAATCTTCGGCATGTCGGAGGAAGCACTTCCGGAGGTCGTCGACAGTGCTGGCCTGGTCGGTGAGACCTCGGTGTTCTCCGCTCGCAGCCTCCCGCTCACCGGGCTCGTGGTGGACCAGCAGGCCGCGCTCTTCGCCCAGAGGTGCCTCGAGCCTGGTGCCGCGAAGTGCACCTACGGGACCGGGGCCTTCCTGCTGTCCAACGTCGGAACCACGGCCCACCGTTCAGGTTCGGGGCTGCCGACCTCGGTGGCCTGGCGCGTCGACGGTTCCACGCACTACTGCCTTGACGGGCAGGTCTACACCGTCGCATCAGCCGTCCGCTGGTTGACCGAGCTCGGGATCATGAGTGGCCCGCAGGACCTGGATCGGCTCGGCTCGACGGTGGACGGACCCTCTGGTGTGGTGTTCGTGCCGGCGTTCTCCGGGCTGGCGGCACCTTGGTGGCGCCCGGAGGTCAAGGCCTCCCTGATTGGGCTTGGGCTCGACACCTCCGTCGGCCACGTGGTGCGCGCGCTCTGCGAAGGAATAGCTGCCCAAGTCGCGGACCTCGCGGCGGCTATGACCACTGATCTCGGACGGTCGCTCGTTGCGCTCCGGGTCGATGGCGGACTCACGCGCTCAACGGTGCTCATGCAAACCCAGGCCGATCTCCTTCAAATGCCGGTGGAGGTGTACGCCTCACCCGACGCCACCGCCTTGGGTGCCGCGGCCTTCGCTCGACTGGGCGTGGAGCCCGGTCTCCACTTGGCTGAGGCGATCGAGGCTTGGACCCCGGCGGAGACGTACGAGCCTCGCATCGGACCCGACCAGGCGGCTGAGCGGTTGGCCGTCCACCGGGCGGCGACAGCTGCTCTTTTCGAGGGGCCCTCGTGAGCGCTGGACCCACGCCAACCGAGGTGGATGTCGTCATCGTCGGCGCGGGAGTGGTCGGCTGCGCATTGGCACGCGAACTGGGGCGATGGCCGTGGCGGGTGGCGCTGGTGGATGCGGCTGACGATGTCGGTGACGGAACGTCGAAGGCGAACACTGCGCTCCTCCACACGGGTTTTGACGCCATTCCCGGGAGCCTCGAGTCACGCCTGGTGGCGCGCGGCTATGAGCTCCTACGCGACTACGCCTCCGCGGCCGGCATCCCCGTGGAGCCCGTCGGGGCGCTGCTCGTCGCCTGGGCCCAGGAGCAGCTCGAGGCGTTGCCGGGGCTTGCCGAGAAGGCCGCCCAGAACGGGTACGCCGCCACCCGGCTGGTGGACGTTCCCGAGCTCTATGCCCGCGAACCCTTCCTTGGCCCCGGAGCGCTCGGCGCCCTCGAGGTTCCGGACGAGTCGATCATCTGCCCCTGGACCACCACCCTCGCCTTCGCAACCGAGGCCTTGGCGCAGGGCGTGGCTTTGATGCTGGGGACCGAGCTGCTCAGCATCGAGCCGAGGCCGGATGGAGGGTTCTTGCTCGAAACCAGCCGTGGTCGTGTCTCCTCGACCTACCTCGTGAACGCTGCGGGATTGCGGAGTGACGAGGTCGACCACATGGCTGGCCATCACGGCTTCACGGTCACCCCTCGCCGTGGCGAGCTGGTCGTCTTCGACAAGCTGGCCCGGGCCAAGGTGTCGCACATCTTGTTGCCGGTGCCGACATCTCGGGGCAAGGGCGTATTGGTCGCCCCCACGATCTTCGGCAACGTGATGCTGGGGCCGACGGCTGAGGAGGTCGGCGACAAGCGCGCGACCGGATCCACGGAGGCGGGTCTAGCCGACCTTCGGCGGCACGCAGCCCGGATCCTGCCGGCCCTCCTCGAGGAGGAGGTGACCGCGACCTACGCCGGGCTCCGGGCTGCGACCGAACACTCCGACTACCAGGTGAGGCTTCACCCCGACCAGGGCTACGTCTGCGTCGGTGGGATCCGATCGACTGGACTGACGGCGTCGATGGCCATTGCCGAGCACGTCGCGACCCTCATGGGCGACGCCGGCTGGCTCGCTGGAGAGCATCGGCCCTCGGAACCGCCGTCTATGCCCAACCTCGGGGAGGCGTTCCCGCGCCCCTTCGAGCAGGCGGGCCGGATCGCCGCGGATCCGGCGTACGGGCAGATCGTCTGCTTCTGCGAGCGGGCCACCCGCGGGGAGCTTCGGGATGCCTTCGCCAGCCCGATTCCGCCGGTCAGCATGGAGGGTCTCCGACGTCGCACGCGGGCCGGGATGGGCCGCTGTCAGGGGTTCGCCTGCGGGGCCGAGTTAGCAGCCTTGGTTGAGGATGCGACCCGCTCATGACGAACCCCGCCGTGCGCGTTGACCGGTCGGTCGACGTGCTCGTCATCGGCGGTGGGCCAGGCGGCCTCGCCATCGCCGAGTGCCTTGCCCTCTCCGGGGTGGGCGTCGTGGAGGTGCTCGAGCGCGAGAGCGAAGCCGGTGGTATCCCTCGGCACTCTTTCCATACCGGGTACGGGCTGCGCGACCTGCATCGGGCTATGACGGGACCGGCCTACGCCCGTCGGAGGGTCCACCTCGCGACTGCTGCGGGGGCTTACGTGCGAACAGGTTTCACGGCGACCGGCTGGGCCGGCCCCTTGACCGTCGATGTCACGTCTCCGACTGGGCTCGAGCGAGTTACTGCTCGGGCTGTCGTCCTCGCCACGGGTGCGCGCGAGCGATCCAGAGCGGCTCGCTGGGTGCCGGGTGACCGTCCTTCGGGGGTCTTCACGACTGGCCACCTTCAGCAGGCGGTCTATGTGCGGCGCCAGGCCATCGGGCGGCGGGCTGTGGTCGTCGGAGCAGAGCACGTCAGCTATTCGGCGTGCGTCACTCTTGCGCATGCGGGCGTCGAGGTGGTGGCGATGGTGACCGACCAGCCTGCCCCTCAGAGCTATCGCGCATTCCAGGCCGGCGCCCGCATGCGTTGGCGCACGCCAGTTATTACGGACGTGTCCGTCAGCCGGCTGGTCGGTCGCGGTCGGCTCGAGGCTGTCGAGCTCCGTCGTAGCGACGGAGCCACCCGTTTGCTGGCCTGCGACACCGTCGTGTTTACCGGGGACTGGATGCCGGACAACGAGCTGGCTCGAACCGGCGGGTTGACGATCGATCCCGGCACCTTAGGTCCGTCGGTCGACGGTCTCCAGCGAACGTCGAGGTCCGGGATCTTCGCAGTCGGCAACCTCGTCCACCCAGTAGAGACCGCTGACGTCGTGGCGCTGCGGGCTCGGCGTACGGCTGCTGTTGTGCTTGCCCAACTCAATGACCCGAAGGCCGCCCTGCGTCCATGTGTGCCCGTGGTGACTGACGGGTCCCTGGCTCGGGTGTGGCCAAACATCTGGCGGCCGGACGTCAGGTCGGCCGAGGTGGGTCGTTTGACTGTCTGGTCACGGGCCTTCGTCACCCGTCCCGTCATCGTCATCACCCAGGCTGATCGGGTCATTTTCGAGCACGGGTCGCGGCGACGCTTGGTGCCGAACCGGCCCACGGCCCTAGTCGGGGGTTGGTCGGCGAAGGCGGTTCCGGACGCCGGTCCGATCCTCGTGTCCGTTCACTGATCCACGGACCGCCTCAGGGTCGGAGCACCACAGTCCACGTGGTCGACGACGAACCGGTGGCATTCGAAGTAGCCACGAGTCCACCGCACACCCCGGCGGGGGCCGGCTGTCCGGAGTCGGCCGACAGTGTGGCGAGGGCACCTCCCGCCGTTCCGAATGAACTGCCTCGCACAGAGATACCGCTGGGTGAGGCCCACGCGCTGATGCCGTTGCTTGACTTAGTGACCCAGTAGGACACCACCCACGCACCTGCGGCTGTGACGGTGCCGACCGGGGTGGGGTAGGCACTGAGCGCGCTGAGCCCGGAGTGCAGGGACAGTTCCACTCCTGTCGTGGCGGCGCCACGGTAGGCGAGGAGTTCTAAGGCTGTCTTGGCGTAGCCGCCGGCGATCGCCACGAGGACAGGTGAGCCTGCCTCGCCGGCCTCAGCCGTGCGCGCGAACAACTGAGTGACTTGAGTGCCGATCGTCTGTTCGCCGAGCTTGGACCAGCCCGCAGGAGGGGTGACCGTCCGACCGGTCGTGTTGAGGGTGAGGAAGAGGAGTAAGAAATCACCTGCTTGGACATCCGACGGAGTGGAGACCTGCGCGCTGATGGTGTTGGCGTTGTAACGGGCCGACCCGACGTGCGAGAGGGCCGCTGTCGATACCTCGGCCACCGTGACGCTGCGCGACACGGTGCTCGTGAGGCCCGCTTCATCGCTCACCGTCAGGATCACCTCGTAGGTCCCAGCGCTGGCAAAGGCGTGACTGGGCGCGGCCCCGGTGCCCGTCGTTCCGTCTCCGAAGTCCCAGGCGAGGGTGCTCAGTGCCGCGTCACCCGGGGTCGTTCCCGCGCTGTCGAACTGGACGTCGAGTTCGCTTGCCGTCCAGGTGAAGGAGGCGTTCGGTCCCACCGGTCCTGGCGGGCCGGTACGCCTGGCCAAGGGGATCCCGAGCGGCGGGTCGGAGCGCAGGAGCCAGATCGGGTTAGAACCAGCGATCACGGTTCCAGCGGATGATCGGACCACCACGCGGACGAAGACGCTGCTCGTCGTGCTGACCGAGACCTCACTCGATCCCGCCGCGAACGCGCTGGCAGGCAGCGTCGTGGTGGTCGTCACGGGGTCTGGGTACCCGGACCCGGCGAAGTCGACCTGACCGCGCACGATCTCGACGGAGGACCCGCCGGGAAGCCCGGTCGCCATGATCTTGAGTGCGCGGGTCTCTTGTGAAGAAACATCCACTGCGCCCATCGGGACGTACCCGTCGACCACCAGGTCCAGTTGACCGCGAAACGCGGCCGGGTTTCCCCAATACACCCGGCCGGCGGCCAAAGCGTCGGTGAGCACATCGCGTCCAGTCGAGGTCGCCCACGCCCATGTGAAGAAGTTGGTCGACAGGGTGAGCCAGTTGCCGCCGGAGTGATCATCGCTGACGCCGGTTCCAGTGAGAAAGATCCCGTTGCGAGACAACGCGTCCCACAGCGACAAGTAGCCGCTGATCGCCACTCCGCCTTTGACGGGATAGCCCACTTCGAGGATGTCCGCGCCGTAGCAACGCTGGCCGATGAGCTCAGTGGCCCGAGTTCGGCGCGTTGAATCCTGTGCAGCTGCACTCATGGGCGCGCCGCCGCCGCTGCCGAACGGATGGTTGAACGAAGCCACGCCACCTGCGGCCTGGATTCTTTGAATCGCCGCGGTTAACGCGGTAGCGGACGTGTCCGCCTTCCAAGGTGTCGGGGTCTGCGGGGGCAGACTCAGTTCACCCCCGAACCAGTTGATGTGCTGCTTGAGCATCGACCACTCCGTCGCCCCGTGCTGGGTGACCGAGGGGAACCGCGGCGCATAGGTGGCCATGAGCTCGGCTTGGACGGCGAGTGATTGGTCACCGGACTTGCGGACTCGACTGATGCGCAGGTAATCCAGGTAGGCCTCGGAGCGGCTCCCGGCGCGCGAGCCGACACCGACCGTCAACGTGTAGAGCGAGGAGTCTCGCCCGTCGACCCACGGCCAGATGGCTGAGATGTCGGCAACCGGATCCAGGGACAGAGTGGTCCATGTGTCGACGGTGGCAGCCAGGGTGACGACGCCGGTGCGTCCTTCCTGAATCCGGGAGCCAACGGGATAGTTGCCCCCGACCCGGTACTGCAACGTGTAGGTGCCTGCCGGCTGCCCACCCCCGGCGGGTCGGTTGGACAGCGTCAAGGTCATCGCGACGAACGCGTCGAGCCCGACCGTGACCGGCCGGACGTCGATCTGCAGAGTCGTGCCGTCGAGCGACGTCCTCGTCGTGCTGTTGCCTTCAACGGCGCTCAGCCGGTACGTCGCGTAGGCGCCGTCATTGCTGCGGCCGACGAGTCGGAGAGCGCTATTCCCGGACGGGTCCGTTGGGGAGACCGGGGTCGTCACGTAGGTGGCGGACTTCTCCAGGAACGAGCCGCTGCTCGCGGCCGTCCACGTCCACGAGATCCCGTCCTCGCTCTCACTTGAGCCGTTGAAGTGCACGACCCGTCGGGCTCCGGAGGCCTGCATCCGGAACTCGTGCTCGGTCCACCACAGGACATCCACCCCGCATTTGACGGCCTGGTCCAACTGCGACTCCATGCTGGCCGTTCCCTCGCTGAAGGATCCGTGAACGTGCATGGCCATGGCCCAGGGGCGAAGCGGATCGGCGGGTTGCGCGATCGCACCGGGGATCAGGATTGCGGGAGATGCGAGACCCCCGACGGCGCCGACGGTTGCCACCGATGCGCCGCTTTGCAGGAACCGGCGTCGCGAGACCGTGGATTTGTGCGGGTGAGACACGGGACTCCTCGTGCGGGTATCGCAGAGCGGGTCCTGCAACAACGGACCCCGAATCCCCCCACGTGGATGGTTTCGTTTGCCTTCCGCAGGGTCAATGACCGTCGCGTGTCGCTCTTGGAACTTTCGGGAGTGCCGCAGTCTTTTCTAAGACAAAGCCGGGCATTCGGGGCAGCGCGTTCAGTGGTGGGGCATCATGGTCGAAGGAGAGTTGTGGGCTTTCGGCGCTTGTGCGCCCCCGAGCTGAGGAAGGCGGTGCGGCGGTGTTGGACCCAGACCGGTCGATGCGCCGCTTCGCCCGACGATTTGGGGTCGTGTTGGCGACCTGTGCAGTCGCGACTTCTGGTCTCGTCCTTGTCCCGGCGACGGTCGCTCAGGCATCGCTCTGTCCAGGGCCGGTCACGTCCCTGGAGTGCGCCACGACCGGGACCGGAGCGAAGCCGCCGCCGCCGGCGGTCAAGTGGGAGGTCAGATACCGCGTCTGGTCCAATCACATCAAGATCTATCGCAATGGCGCGCTGGTCCGCGACGTGCCGGTGGCGGGAAATCCCTACTTGTCCCCGCGGTTGCCGAAGACCTGCAAGATCGCGCAGAAGCTGCGCGTCAACTACGACAAGACCGAGATGTGGCGCCTCGACTACTTCACGAGGTTGTGCGCTGGGCGGGGCGTCGGCACCCACGCGATCCCTGTCCACCGGATCTCGGGCCGGTTGAGCATGAACGCCGCAGACCTCGGCAAGACGCCTGGCGCGGGGTCTCCCCTGAGCCACGGTTGCGCCCGGATGCGCGCCAGCGATGCGAAATGGATCTATGACCACGTGCCGCTCGGCAGCACGGTGAAGATCAGCTACGCGCGCTGATGTTTGACCGTCGCAGGGCTGTGGTGCTCACAGCGCTGGCTGCTTCGGCGCTGGTCATGGTGAGCAGCCCTGCCCAGGCAATCCCGGTGGGGGTGACCCAGCAGGTCGTTGTCGGCTATTCCGTCCAAGGCCGACCGATCATCGCCTATCACCGCTACACCCTGGGGTCCTATGACCGGAAGCCGTTCCTGGTCATCGGCCAGATGCACGGCGACGAGGAAACCGGGAAGCGCGTCATCAGTTCTCTCCGAACACGGAGTCTGCCCGCCGGCGTCAATCTGTGGCTCATCCCCACGATGAACCCCGACGGAGACGCAAAGAACACCCGCACCAATTCCCGTGGCGTCGACCTCAACCGGAACTTCCCTGTCGGGTGGGTCAAGGCGGGTGGCGGCACGCGCTACTACTCCGGCCCCAAGTCCCAAAGCGAGCCGGAGACTCGTGCCCTTCACGCTTTCCTGCTGGACCTCCAGCCTTGGCGGGTGGTCTCCATCCACAATCCGTTGTACGGCGTCGACAACAGTGCCGTGAAGGATCCAGCGTTCGCCAAGAACCTGGCGTCCTGGTCGGGCTATCCGCTGCGCTCGTTCACCTGCAACGGTTCTTGTCACGGCACGATGACGCAGTTCATCAATGCCTCGACCCCGGGGGCCGCGGTGACCTTCGAGTTCGGCTCGACTACCTCGACAGCCCAGGTGAACCGGGTGACCGACGCCGTGGTGCGGCTCGCCGCGTCCTGAGCTGACTTCCGTCAGAGTCCCGGAGCTGACTAGGCCTGGGCGACATGCAAGGGAGGGCGGCGTTGAGCCCAGGGCAGCGCTGCCTCAAGTTGTGCCGCTAGCCGAAGGAGTACGGCTTCGCCCCCGTTCGCCGACACCAGCTGCATGCCTATCGGCAGCCCAGTGGTACTCATCTGCAGGGGCAGGCTGATCGCGGGCTGACCGGTCGCGTTGAACACAGGCAGGAAAGACTCCAGCGGCGACCATGCGTCAAAGACCGAGCGCAACTCCATCGGATCCCTGGGGTCGTACTCGCCCAAGCGAGCCGGCAGTCGGCCCAGCGTGGGAGTGAGCAGCACATCGTGCGCAGTGAAGTACTGACCCATTCGGCGAGCGGCAATGTTGGCCTGCGCAAGTCCGTTGATCAGCTGCGGCCCAGTCACGGTCCGGCCGTACTCCACGGTTGCCAGCGTGGCGCCCTCGACCGTGCTGCTGTCGACGCGGCGACCGACGACCTGCGCGAAATCGTCGATCGTGTGAGCAGCGTCGGCGGCCCACACGTCAGTCATGGCCCGCAGAAACGGTTCCCAGTCGAGGAGGTCCTCGGTCTCGGAGACTTCGTGCCCGAGCTCAGCGAGCAACTCTGCGGTCGCGCGCGTTGCTGCGGTCACCTCGTCGTCTGCGGCGTGGCCGGACCAGAGGCGCGTGGCCACGCCGATCCGCAGCCGCTCGACCGGAGCGCCCACTTCAGCCGCGAAGGTTCGCAACGGCGGAGCCACCACAAACGGGTCACCGGGCGCTGGTCCTCCCAGGGCGTCGAGTAGCGCCGCCGTGTCGCGCACACTGCGAGAAACCATGAAGTGCACGGCCCAGCCGACCAGCGCCTCGGCGATGTGCGGACCCCAGGTCACCCGGCCGCGGGAGGGCTTGAGGCCGACGACGCCACAAGCCGAGGCGGGGATTCGGATTGACCCGCCGCCGTCGCTGGCCGAGGCCACCGGGACGATGCCGGCGCCTACGACAGCCGCTGCCCCGCCGCTCGAACCTCCTGCCATGTGCTCGGCGCTCCAGGGCGAGCAGGTACGTCCTGCCGCGATGGTTTCTGTGGTGCCGAGAATGCCGAACTCCGAAGTCGTCGTGCGGCCTAGGTTGATGAGCCCGGACCGTCGAATCCGGGTGGTGAACTCAGCCTGATAGCGGACGATCCAGCCTTCGGCGAGGCGGCTCCCGTTTCCGCAGGCGGATCCGACCTCGCCGTGGAACAAGTCCTTGAGCATGGTGGGGACCCCGGCGAAGGGCCCGCCGAGTCCATCGTCGGGTGGCGGGGCGTCGACCCGATCAGCGAAGAGCTCGACCACCGCCCCCAAGGCGGGGTTCACCTTTTCGACAGCCTCGACCACGCAGCGAGCGAGCTCCGCGGGTGTGACGTCCTTTGAACGCACGAGCTCGGCAAGACCGGTGGCGTCGTACGACGCGAACTCGTCCAAACGCACGGCGGGAGCCTATCGAGGGGACCAAAGCAGTCTCGCCTGAGGCTGAGGGCAGGCGTGGTCGCATACGCTGCCGGGAGGCCAGTTGGGCACGATACGGCGGCACGCGCACGGCGATGACCAGGAGGGCAGTTCCATGACCGACCTGCCCTCGGTCGTTCCCGTCGAGGTGACGTTCAGCGCTGTCGACACCCTGGACGGATCGGAAGCAGCCCTGGCCGAGCGGTTCACGGCTGCGTGGCCGGCCTACCGACGGTGGTACCTGCGCGACGGCGAGGCAGCGCGCCCGGAGTACCTCGACTGTCGTCGAGCTCTGCTGACGCATCTCCCGGAGCTCGTACCTACCTACGACAGGTTTGTGGCCGCTGCCGGAGGGGGTGACCTTGCCGCTCGCTTCTTGAGCCACTGGAACCCGCCCCCGCTGTTCGCCGCCTGCTCACTGGCGGCTTGGTCGAGAGACCGGAACGTCCTGGTCCGGAACTACGACTACCCGCCGACCCTGTGCGACGCCATGGTGGTGCGCAGCAGGTGGAACCAGACGGCGGTCATGGCCATGAGCGACTGCGGCTTGGGTGCGCTGGACGGGGTCAATGAGCACGGTTTAGCTGTGGCGATCGCCTTTGGGGGGCGCCGCGTTGTTGGTGACGGCTTCGGGATCGGCATCGTCGTCCGCTATGTGTTGGAGTTCGCTCAGGATGTCCCGCAGGCGCTGGAGATGCTGGCGCGGATCCCTGTGCACCTGGCCTACAACATTGCCCTCCAGGACTGCAACGGGCACAGCGCGGTCGCGTATCTGTCGCCCGATCGCGCATTGGTGATCAGCGGCGGCGCCACCGCCGCCAACCGACAAGGCGCCACTGAGTGGCCAGAACATGCCGAGTTCTGCGCCACCGAGGACCGGGAGGCGGCGCTCGTCGCGGCGGTCACGGATCCCTTAATGACGGCGGTCCTCCTGGCTCAGAAATTCCTCGAGCCTCCGCTCTATCGGCCGACCGCGCTGAGCACATGGGGGACGGTCTACACAGCGGTATACGACGCTGACCGCCGAACCCTCGACCTTCGTTGGCCCGACGATGACTGGACTTTGTCCCTGGACGATTTCACCGAGGGGACGCGGCTACGGAAACTGTCGATGGCGGTGCCCCAGGCAGTCGAACCCCAGCTGCCGCCCCTTGTGGCCCAGGGTCGCCCACTGCTCATCGCCTGACCGCGGGGCTATCCGCCCGTTGGCTCCCGGCATCGATGGGAAGCAATGTTGGAGAGTCGGTTGCTGCCTTCCCCCTACGGACCTACGGTGACGACACCATGGGACAAGAAGTGAGCCAGCCGAAGCCAGAGAAGACCCGGAAGCGCAAGCCCGCAGGGGCCGTGGCGCCACGGCCGGTGCTGCGCAGTCTCAGCGACATTTACGGGTTCTTCCGCACCAACACGACACCGGTCTACTTTGTGTCTCCAACGCCCTACAACCTGCTTGGTCTGGACGAGTGGGTAGGCGGGTTCCGCTACATCAGCTACTTCGACAGTTTCGACGGGTTGAAGCCGCATTCCTTCTCCCCAACTCACCAAGGCCCCCGAGACTTCGAGTCCTTCGAGTCGGTCAATACCTACCTCCTGGGCAACAAAGAGGTCATCGACTACATCGGTCGCAACGGCACCGGCGTCGTGCTCTTCGTGATGTTCGACGAGGAGACCGAGGATCGCGCCCGCGAGCTCGGCCTGCGGATCGCGTTGCCACCGCGCGAGCTACGCGAACGCATCGATTCGAAGGTGGTGACGACCAGGCTCGGGAACGAAGCCGGTGTGCGGAGCGCCCCCAATGTGATGGGTCGCGCGGACACCTACAAGCAACTCAGGAAGGTCGCCAAGAAGGCCAAGTTGGGCCAGGATCTGGTCGTCCAGACGCCGTACGGGGATTCGGGACGCACGACATTCTTCATCAAGGGTGCCGACGACTGGGCCAAGCACGAAGAGGACCTGGTTGGCGAGGATCTCAAGGTGATGCGGCGCATCAACCACCTCCCCGGAACCGTCGAGGCGGTTGCTACCCGCCACGGAACCCTGGTCGGGCCCATCCAGACCGACCTCACGGGCTACGACGAGTTGACGCCCTATCGCGGAGGCTGGTGTGGCAACGACATCTTCCCCGATGTCTTTGACCTCAAGACCCGAAAGAAGATCCGCAAGATGGCCCGGCGGCTCGGCGATCGGCTTTATGCCGAGGGCTACAAGGGAGCCTTCTGCATGGACTTCCTGCTCGACACCGATGACGGGTCGGTCTACCTCGGTGAGATTAATCCGCGCATCTCCGGGGCATCCCCCCTGACCAACCTCATCACCTCGACGTATGGCGGGGTCCCGCTCTTCCTGTTCCACCTGCTCGAGTTCGTCGACGTCGATTGGGAGCTGGATCTCAAGCAGATTCAGAGCCGTTGGGACGACTTCGACCAGTGGAGCCAACTGGTGCTCAAGCAGACCACTGACGAGGTGGAGCTCATCACTGAGGCGCCGTCGTCTGGGCTTTGGCGGATGGACGAGGACGGCTCGGTTCGATTCGTGAAGCAAGAGATCGACTGGCACGCCGTGAGCCGCGACAACGAAGCGTTCTACTTGAGAGTGTACGGCGCTGGTGAGTACCGCTATCCAGGTGCGGACCTCGGGGTCGTCGTGACGCGGGGCCGGATGCAGACCGATGATCGGGAGCTCCTGGACCGGGGGCGGCTGTGGGCCGACGGCCTGACCAAGGCCTTCCGGGGTGTCGCCCCCGAGTCCGTCGTCGTTCCCCGGGAGCAGCTCCTCGCGACGAAGTGGTTCTGATTGCCGTTGCTGCTGCGGGCGCTCAAGGCTCGCGCTGGGTGTTGACGGAGGGACCTCGGGTGCTTAGGTTGGGAGTCGCGAGTATGTTGCTCGCGACAACAAACTCCTAAGCCCGAGACCGGCGGAGACCGTCATGACACTTCAGCCCACCCCCGACGACCGATTCACGTTCGGGCTTTGGACTGTTGGCTGGCAGGCGCGGGACCCGTTCGGGGACGCCACTCGGGCGCCGATCGACCCGGTCGAGACGGTGCACCGCCTCGCCGAGCTCGGTGCATACGGCCTCACCTTCCATGACGATGATCTGATCCCCTACGGCTCTGACACGATCGAGCGCGATCAGCACATCGCCCGCTTCAAGAAGGCCCTCGACGAAACCGGTCTGGTTGTCCCGATGGCGACGACGAACCTGTTCACGCACCCGGTCTTCAAGGACGGAGCTTTCACGTCCAACAGCCGGGACGTCCGCCGGTTCGCTCTCCGCAAGGTGATGCGCAACCTCGATCTGGCCGCCGAGCTGGGCGCCAGCACGTACGTCTTCTGGGGTGGCCGCGAGGGGGCCGAGACCGACTCGGCCAAGGACGTGCGGGCTGCTCTCGACCGCTACCGCGAAGGCCTCGACGCCCTTGCTGCCTACGTCGTGGAGCAGGGGTACGGCATCCGCTTTGCGTTGGAGCCCAAGCCGAATGAGCCCCGCGGCGACATCCTGTTGCCCACCATCGGCCATGCTCTGGGTTTCATCTCCACCCTCGAGCACCACGAGATGGTCGGCCTCAACCCCGAGGTTGGGCACGAGCAGATGGCCGGCCTCAACTTTGTGCATGGCATCGCGCAGGCACTGTGGCAGGGCAAGCTTTTCCACATTGACCTCAACGGCCAGCACGGGCCGAAGTTCGACCAGGACCTCACCTTTGGCCATGGCGACCTGCTCAGCGCGTTCTTCCTGGTCGACCTGTTGGAGAACGGCGGCCCGGACGGGACGCGTTCTTACGAGGGCCCGCGGCACTTCGACTACAAGCCCCTACGGACCGAAGATCTGGACGGGGTGTGGGCTTCCGCGGCGGCGAACATGCGGACCTACCTGCTGCTCAAGGAGCGCGCTGCCGCTTACCGCGCCGACCCCGAGGTGCAAGCGGCGCTACTGACCAGTCGCGTCGCCGAACTCTCCCAGCCGACGCTAAGCGCCGGTGAGACGGCGCGGGACCTGCTCGCAGATCGCTCGGCCTTCGAAGACTTCGACGCGGACACCCGTGGGGTCGTTGGGTACGGCTTCGGCGAGCTCGATCAGCTGGCCGTCGAGCACGTGCTCGGTGCCCGCTGAGCAGCTCATCGCGATGCGGACGCCTGTGACTATCGTCGGCACGTGACCCTCGTCGCGGGGATCGACTCCTCGACCCAGTCAGTCAAGATCGTGATACGTGACGCCGACACCGGCGAACTCGTGCGGACCGGCCGCGCGCCGCACCCCGACGGCACCGAGGTCCACCCCGACGCTTGGTGGACCGCTCTCGATGCGGCGATCGATGCAGCCGGCGGACTCACAGATGTCGGGGCCCTGGCGGTCGCCGGCCAGCAGCACGGGATGGTGTGCCTCGACGCAGACGGCGAGATCGTCCGGCCGGCGTTGCTATGGAACGACACCCGGTCGGGGCAGGCGGCAGCCGACCTAGTTGACGAACTCGGCGGCGGTGACAGCGGTCGCCAGGCATGGGCCGATGCGGTGGGTTCGGTGCCGGTGGCGTCGTTCACCGTCTCCAAGCTCCGTTGGCTTGCTGACAACGAGCCGGAGTCAGTGACCCGGACTGCTGCTGTGTGCCTGCCGCACGACTGGCTGACCTGGAAGCTGTCGGGGGCGACCAGCCTCGGATCCCTCGTCACTGATCGCAGCGATGCCAGCGGGACGGGCTACTGGTCGCCGGCGGCGGAGACGTACCGCCTCGACCTGCTCACCTTGGCGCTCGGCCACGACGTCGTGACTCCCCGGGTCCTCGGACCGCGAGACCTGGCCGGGCGTACGGCCTTCGGCGCCCTGCTCGCGCCGGGTGCCGGGGACAACGCGGGGGCGGCCCTGGGGCTGAGCGCGGGGCCTGGGGACGTGATCGTCTCGCTCGGGACCTCGGGCACGGTGTGTGCGATCTCTGTGGAACCGGCGGCCGATGCTTCGGGTGCCGTCGCGGGCTTCGCCGATGCCACAGGACGCTTCCTCCCGCTGGTCTGCACCCTCAATGCAACCCGCGTTCTCGAGGCCACGGCCACGATTTTGGGTGTCGACCTGGATGGCTTGTCGGCGCTGGCGCTGTCCGCGCCCGTGGGTGCTGACGGGCTGGTCGTGGTCCCCTACCTCGTCGGCGAGCGCACCCCCGACCTCCCGGACGCGACCGGTGCCGTGCATGGGTGGTGTCTCGCCAACTCAACGCCCGGTCACTTCGCTCGAGCGGCGGTCGAGGGGATGCTGTGTGGGCTCGCGGACGGGCTGGACGCACTGATTGCACAGGGCGCGACCGTCGAGCGCGTCCTCCTTGTCGGTGGGGGTGCGCGTTCGGAGGCCGTACGCCAGATTGCACCGACCATCTTCGGCCGACCTGTTGTCGTGCCAGAGCCCGGTGAGTACGTCGCCGACGGAGCCGCGCGGCAGGCGGCGTGGGTGCTGTCCGGCGAGCTGGAGCCACCTACGTGGGCGGCGTCGGGCTCGCAGACCTTCGAGGCCGTATCAGCGCCGCGAGTTCGGGCGAGGTACCGCGAAGTCCGTGAGATGACGGCAAGATCGGTCCATGACCGCTGAGCTGCACGTCCTCACCAACGGCTATGCCGACGACCGCGTGGCGAGCACGGTGACGCTGGTGAGGGAGGGTCACACCATCGCCATCGTCGACCCTGGGATGGTCGCCGACCGGTCGGCCATCCTCCAGCCTCTGGCGGACCTCGGTGTCCACCCCGA
>JANPBY010000192.1:0-6532 GCA_031430645.1 Actinomycetes bacterium
TCGGCCGCATCGAGCAGGCCAACGTCGACAGCCTGGCAGGCATCTTCGGCGACGCGGCTTGGGGCAACAAGGAACGCCTTCCAGAGTCCTCGCTGGTAGCCCTAGTCCAAGCCTTCGACGGACTCGCACTGAACCAGGAACACGTCGCTCACGACGTACTCGGCCAGGCATACGAGTACCTGCTCAAGAACTTCGCCGACGAGAGTGGCAAGAAGGCGGGTGAGTTCTTCACCCCCCGGCAGGTCGTGCGATTGATCGTGAAGATCCTTGCCCCGCAACCGGGCGAGTCGATCTATGACCCAGCCGCCGGATCGGGCGGGATGTTGGTAGAGACGATCAACTCCGTTCGTGTCCGAGGCGGAGACACACGCACGCTCCGTCTGTATGGGCAGGAGGTGAACCTCACCACCGCAGCGATTGCACGCATGAACCTGTTCCTGCACGAGATCGAGGACTTCAAGATCGTGCGCGGCGACACGCTCCGGTCACCTGGTCTCCGCAAGCCCGACGGGACGATCTCACAGTTCGACGTGGTCCTCGCCAACCCACCGTTCAGCCTCACCAACTGGGGCGCTGACACGTGGGCAATGGATCCCCGCTCGTTGTGCGGAGTCCCCCCGGCGAAGAACGGTGACTTCGCCTGGGTCCAGCACATGGTGTCCTCCATGACGGAGGGGACAGGACGGGTCGGCGTCGTCATGCCGCACGGGGTGCTGTTCCGTGGCGGGGTCGAGGCAAAGATCAGACAATGCCTGATCGAGCAGGACGGGCTTGAGGCGGTCATCGGGCTGGCAGGCAACTTGTTCTATTCGACAGGCATCCCGGCCTCGATCCTGATCTTTCGCGCCACCAAGTCCGCCGAACGGCGCAACCATGTGCTGTTTGTTGACGGTTCGTTCCGATTCAGCAAGGGCCGCAACCAGAACCACATGGACGATGCGGACGTGGACGCCATCGTTGCCGCCTACCAGTCCGGCGTGGACCCGGATGGCGTCGGTGGGGTGAACGTTCGGCTCGTTCCCTTCGACGAGATCAAGACCAACGGCTTCGACCTCAACATCGGGCGGTATCTCAGGGCCGCAGTAGCCGACACGCTCGACTTGCCCACAGTTCTCGCCCGCTACGAAGACGCCCGAGCCCAACGACTCAAGGCTGAGAAGGGCGTGCTCGACCGGCTCAAGGCGGCGGGACTTGTCTGAGGATTGGATGGAGGCGACGCTCTCCGACGTTGCCGACGTAGCCATTGGCCGTCAGCGTTCCCCCAAACATGCGACGGGTGAGCACATGACTCGGTACTTGCGGTCTGCCAACGTCAAAGACGGGAGGCTCGACCTACGGGACGTGCTTGAGATGAACTTCAACCCGCGAGAGCAAGGCATATTTGCGCTCGAACCCGGTGACGTACTTATCTCCGAGGGCAGCGCCAGCGAGACGCAGGTCGGTGCAAGCGCGGTCTGGCATGGCGAACTTCCGGGCGTCGTGTGCTTTCAGAACACGCTCCTAAGGTTCAGGGCCAAGCCCGGCGTGACTGACCCGGCCTTCTTGGCGGCGTGGACGAGCCACGCACACAGGTCAGGCAAGTTCGCTGAGATCGCTGGCGGCAGCAGCATCTTGCACATCGGATCCGAGCGGGCCAGTGTCATGCCCGTCCGATGGCCGAGTGTGATCCAACAGAGGAAGATTGCTGACGTCATCGGTGCGCTCGACGCGCAGATCGCTGCCCTCGATTGTGAATCTGACTCCGTTCGGGTGCTGCTCGCCGCGCTTCGAGAATCACTGGTGGCCGACGTGACTTGGGAGCCGGTGGCCACTCTCGCGCGGAACAAGGGAATCCAGATCGGTCCCTTCGGTTCCCAGTTGCACGCCCACGAGTACACGGATGACGGGGTTCCCGTAGTGATGCCTCAGGACCTCATCGGCGGCGAGATCAGCCTGGCAAAGATCAAGTATGTGCACGAATCCACGGCGGCGGGACTGTCGCGGCACCGTTTGCAGCCCGGCGACCTTGTCCTCCCGCGACGTGGCGACCTCACCAAGCGTGCGCTCGTGAAGGAGCAGCAGGCGGGCTGGCTCTGCGGTACCGGCTGCATCCGCATCCGGCTGGAAGATCCGTCTATGGCTGAGGCCCTTCTCGAAGGGCTGTCCAATGACAAGACCGACGAATGGCTAGTCACGAACGCGGTGGGAACCACCATGCTCAACCTCAATACCGAGATCGTCAGCAAGATGCCTGCTCCTCGATTTACCCCGTCTCAGCGTGCGCAGGCCGAAGGATGCGCGATGGCTCAGAAGTTGTTTCGCGCGTTACGAGATGAGCGTTCGGCGGTGGCCACAGTGCGGCAAGCAGCACTTGGCGCGCTCCTGTCGAACGAGAGGGCGATCCCCAAGTCCTACGACGCGCTGATACCCCTGGCCGTGTGATGGTGGGCTTCACGGAGACATCGACGGTGCAGACGTGGTTGGTCGATCGGCTGGTGACGCTGGGCTGGGAGCACGTCCCCGGCCAGGAGTTGCCACGCGAGTCCACCGACGCCGTCGTGGAGGATTGGCTCATCGAGTCGCTTGCAGTCCTCAACATCGCCATCCCCGGCTCGCCAGAGCGGGTGGATGAGGTGCTCCCGACGATCAGGATGGCTGTTCTGGGGGCTGCCTCGGAGGGACTTGTGTCTGCCAACGAGCGGATGACGACGCTCCTGCGCGGCGATCACACGGTGAAGTACGTCGGCACCACTGAGTACGTGCCGCTGCGCCTGATCGACTTCGACAACCTCTCCGAGAACCAGTTCGTCGTGTCGGATGAGGTCACGTTCGGTCCGCCTGGCAAGGAGCGACGCTACGACGTTGTGTTGTGGGTGAACGGCTTCCCGCTGGTGGTGATCGAGACCAAGACCCCAGTGAAGTCATCTGTGTCATGGCTGAATGGTGCCCGCGACCTCGCCAATGTCTACGAGGTCGAGGGCCCGACCTTCTTTGCCTCCAATGTGCTGGTCGCTGCCACGGAAGGGCGCGAGTTCCACTATGGCGCGGTAGGCCAGCCTGGTGAGCAGTGGCTCATGTGGGGGTCGACTCAGGACCCGTATGACTTGTGGGGACTCAAGCGCGTCGAGCGCTCGGTGGACCTCTTGCTGACCCCGGCGCGGGTCCTGTCGATCTTGAGGGACTTCACCCTGTTCGAGCAGGTCCCTGGTGGGGGAGTGCGGAAGTTGATTCCTCGCTACCCGCAGGTCGAGGCGGCAGAAGCGATCCATCAGAGGGTGCTCGATGGCGGGGTCAAGGGCCTGATCTGGCACTACCAGGGAACCGGCAAGACGCTCTTGATGGCTTTCGCGGCCCTCATGCTGCTTCACGATGAGCGCGTCGGTGGTCCGACCGTCGTGGTGGTGCTGGATCGGCTCGACCTAATCGAGCAGGTGGATCGGCAGTTCAAGACCGCCGGGCTCCCCCGCATCACGGTTGCGGGCTCGCGGGAAGAACTTCGCCAGCTGCTGCGTGATGACCGGCGCGGCATCGTTTTGACGACGATCTTCCGGTTCGAGGACGCAGGTCTGCTCAACGAGCGCGACAACATCATCGTCATGGTCGACGAAGCCCACCGGACCCAAGAAGGACGCCTTGGTGACGACCTCCGCACGGCCCTGCCGAACGCCAGATTCTTCGGGCTGACGGGCACCCCAATCTCGGACAAGGACCGAAACACCTTCAAGTTGTTCGGCGACCCGACCGACCCTGGCTACATCCTCAACACCTACTCGATGGAGAGATCGATCGCGGACGGTGCGAGCGTCCCGGTGCATGTTGAGACACGGCTCGTGAACTTCCACCTCGACAGGGCCGCCCTCGACGAGGCATTCGACGAGATGGCCGAGGAGGAGGGCCTCACCGACGAAGAGCGTGAGGTCCTTGCGGACAAGGCAGCGAGTGTGAAGACCCTGCTGCTGAACCCTGCCCGGATCGAAGCCGTCTGCACCGACATCCTCGACCACTACGAAGCCAAGATCGCCCCTGTTGGAATGAAGGCCCAGGTCGTCGCTTTCGACCGCGAGTTGGTCGTCGCCTACGACGAGGTGCTCACTCGTTTGATCACCGAGCGAGGCTTGCCCCACCAAACGGCCGTGGTGATGACGGTGGGTACTGCCAAGGCTGAACCCGCCGCTTGGTCGAGGTACGCGTTGGATCGAGCGGCCGAGGCCCCGGTCAAGCAGCGGTTCAATGACCCGGATGACCCCTTGGCGTTCCTTATCGTGACGGCGAAGTTGCTCACCGGTTTCGACGCGCCGATCGAGCAGGTCATGTACCTCGACCGTCCGCTGCGGCGGCACACCCTGTTCCAGGCCATCACTCGCACCAACCGCCGGTACACGAACCCGCGAACGGGCCAGGAGAAGCGGCACGGACTGGTCGTCGACTACATCGGCCTCGGTAACCAGATCGCCCAAGCCCTCAAGGCAGCCGACCCAGACCGAGGCGGCAAGCGACCCGTCGAGGTCGACGACCTCGTCGCCGAGTTCGAAGCGACTCTGGCCCGCACCCTGGCGCCACGCTTCGACGGCATCGACCGCACCGACCACTCCTTCGCGGCCCTCCAGGCGGCCATGGAACGCCTTCCAGACGCCGAGGCGAAGGACGGCTTCGCCAGGGACTTCACGGCCGTACAGACGCTCTGGGAGTTCCTCGACCCGCACGAGGCCCTCGATGCCCACGGCGCCGACTACAAGTGGCTGGCCCAGGTATATGAGGCCGTCAAGCCGACCCGGGTGTCCGATGCTCTCCTGTGGCACCGGCTCGGAGCGAAGACCCTCGCCCTCGTCCACGGGCACATCCAGAACCTGGAGATCACCGGCACCGGACTCGAAGAGGTCGTCGTTGATCCAGAGGCCATCGAGGCCATGCGAGCCCTCGTCCAGCAAGGGGAACTCGACCTCGACCCCAACCGAGATCTCTTCAACTCACCCGTCACCCTCGACGAGGTCCTCAACACCATCGACGCCCGCATCCGGAGACGCCTCGCGACCAATCCTCACCCGATCTACCAGTCCCTCGCGGACCAGATCGAGCGGCTGCGCCGACAGGCGATCCGTAAGGCAGAGGACTCGATTGACTTCCTCAAGCAGGCCCTTGAGGTTGCCCGCATCGCGGTCCAGGCCGAACGCCTCGAAGCGGAGGGTCGCATCGACGACGCCACAGCCCTCCTCGACCCTCGCATCGGCGCCCTCACCCAGATCGTCAACGCGTACAAGCCATCGAACGCCCCGGTGATCGTCGACGACGTCGTACGCGACATCGACACCATCGTGAAGCAGGTCCGTTACACCGGTTGGAACGAGACCCAGGAGGGCGACCGCACCGTGCGCATCGAACTGCGGAAGGTCCTCAAGAAGTACGGCCTGCCCCTGACGGGCGATCTGTTCAACAAGTCCTACGGCTACATCAGCGAGAACTACTGAGGCGGCCCCGCGCCCCTGAACGTGCCCTCCAGCCAAGAGGGTGAGTTGGTGGTTCGCCTAACTTCCGGGGCGGCTTCGGTCACCGTCGATGGCCTCAAGTGCCATCAGAGCGCCCTCAAGGCGCCGCACCACCGCGACTGCGGCTCGGCCGTCGGCGGCCAGGTCACCAGTGGAGACGGCGTCGAGGATCTTTCGGAGCAGGTCGGCGGCTTGTTCTCGCTCTGGCTGTGGGAGCGGCATGGGCCAATGGTGGCCCGCTCAGGGGCGCCACGGGCTGAGGCGCGCCACCCGCACAAGTCAACGCCCAACCAGTCCGTTCATCCAGCATGGCGCGGTCCAGACCGGACGAAACGGGCCCACTGTGTGTGCGCGCGCGCCCACCGACGGACTCCCGCAGGACCCGGTCGGCAACGTCGACGGAGCCCTGACTTCGGCTCACGCGGGCTGAGGCGCGCCCGCTCCACGAGGCACCCAGGTGCGCTGGGCTTGCTTGCCGCTTGCTAAAGCACCGGGAAGATCAGCGACCCACAGGAACAGAGCACTTGCCCCGGAACATCCGGCCCGACAGTCGGAAGTCGATCACCATCAGCGAAGTGGATCGGAGGACGTCCACTGATGCCCGGCGGCTGCTCGAAGCGGTAGTACTCAGGTCCATCGGGCATCACCCGCAGACCCTGACCTGCCTGCACGACCCGGCGCCCACGACGCCGGATGAACGCGTGATGCTCGACGACATAGCCGTCCCCTCGGTATTCGAAATCGACACGGTGCACGTACGGCGAGAGTCGTCGACTAATCCGGCGGGCTCGCCGTCGCTCGACGCGCTCGCGGAAGTCGCTCTCCGGGGCCAGCGCATCTCCCGCCAGCGCAGACAGTTCATCCGCGAGGGGCTCCAGTCCGGCGGCCCCTGCCGCTACCAGGTCCACGTAGACCCCCGCGAGTCGCTCGACCGTCGATCTACGAGTTCGCCGCTCACCACGCTCCAGCCTCCGCAGGTGACGATCCGACAGATCGGCGAGCGCAGCAACCACCCACGCCTGGAGACCGCACTCCAGCCTCAGCGCACGAAGCCGCTCACCCAACCACAC
>JANPBY010000193.1:0-18536 GCA_031430645.1 Actinomycetes bacterium
GTTCCAAGGCCTCCGCGCACAGCGCGCGTCGTCCCACCTCGACACAGGCGTCGCGGCCGCGTTCGGCCGTGAGAATGATCTGGTCCGCTGATTGGTCGCTCGGAGGCACCACGAGCGACCGTTGAAGTCGGGGCGCCGCAAAAGAGAGCTCGGACACCACGAACGCGAACCCGCTGCCACCGTCGCTCGTCTCCTTGACGGCCACCCGAAGGGACCGCGTGCCGACGACGGGCAGGGGCAGGGAGACCACGGCGTCGGGGTCGGCCACGGCCACATCAGCGGTGCCGCTGTCCGTTGAGACGCTGAGCAGCGTCGGGAACGACCCGAACGCATCTCTGCGCAGGACAAGCTGCGCGCTCGAGGCCCGCACCAGCGTGCTCGAACTCACCTGGAGCCACTGTCCGACGGCGCCGCCCTGCTCGGATGAGCTCCAACTCGTCGTGAAATCACCGTCAATGGCGGCCCCAGCCTGCCGTTCCGGGCGGGTGCCACCGGCCGTGCCCGCGTCGGACAGGGACGAGGAGGCGGTGACATTGCCCCCCAAGGGACGAGCGACGGTGCTGAACGCATCAGAGAAGGGCAAGTAGTCGCGCGCCGGGTTATTCAGGCGCAGCGGCTCGCTGACGGTCAGGGCAGCCGAGGCATTGTCATTCACCCGGCCGAAGTCCACCTCCCTGCGGCGGTAGCCGTCGGTGCGGATGTTCATGGGTGGCCCACGCCCGGACCAGGTCTCGGGCCAGGTCTCAGGAAGATCTCCGGTGAGGACGATCGGACCGCCCGGTATGTTTCCCGCGTCCGCAAGAGCACCAATGCTCTCAGGACCACCGCTCATGACCACGGCCGACGCAAGGGTGGCGGCGCTCACCCGCGGAGCCGCTCCTGCGACCTCAAAAATCTCGACCGCCCGGTAGGGCAGGTCCAACCCCGCGTCGACCCGCAGTCCCGGGCGGCTCCCTCCACCGACGACACCACCGAAGCCGACGGCTCGACGAACCCCAGGACTGCTCGTGAGCGCCTGGTGGACCAGGACCGGCCGAGCCACATCTGCGCGGGCATAGTCCAGATCGTTCCGGACCACCACATAGCGCAGGCCAGCGCGTCGCAGAAGCGCGCTCAGCCCCTCGCCGCCTTGGCCCCGCGCGAGACGGCGGTCGATCTCGTCGAGCAGCCTGATCGTGCCAGCCGGCGCCAGCGGCACGGCGTCCCGGACCGTCCACGGCGTACCGGCGAGAGGCTGCAGCGGCTCGTCGCGTGGATCACCCCAGTAAAAGGTCCCGAAGGACGATCCCGGCACAACGATTGCCGATCCGTCTCCACGGGTCTCGAGCCAGTTGGCCGTGTCCTTCCAGTATCCAGGCACTTCTGAGAAGGCGCCTCGCGGTGCCAGGACTCCGGTGAGCAGCGGGCTTGCGGCCCCGAACAGAACCAGAGCAGCCAGCGACCCGGCAAGGGCTGGCAGCGCCGGAGCATCGATGCGCCGTAGGACACGTACCAGCAGGGGCAGGGCGTGCGCTGAAGCCAACGCCAGCGGAAGGCGGAGCATCGGGTCGAACTTGTGGATGTTGCGGAATGGAGCCAAGGGGCCATCGAGCAGCTCCTGCGCCCACGCGGCCCAGGGGGCGGCGAGTGGACCCACATGACCGAAGGTCACCGCGACGAGCCCGACGAGCATGCTCAGCACGAGCCAACGACGTTCTGGAAGATCCCGCCGGGTGAGTCCGAAGATCCCCAGGGAGGCGATCAAGAGCGTGTCCAGCACCACGACCGGAGACGTCACCAGGAGCCAACCACCCCGCCAGAACGGACCACTCTCGCCAGCGGAGAACGCCACCCAGTGCGAGGTGCCGCGCACGGTCTCAACGAGCGAGGTCGGCAACGTCGTGACCCTGGCGCTTTCGATCCAGTCAAGGAATGGTGGACTGACGGCTCCCAGGAGGACGAGCGGCACCGCCCACCACACACAGGCCGCGACGACTGCTGCGGACCACGCGAGAAGGAACCGCAGCCGCAGCCGGCCTCGCTCCCGCGTCAGCAGGTACAGCGCGGCTAGCGGGAGGACGGCGACAGTGGCTGCAGCGTTGACCGCGCCGCAGGCGAGGACGGCGAGACCGGATCGGGCAGCCGCTGCACGCTCGCGTCCGCGCATCGTCCCCGTCACCAACGGAAGTACGATCCAGGGAGCCAGGGCCATCGGGAGGGTCTCAGCGCTGATCGGCCCAAGGGTCGTCAGAAACCTTGGCGAAAGGGCGAACAGCACCCCCGCCGCAAGCCGCGAGTTCGGGGTCCCGATCCCCAGCCTCTGCGCCAGTTTGGTCACGCCCACGACGGCAACAGACATCAGCAGCGACGCCCAGAGCCGCTGAACCACCCAATCAGGGATTCCCAGCCCGTCACCGAGGGCGAAGAACGGACCCATGGGGAACAGGTATCCGTAGGCCTGGTTCTGCACCTGTCCCAGCCACCCCTGCGGTTCCCAAAGGTGCAACGCTGCGCTGAGCCAGCCCACCGGGTCGACCGTGAGGTCGAGCTTGGTGTCGGTCACGACCAGCCCGGGTTCCTGCAAAAAGATGAGACCGGTGAGGACGGAGCAGACGGCCACGAGCCGCAGCCGTTCCTTCATCGGTGCCTCGGAACTCACGTCCGCCTCAGCACCAGCGCGAGATTCCACAGCGCAATCTCACGGATGCCGGGGACTGCCGTGAGCGCATGCGCCCAGCGCGGCAGATAGCGGGGGAAGGCGTCCACCAGCTCCGCGTCCGGACAGTTTCGGGCCCACGCGAGCGCTTCACGTGCCCGAACCGCGAAGAGACTCTCGCCGAAGACGTTCTTCGGCGGGTGGCCCTGTATGCGCGCATAGCGCTCGGCGGCCCGGGCGCCACCGAGGTAGTGCCACGGAGCGGTTTCATGCCCACCCCAGGGGCCCCACCAGAGGGTGAAGGAGAGGAACACCACTCCCCCAGGCTTGGTCACCCGCACCATTTCATCGGCCATCGCCCAGGGCCGGGGAACGTGCTCGAGGACGTTGGAGGAGTAGCACACATCCACAGCCTCTGAGGCAACCGGCAGCTCCATGCCGCTCCCGAGGACCGTGCCAGGACCAGGTGAAGTCACTGCGGACAGCTCGCCGACGTCGGCGTCGATGGCCAGGTAGCGGGCGCCTGACGCAGAGAAGGCGTCTGCGAAGTACCCGGGGCCGCCTCCGACGTCCAGGACCGTCGCCCCGCTGAGGTGAACGAAGCCGCTCAGTTGGGTGACCGAGTCGGCTGCGAGCGCGCCATAGAAGCCAGCTGGGTCACTCTGCTCGGTGCGGAAGGCGCGGAACAGCGCCACGCTGCGGCGCCACGTCGCCTCAGCGTGCGGCACCGGAAGCACGTCAGACACACGCGGACGCTACCTGAGGCAGCGGCCAGGGTCAGGCTCGGTTACCGTGTCGCCGACCGTCAGCCGAGGGTGAGGCCGTGTAGTGGACCAGTCGTCTGTGGAGCACCCGGGGTCCGCAGCGCCGCGCATCCTGCGGGTGGTGTTCTTCAACCGACGTGACACCAGCAATCCAGAGGGTGGCGGGTCTGAGCTCTATGTCGAGGTGATCGCCCGCGCTTTGGCGGCAGCCGGCCACTCGGTCACTGTCTACTCAGCCGATCATGGTGGCGCGCCAACAGATGACCTCCGCGAAGGCGTCCGCTACGTACGACGCGGCGGCAAGATCAGCGTCCTGGCGAGGGCCTGGTGGGATCTGCTGCTCCGCAGACTAGGGCCGGTCGACGTGGTCGTCGACGTGCAGAACGGCGTTCCCTTCTTCAGCCCGCTAGCCACCCGCCGGCCGGTGGTCGCGCTCGTCCATCACGTCCACCGCGAGATGTGGCCGGTCGTATACGGCCCCCGGGGCGCCCGGGTCGGCTGGTGGCTAGAGTCCTGGGCCGCACCACGCATGTACCGGCACGCACAGTACGTCGCTGTGTCCGAGGCCACCAGGGATGAGCTCGTACAGCTCGGGATTTCAGCCGGACGCATCGCGGTAGTCCACAACGGGGTGGACCCACCGCGCCGCTCGAGACTCGAGCGCGACCCAGTCCCCACGATCACCGTTCTCGGACGCCTGGTCCCTCACAAGCAGGTCTCCCACGTGCTGCTGGCCGCCACAGTCCTTCGCGAGGAGTTCCCAGACCTCGCGGTTCGGGTGGTCGGAGATGGCTGGTGGGGTCCCCGGTTGCTTCAGGAGTGTCAAGACCTGGGGCTCGATGACCTGGTCACCTTCACCGGCTTCGTGGACGAGCAACACAAGAGCGACGAACTGGCCAGAACCTGGGTCCTGGCAATCCCGTCGCTCAAGGAGGGCTGGGGGCTGGTCGTGGTTGAGGCTGGTACCTATGGAGTGCCGGCCGTGGGCTACCTGAGCGCGGCCGGAGTCGCGGAGTCGATCGTCGACGGGGAGACGGGGCTTGTGGTCCGGGGTGGCCCCGACGAGTTCGCGGTGGCACTACGTCGGATCCTGGCCGACTCAGAACTTCGGGACCGCCTCGGCGTCGCCAGTCGCGTACACGCGGAGCTGTTCTCGTGGCAGCGCACAGTGACCTCGTTCGCGGCAATCGTGGCTGGGGCGGTTCAACACCAACCGCCGGTGTCCGGGGAGGATGTCGAACCCGACGATGACACTCAATCGGAACTTGGCCTTGGAGGTGCGCTTCGGCGGGTGACTCTCGACGGCCCGTCGGGGCCGACCAGCAACTAGCTGCCGTAAACGACAAGCGGTGCGGTGATGGGCTCGGGTGTCGCGCTGGCGGCCAGCGAGACTCCCGTGAAAGCCAGGAGGAAGGCCAGCACTGCACCAACGAATAGTGAGATCAGTGCACCGAGCATGCCGCCTCTTTCCGGGATGAGGCACCTAGCCTACCAAGTCACCTAGGTCCGGGTGCGCAACACCTGGCCTCCAGCCAACGCCACCAGCAACAGTGCCAGCAGATCCACGGAAACGACGGCGGCGGTGCCCGCGCTCCATCCCGGCCCCGCGGTCGCCCCCGGCACCTGCCACAGGTCGACCGCCGCGTCCGCCGCGATCAGATCTGCGCCGACCAGGAAGCCCGTGGGGACCTCACCCGGGGTGTCCTTCTCGACCACCACCCAGCCGATGCCGAGTTGAGCAAGCTCCGCGACAGCCGGCGAACCACGGTCGAGCAGCAGCTGCACCTCGACCGCGCGCTCATTCTCGGCGCTGACGACCTCGACCTCTCCAGATCGAGCCACCAGGAGTCGACCGTCGACGACGCTGGGTCGCGGGAGCCAGCGGGGCGCAGGGTCAAGGCTGGTGCGACCGTGGTTGAACCCGAAGGCTCGGAAGGCTCCCCAGGGAAGCACGAGCACATCACCCGGTGCTTGGGACTCGACAAGCTCGCTGCGCACCGAAGCCCAGGCGGGCGGTAGGTCGACAGGCTCCAGTCGGCCCCAGACTCCCCACGCGAGGTCGGGCAGGACAACCAGCGGGAGGAAGGCGGAACCGACCAGCACCGCCCGGGAACCAACTCTGTCGGGCACCCGGTCGGCAAGTCGTTCCGCTGCGAGGGCGACCAGCAGGCTGAGCGGCAACGCCCACAGAGCAACGAACTTTTGCGAGTCCCGCAACAGGCCACCTGCTGAACTGGTGCCGCTGATCGCCTCGAGCGCACCAGCTCCCCATGTCATGGAGGTCCATAGGGACAGCACAAGCCCGAGTCCTCCGAGCACAAAAAGAGCGCTGGCCTCGCCGCTCCTCAGCCGCTCCCGGAGGGGGCGAAGTCCATAGATCGCGCCCAGCATCGCGAGCACCGTCCCGGCCGCGGCTCCCGGTAAGCCGCGGCTGGCCGGCACGACCTCGCTGTTCCAGACACCGCCCAAACCCAGGATGGTGCCAACGACCCCGAGACTGCCCTCAGCGCGCGCGGCGAAAAGCAGCACTCCCTGGGCTGCCCCAGCGCCTTGGTGCAGGAGCCCAGGGAGCCACCATGGCGCCTCCAGGATGGCTAGCACTCCGAGAAGCGCTCCGAGTCGCCACAGTCCGTTCCGGTCCTGCCGACCGTGGCGGTCGCGGCAGGCGACCAGGACAACGATCGCGGCGAGCCCGCTCAGGAGGCCGGCTGTCGGGACCATCGACCCGACGGCCAGCACGAGAATGAGCCGAGGCCAGGCTCCAGGTCGGCCACGGGCCACGCGTGCCGACCAGAGGACGACCCAGGGGAGGCAGGCGTAGCCCAGCAGCAGCCACCAATGACCGAGGACCAGCCGTTCGGCAACAAAGGGGTTCCAGACGAAGGCGGAGGCCGCGACGACGCGCGTCAGTCGACGCCGGGTTGGCACCAGGGCAGCCACTCCCAAGCCAGCGACGAGCAGCAGGGTCACGAGCAGCGCCTTCTGAACCCACTGCCCCTCGACGAGCTGGGTCAGCGCCACCGTGACCGCTTCGGCTGGCACCGCTCGGGGCAGTGCTTCGCCAAGTCCCAACGAGTCCGGCAGAAGACTCTGCTTCGGGACGGCGACCGCGTCGTAGCTCAGCACATAGCCCGGGGCGAGGACGGGAGCCGCGACGACCAAGGTGAGTCCCCCCACCCAAAGCCGTACGACCCAGGAGTCGCCGGCAGCCGTCTGTTCGGTCGGCATTCCCCTCCTTACGGCGACGGTCACGCGGCTAGGGTGACGCCGTTGCGGTCGCGACAGAGTAGCCGCGCGGCGTGAAGGAGGATCGACGTGGCGCGCAGCGGCCGCCTGCTCGCTGCTGCCAGAGGGGACGGGGCTGTCGCGGTCGGCCTGATGGTCGGCAACGTTCTCGGCTACCTCCTGGCCCTGGTCGCGGCGCGTCTGCTCGGCCCGGCCGGCTTCGGGGAACTGAGCGCACTGCTGGCGGTGATCGTCGTGCTCGCCGTCCTCCCGACCGGGGTACAAACCGTCGTGGCACGAGCTGTCGCGCAGGGCGCGGATCACCCGCTGGCGGCGCTAGGACGGACCGTTGTCGTGGCCCGCTCGACTCTGCTCAGCATCCTCGCGATCCCGCCCGTCCTGGCGATCGGTCTCGCCCTCGACGCCTCCCTCCTGGGATGCGTGTTCGTTGCGCTTCTCCTCGGGCCCCTGCTCGTGCTCGGTTGGGCGCAGGGAATCAGGCAGGGCCAGGAGGAGTTCGTCCCACTCGCCGTCCTGCTCCTGCTGAACAACGGCGGTCGGGCCATCGGCGCCGTGATCGGAATCGTCGTCTTCGACTCCGTGGCCGGCGCCCTCGGGGGGGCATTGCTGGCTGCCTGGCTCGCGGCCACCTATGCCTGGATCCGAGCCCCAAGGGACCGCCCACAGCGATCGGCTCGGGGGCGATGGGGGGCCGGCGACGTCAGCCGTGCTTCGGCAGCTCTGCTCGCCCTCTTTCTCTGCACCAATGTCGACGTGCTGATCGCTCGAGCCGTCATGGACGCCGAGCCCGCCGGCATCTACGCCGCGGGTGCCGTCGTCGCCAAGGTGGCCTTCTGGCTCCCACAGTTCGCTGCTGTGACCGCGCTCCCCCGGCTGGCCGACCCGGAGCGGCGGGCCTCGGCGTTGCTGGGCTCAACCAGGATCGTCGCCGGGTCCTGCGCGCTAATCGTTCTCGCCTGCGTGATCGGCCGCGACCTGCTGGTTCGGGTCGTAGGAGGCGCCTCTTACGGCGCGCTCACCGAGACGCTGCCATGGTTTGCGGTCGCCGGTGGGCTCTGGGCTCTCAACCAGGTGTACCTCTACGACGCCCTGGCACACCGTGCAGCACATCCGGCCCGCTGGCTCTGGCTGGCGCTGCTCGCCATGGTCGCAATGGTGTTGGCGCTCAGGATCGACAGCGTGGGTGGGATCGTCACCACTGTCTGCTTTTGTGCCGCCGGGTCGCTCGTAATCTACGTTCTGCAGTCTTCCCGGCTAGCCCCTCAGGACGTCGTGCCCGGCCATTCACCGGGCTTGTAGATCGCGTTGTAGCCGTTGTCCTCGCCCATGGCAGCGGCGACTGCACCCTGAGCCGGGTACACACCGTTCTTGACCCAGTTGTCCAACAGGGCGATGACGGCCAGCCGCGACTCCGGGGTGAAGTTGCAGTGCCCCGCGCCGTAGGGGGCACCGTCAGTCTCTGAGTAGGTCGCTGGCGCGAGTGTGTAGAGCTGCAGGAGGTCAGCCGAGCTGTCGGAGGCCGCGTAACGCTCCCCGAACAAGGACTCGTTCTGAGCAATGACCAGCGGGTCCGCAGCCGTGTGCAAGGTGATCGTCGGATCCGCAACAAACCCCGTGGGGGTGCCGGTGTCAGTCAGCGCCTGCTGAGCCGCAGGATCGGCTGTGAGCCGCTCACCCGCGGCCAACTCGGCCAGAAGCTTGTCCGTGGATCCGGGCGAGACCGTCTCGATGAGTGAGCGCTCGGCCTCCGAGACGCGATCCGCATAGTCGGTCTCTGCGTTGCCCGCAGGGTTTCCCCCGACGCGCTGCTCGATCTCGTAGCGAGCGAACGTTGCGTAGCCCAGGGCTGTGAGCACGGATTCGGCATAACCCTTCACCTGGGACGGGATAGAGGAACCGTCGTAGGTCGCCGTCTTGCTCGGCGCGTCAACCAGAGCAGCAGTCGTGATGATCCTCGGCACCCCGTTCGCCACGTCGGAGCCGGCCTTCACGAGCAGATCAGCGGTCGTCTCCCAATTCTGGACGGCGTCATCCCACGAGGTGAAACCGCTGAGCTTGAGATCGGGGTTGATGAAGGTCTTCAGGGCGTAGGCCACGTCGAGGGACAGGTTGACGTTGTCGACACCCCCACCAAGGACGCCGCACAGCGGTGCTGCTCCAGAGACCCACTCAGGATGCTTCTGCGCCACCACCTGGGTGATGAGGCCACCGAGGCTGTCTCCCCAGACGTACACCCGGTTGGGCGTCCCAACCTCGGCGACGAAATACTCGTAAAGCTCCTCGTCAGCCTTCACACCGTCGGCGACCGCCCATCCGTTGGTGGCGTACGCCGAGCCGGCGAGTGCATACCCCTGGGCCAGCAGCTCGTCGGCCAGGGCGGTGTCGCCCCCTGAGTAGCCGGGGGCCGGTTCGGCTGCGGTAGACGGCTCTTCGAAGTCCGGCGGGGCAGCCTCGGCCTGCCGGTAGCCGTGGGAGTACAAGAGCAAGGTTCCGTTCCATGACTCTGGCGTGAGGATCTTGAACGCCGCGCCGTTGAGGGTGTCCTCGCACGTCACCTCAGCGCAGGACTTGATCGGCACGTTGGTCGATGGGTCGCGCTCCTTGTCGGTCGCGGTGGTGCCGTCGGATCCGCAGGCGGAGAGGACGAGCGCGGAGGCGCACAGGGCGACGAGGGGTAGGACGCGAGACTTCTGACTCAGCAGCATGGACGTGATTCTGGCAGAGAGGGGTTCGCTCGTGCTCGGAGGCGCGCAATTGTGACTCTCCTGCGACCTACCCTGGACCGATCATGCAGGCCTACCTCGCAGTGCTCGCCGTCAGCGACGCACGACGGATCGTGATCGCCCTCGCCCTGACCCGGCTTGGCTACGGGATGATCGGGCTCGCAGTCATCCTGCTGGCTCATTCCGTCACCGGCTCGTTCGCGATAGCTGGGCTCGCCGTGGGTGCTTTCACCCTCGCCAGCGGCCTCACCGCCCCGCTCAGGGGCTACCTCGTTGACCGGTTCGGACAGACCCGACCACTCCTCGTGTACGTCCCGCTCTACACCGTCACCTGCCTGGCGCTTGCCTTCGCCACCGGTCCCGCCCAGCTCGTGGTTCTTGCTGCGGTGGCTGGCGCGGCGTCCCCACCGCTTATCGCCAGCGCCCGGCCGCTGTGGGCCGGAATCGTCGGCGCCGACCTGCTCCGACCGGCGTACGCCCTGGACTCCGTCAGCATGCAGGCCACCCAGGTCGTCGGTCCCGCGCTCGCGGGGTTGCTCACGGCCGCCACGTCTCCCAGGTTCGCCGTCAGCACCCTCGCGTTGCTCGTAGGTGTCGGCGGGACGCTCTTCATCACCAGCCAGCCCTCACGCGCCTGGCAATCCGTTCCTCGAGTGGGTGGGCATGGGGCGTTGGCCTCCCGCGGGCTACGCACCCTCCTCTGGACAGGGGCGACATTCGGATTTGCCCTCGGCGCGGTCGAAGTGGCCCTACCCGCTCGCACGGCCCTGACCAGTACGGCAGTAGCAGCCACGCCCTATCTCATGGTGCTCGCCTTCGGCAGCGTTGTCGGTGGCGTAGCGGCAGGCGTCAACCATCGACGCGGTCCGGCCGGGATGCTCCTCATCAGCCTCGGGCTGATGGTCCCGTTCCTGATCCCCTTAGTGTTTCTCCAGCCCGGGCTTGCCCTGGCTGGCTGCCTGCTGGGTCTGGGCCTCGTCCTCGGGCCGCTCAACATTGCGTGGTACGAGCTACTCGATCGGGTCGCCCCGCCTGGCACCGCCGTCACGGCCTTCACCTGGGTCGTCTCCGCAGAGCTCGCCGGCGTGGCGACCGGCCAGGCCGCGGCCGGCTGGGCTGCAGACGAGTGGAGCGTGGGCCTGGCGTTCGCACTTGCCGTCCTGGCGTCAGCCCTCGGGGTGCTCGGCGCCTTCTTGCGACGAGGCTCGCTCCGCCAGGCGTACGTCTCCCCCGCCTGATCTCCGGCTAGATCCCCTGGCTCTCGTCCGGCCGACCTCCGCAGATCAGTGCGCGGCGTCGTCCCACGTGCGGCCAGACCCCACTGACACGTCGAGCGGTGCCCGAAGCGGGTAGGCCCCAGCCATCTCACGACGAACGAGCTCCTCGACCGCGGCCAACTCACCTGGCGCCACCTCAAGGACGAGCTCGTCGTGCACTTGGAGCAGGAGCCGTGAAGTCAGGCCGTCGGCCAGCAGCGAGCGTTCGACGCCGAGCATGGCGACCTTGATGATGTCGGCCGCGGACCCCTGGATCGGGGCGTTGAGCGCCATCCGCTCGGCCATCTCGCGGCGTTGTCGGTTGTCGCTGTTGAGGTCGGGCAGATAGCGACGTCGACCCATCAACGTCTCGGTGTAGCCGGTCTGCCGGGCCTCCTCAACGACGCTGTTGAGGTAGCCGCGCACCCCTCCGAAACGCTCGAAGTACTCGTCCATCAGGACCCGAGCGTCTTCCGGTGGGATCCCGAGCTGCTGGCCAAGGCCATAGGGCGACAGTCCGTAAGCCAGCCCGTAGGACATGGCCTTGATCCGGGCCCTCAGCTCGCCGGTCACCTCCTCGGGCGGCACGTCAAACACGCGCGACGCCACGGTGGTGTGCAGATCCTCCCCCGACGCGAAGGCCTCGATCAACGCTTCGTCCCCTGACAGATGGGCCATGATCCGCATCTCGACCTGGCTGTAGTCCGCTGTCAGAAGGCACTCGAAACCTGCTCCGACGACAAACGCTTCCCGGATCCGGCGGCCCTCAAGGGTCCGAATCGGCACGTTCTGCAGGTTGGGGTCGGTGGAGGACAACCGCCCGGTGGACGCGACGGTCTGGCTGTAGGTCGTGTGGATCCGTCCGTCGTCGGACACCGACTTCTGCAGACCTTCGACGGTCACCATCAACCTGGTCATGTCGCGATGCCGGAGCAGGTGCTCGAGGAGCGGGTGCTCGGTCTGGGCGAAAAGGCTCTGCAGCGCCTCAGCGTCGGTGGTGTAGCCGGTCTTGATCTTCTTCGTCTTGGGAAGACCTAGCTCGTCAAACAAGATGACTTGGAGCTGCTTGGGCGACCCGAGGTTGAACTCTCTGCCGACGACGGCATAGGCCGCCTCGGCAGCGTCCATCACGTGGCCGGAGAACTCCGCGTGCAAGCCTGCGAGGTGATCGCTGTCCGCAGCGATCCCGAGCTGCTCCATCCGGGCCAGGACGCCGACCAGGGGCAGCTCCACGTCGGTGAGCAGCGCCGTCCCTCCGCGGTCCGTCAGCTCGGTCTCGAGCACGTCCGCCAGCTCGAGGACCGCGCGGGCCCGTACGCCCAGGGCATCGGCTGCGTCGGCCTCGTCGCTCCCATCGAAGCTCAATTGGGCCGAGTCGCCGGTCTCGGCACGTAACTCGCGGTGGAGCAGGCGCAGCACAAGGTCGGACACGTCAAAGGATCGTTGGCCGGGCAGCGCGAGATAGGCAGCCAGCGCCGTGTCGCAGGTGACTCCCTCGAGCGACCAGCCATGCGCAGCCAGCGCCAGGACAGGACCCTTGGCGTCGTGGATGGCCTTGGGTCGCGAGGTGTCGGCGAACCAGGCAGCTAGCGCAGCATCGTCGGCCGGAGTCAACGCCACCGGGTCGAGCCAGGCGACCGCCCCGTCTTCCGCCGCAATGCCAAGCCCGGTCAGTCGGCCGGTGCCGCGACCCCAGGTGCCGGCGAAGGCAAGGCCGGTACGGGCCTCCGACGACGCGTGCTCACCCAGCCAATCGCCGACCAGCTCGGGACCCAGCATGTCTACCTCGACCTCGAAGCCCTGCTCGGCCTCGGGCTCCGCTGTCTGCAACGTGGCATAGAGCCGATCGCGCAGAACCCGGAACTGAAGCGTGTCGAACACCTGAGCCACCTGGTCGCGGTCCCATGGCCGCACAGCAAGGTCGTCGGGGGTCACTGACAGCGGCACGTCGCGGACCAGCTCGGTCAGCCGGCGGTTGAGCATCACCTCGGCGACGTGGGCCCGTAGGGAGTCTCCGACCTTGCCCTTGACCTCCTCCACCCGGTCGATCAGCGCGGCCAGGCTGCCGTACTCGACCACCCACTTCGCCGCCGTCTTCTCCCCCACCCCCGGCACCGACGGAAGGTTGTCGGAGGGGTCCCCGCGCAGCGCCGCGTAGTCGGGGTACTGGGCGGGCGTCAGGCCGTACTTCGACTGAACCAGAGCTGGGGTGTAGCGAGCCATTTCGCTGACCCCTTTGACCGGATAGAGCACCGTGACCTGCGGGCTCACCAGCTGGAAGGCATCACGGTCGCCGGTGATGATCGCGACATCCATGCCGGCCTCCTCGGCCGCCACGGTCAGAGTCGCGATGACGTCGTCGGCCTCGAACCCCTCAGCGGTCACCACGGGGACCTGCAACGCCTCGAGCACCTCCTGGATGAGGCTCACTTGTCCGGCGAACTCACTTGGCGACGCTGACCTGGTGGCCTTGTAGGCAGGGAACTCCTCGGTCCGGAACGATCGCCGGGACACATCGAAGGCGACTGCGAGGTGGCTGGGACGCTCGTCGCGAAGGGCGTTGATGAGCATGGATGTGAAGCCGTAGACCGCGTTCGTCGGCTGCCCAGTGGTGGTGGAGAAGTTCTCCACCGGCAGGGCGTAGAAGGCGCGGTAGGCCAGCGAGTGGCCATCCAGCAACAGGAGGGTTGGCCGGTCCGTGGTCACGCCCGTGAGCCTAGTGCGGGCCGCCGACGGCACTCACGCCTCGTCTAGGGTCCAGAACATGACCGACGCAACCCTCGCCCTCGCCAACGCCATGTCTGCCGACACGCTCACTGCGCGGATGGGCATCGTCTTCACGGAGTGGTCGGCCCAGCGCGTGGTCGCCACAATGCCGGTGGCCGGCAACACTCAGCCGTACGGCCTTCTGCACGGCGGGGCCTCAGTGGTCCTGGCCGAGACGCTCGGGTCGTTCGGCAGCGCCATGCATGCGGGGCCCGAACGGATCGCCGTCGGCATCGAAGTCAATGCGACCCACCACCGGGCCGCTCGTGCGGGAGTCGTCACCGGTGTGGCGACCCCGCTGAGCCTGGGTCGCACCCTGTGCACCTGGCAGGTGGCGGTCACCGACGCCGACGGTCGCCTGGTGTGCACCTCGCGGATCACCTGCCTGCTGCGGGACGCCCCGCCAGGTTCAGGTGGCGCGACGCAACCCTGAGGTGAGGGACCGACGGCGGGTCAGGACGGCACGGCGACGGGCCGAGCCCCCCTCGTGCGCGGACGACGCAGTCTCAAGACCGAGTCGCCGGCGGAGCACTGAGACGTGTGCGATCCGACGCGTGACTACAGGCTCGAAGCCGAGCCGGGCGTAGAAGCGATGCGCGTCGCGCGCGGCAGGAAACACATTCACCAGCACGTGGTCGGCACCGACCTCGTCAGCGTAGGCCGTGGCTGCCGCGAGGAGCGCCTTGCCCACCCCTCGGCGCTCAAAGCCCGCCCGCACCTGCAAGTAGTCGACGTGCACGACCGGGAAAACGATGAATGGGCTCACTGGTGCGAGCACTGCCAGGGCCATGCCAACAACCTCGTCCTCGACGACGGCGACGTACATCGCGGCCCCCTCGTCGCCTCCCGCGAACGTAAGGGCATCGAGAACGCGGTCCACGGTAGGTGTCGGCGCGTACTGCGCCGTCCGCCCGACATGGCCCCGAAGCTGCCCCCAAAGCTCAACCAGAGCATCGGCGTCCTGCGGTCCGGCTGTGCGGACGGTCACGGTAGATCGACCCACCAGGCCCAACCTCTCGGCTTTGTCGGCTCCCCCGTGGCCCCCTAGGACCACCACCGGTTTCCGTCAGGGCAGAACTCGTGCGAGCCGCCCCCCGCGCAGACCCTACGCAACAACAAGCGAGTCCGTCCGACGGACCACGAGATTCGTTGCGGGGTCAGCCGCCGAGGTAGGCCCGCACGATCTCATCGTCTTCGGAGAGCTTGCGCGCTTCTCCCTCGAGCTTGAGGTGCCCCGACTCCAGCACGTAGGCATAGTCCGCAACGCGTAGCGCCGCCAATGCGTTCTGCTCCACGAGGAGCACGGTCACCCCTTGGTCCCTGATCTTCTCGATAATGTCGAAGATCAGGTCAACCAGGACGGGGGCCAGGCCCATCGAAGGCTCGTCGAGCAGGATGACCTTCGGCTTGCCCATCATCGCCCTCGCGACCGCCAGCATCTGTTGCTCGCCACCGGACATCGTGCCGGCCTTCTGGCTGATCCGCTCGGCCAGTCGGGGAAACAACTCGAGAACCCGGTCGCGGTCGGCGGCGATCTCGATTTTGTCCTTGCGCAGGAACGCTCCGAGGTCGAGGTTCTCGTCGACGGTCATGCGTGGAAAGATCCGCCGTCCCTCCGGGGAGTGGCAGATCCCTGCGGAGACGATCTGATGCCCCTCATCCTTGGTGATGACCCTGCCCTCGAAGGAGACGTCCCCTTTCCGCGGCCTCAGGAGCCCTGAGATCGTACGCAGGGTCGTCGACTTGCCAGCACCGTTCGACCCGATCAAGGTCACGATCTCGCCTTGCCGGACCTCGAACGTGAGGCCCTTCACGGCCGCGATGTTGCCGTAGTAGACGTGGAGATCCCGGACGCTCAGGATCACCTCACCCTTGCGCTCCACTCCTGGCGCGCCGGGCTTCGTCCCTGCGTCGACACTCATCGAGCGCTCCCCTCGGTACCAGTCTTGCCCAAATAGGCCTCGATGACGCGCTGGTCGTTGCGGATCTCATCTGGACTGCCCTCAGCGATCTTCTCGCCTCGGTCGAGCACCGTGATCCGTTCCGAGACCCGCATGACCACACTCATGTCATGCTCGATGAGGAGAACCGAGATCTTGCGGACGTCGCGCATCTCGTGAACGAACTCGACGAACTGAGCCGACTCATTCGGGTTCATGCCAGCCGTCGGCTCGTCGAGCAGTACGACCTTGGGTTGGAGGGCGAGCGCTCGAGCGATCTCGAGCCGCCGCTGATCTCCGTAGGACAGATTGCGTGCGTAGTCATCAGCGGTCGAACCGATGCCGACGAAGTCGAGCAGTTCACGGGCTTTCTCTCTCGCCTCCTTCTCCTCGCGGCGCTGGGACGGGAAGGAGAAGATGGTGGGAATGAGACCGGCTTTGGTCTTCGAGTGCATGGCGACCATGACATTCTCAGTGGCCGTCATCAGACCGAAGAGTCGAATGTTCTGGAACGTCCGGCCGAGCCCCTTGCTCGCGATCGTGTGCGGTGCGAGCCCTGTGATGTTTTCTGCACCCAACTGGACGACGCCTTTGGTCGGCTTGTAAAGACCGGTGAGCACGTTGAAGAACGTGGTCTTGCCGGCCCCGTTGGGACCGATCAGGCTGACGATGCCACCCTCGGGGATGAGGAAAGTGACGTCGTTGACGGCGACGAGCCCTCCGAACTGCACGGTGATCCCGGAGGCCTCGAGCGCGAACTTGGTCTCAGTCTCCGGCGTGGCTGTCACTGCTCCTCCAGGTCGTGGTGCAGATCTTCAGACTCGGTGCGTTCCTCTTCGTGCAGGATTTGCCTCGTGCGCGTCTCGGGGAAGAGCCCTTCCCGACGGAACAGCATCATCAGCACGAGGATGAGCCCGAAGATCAAGTAGCTGATCACGCCGAAGCTCAAGGCCTCCGGGCGGAACCCGTCCGTGCTGTTGACAATGTTCGGCAGTGCCGTGGAGTTGAACCAGGACAAGAGCAGGGCTCCCATGATCACTCCCCAGACGTTGCCCATGCCTCCAAGCACGACCATGGCAAGCAGGGTGATGGAGATCGCGAAGTTGAACCGGTCAGCGAAGACTCCATTGACCTGGGTGGCAAAGGCCACACCTCCCAATCCACCCATGAAGGCTCCGACCGCATAGGCAGCCAGCTTGGTCTTCATCAGCGGGACGCCCATCATGCTGGCGGCGAGTTCATCCTCCCGGATAGCGAGCCAGGCACGCCCGAGGCGACCGGTCCGGATCCGCAACGAGATGAACACGGCGAGCACAGCGATCAGGACATAGACGATGAACTTGATTTCGAGGTCAAACACGCCCAGCGAGCTGGGAACCCCAGGCAGCAGACCGGGGAGGGTGATGTCGTCCACCGGCGCGATGCCCTTGATCCCATTGGTGATGTTCTGACCGAAAATGTCATCCCCGTTGTAGAAGACCTGGGGGATGATCTCGCCGAAACCCAACGTGACGATCGCCAGGTAGTCGCTCTTCAACCGAAGGGTCGGGGCACCGATGATGATCCCCCACAAGGCGCAGAACAGGCCGGCGATGAGAAGCACCAGCCAGAAGTTGATATGGATCCCGGTGGCGCCGGGCTTCCCGCCTCCCAGGATGTTGATGTCGACGTTGAAGAAGAACTCCGACATCAGCCAGCCGGCGGTGTAGCCACCGATGGCCCAGAAGGCGACGTAACCGAGGTCGAGCAGCCCTGCATAGCCGACCACGATGTTCAGGCCGATCGCACAGATCACCCAGACCAGAGACTCATTCACTGAGGTGAGCGGCAGCCATTTTTCCACCGACTTGTTCACCGAGTCGTTGAGCTCGGGAAGGATGAGCTGGTACATCACATAGACGGCGGCCACGGCGACGAGAAAGCCGATGATCCACTTCCTGTTGTGACTCGTGAGCTCCGGCGGGCCAGCGGCCGCGATGTCCTTCACTGGCTTGTCCACGGTTGCCATGTCAGACCTTCTCAATGCTCGGTTTACCGAGGATGCCCTCGGGTTTGAACACCATCACCAGAATCAAGATCGTGAACACTGCAGTCTGCGACCACTTCTGGCCGAGGCCGTGGGGCGCTCCGTCATTAAGAGCCTGCACCACACCGATCAGAAGGCCACCGAGCACTGCTCCGTTCAGGTTGCCGATACCTCCGAGCACAGCTGCTGTGAAGGCGATCAGGCCGATCTGGAACCCCAGGTCATAGCGTGTCGTCCCGACCGTCTCCATGTAGAGCAGCCCCGCAAAGCCGGCCATCGCGCCACCGAGTGCAAAGGTGAAGGCGATGGTCCGATCCACATCGATCCCCATGAGCCGGGCTGCATCCTGATCTTGCGCGGTCGCGCGCATGGCCTTGCCTCGAAGCGTCTTGTTGACGATGAAGTTCAGCCCGATCAGCAGGGGGATCGTCATGCCAACGACCACGATGGTCGACCAAGCCACGGTGATGCCCCCGATCGTGATGCCCGATGTGGGAATCGCGCGCGGCCACTGTCGGGGGGCAGAGCCGTTGAAGAAGATGCCTGCAGCCTGGAAGATGAAACTGACCCCAACGGCTGTGATCAAGGCCGCCAGCTTCGGAGCCCGGCGAAGTCGTCTGTAGGCAAGTCGCTCGGAACCGACATTCAGTCCTGCGCAGACGATGGCCGTTGCTATCAGGCCGAACACGAGCGCGATCCATCCCATGGCGCTGACGGTGGTCATGTCCAGCAGCGTGACCATGAACCAAGCTGCGAAGATTGTGCCCAGCATGAACAGGTCGCCGTGAGCGAAGTTGATGAGCTCGATGATCCCGTAGACCAAGGTGTAGCCCAGGGCGATCAGAGCGTAGAGCGAGCCAGTGTTGAGGCCGTACAGCAGAAGGGTAATGACCTGTTGAGGCGCCTCAATGAGGTTCCACAGGAACCAGGCCCCAAATCCCAAGAGGACGGCCCAGCCGAGGTACCGACCGATCAGGTACCGGATGCTCAGGGCGGAGCGGCCTTCGGCTGCCTGGATCGTGGTTGTGGCCATGCACATGCCTTCCGACGACGGGAACGGCTGGCGAACTGATCGGTCCGAACGGCGAACTGTCCCCGAATAAAGCAGGTCGGGGGGGGGGGGGAGGGACCCCCCCCCCCCCTAGGGGAAGTAATTGAATGACGGGGCCCCCGGGGACAA
>JANPBY010000194.1:0-12379 GCA_031430645.1 Actinomycetes bacterium
GGCCGCCGCCTGGCTGGCCATCCGGAGCTCTTCGCGCTGGCGACGTTCGGCTACGACTGCCGCGAGCAACCGTTCGGGATAGCCGCGAGGTGGCGGGGGCGCCAGCCAGGGCCGGATGTCGTCCGCCAGCCGCTGACTCATCGACCACCTCACGTCGGGGGAGAGTTCGGACGCCCGCACGAGAAATTGTCGCGCGGCGAGCGCCAGGTCATCGGGGACGCGACCGACGTCGGCCGAGGCAGCCCACGCCGCAAGTTCGGTGGGCATCGCGGCCAAGCCACCCGCCTTGGCCGGGACCCGTTCGCGGATGACCACCGTGCCGGCTGCCAGGTCGCCGAAGCGCTTGCCGCGGCTGTTGGCCAGAGAGCAGAACAAAGCGGGGACGCCGATCAGTAACCAGATCTCGACGACCTCGATGAGTGCCCGTGCCAGTGCGTGCCGAAAGCGGATCGATCCCCCGTCGTCCCGGACTGCCCGCAGACCGAGCGCCTGCTTGCCCACGGTCTTCCCCCGAGTGAGTGTCTCCAGGACCAGGGGGTAGCCGACGAGCACGCTGACCACGATCACGAGCCCGAAGGCAGCGCCGGCGGCGCTGTCGAGGGAGCCACCGCCGAGGTTCAGGAGCAAGAAGAGCACGAAGAGCAGGCTGACCTGAAGGAACATGTCGATCATCAGGGCCAGCGCTCGGGTCGGGATCTGGGCGAGTCTCAGCTCAAGCGCCACCGCCTCGCCCGTCACGATGTCGCGTGGCTGCGCAGGACCGTAGGTGCTCACGTCGTCCATCCTGCCCGACGTCTCGACCAGGCCCGCGTAGCCTGACCTGGATGGACGTCGACGCCTACATCAGTGCGCACCGCGCGGAGTGGGACCGGCTCGAGGTCCTGGTGCGCACCCGCCGACTGACCGGGGCGGAGAGCGACGAGCTGGTCGACCTCTATCAGCGAGTAGCCACTCACCTGTCGGTGGTTCAGACGAGGGCGCCTGACCCGGCGCTCGTGGCCAGACTTTCGACGCTGGTTGCGCGCGCCCGGGCTCGTGTCACCGGGGTGTCAAGCGCGGGTTGGGGCGGAGTGGCACAGTTCCTGCGGGTCGACTTCCCGGTCGCGGTGTGGCGAGCTCGATGGTGGGTGCTGGGCGCGGGGTTCGGCTTCTGCCTGGTTGGCCTGCTCGTCGGCTGGTGGGTTGCGGTCAACCCCGACGTCCAGGCATCCATAGCGGCACCCGACCAGATCAAGCAGCTGGTCGAGCAAGATTTTGAGGACTACTACTCATCGTCGCCGGCGGCGTCCTTCGCCTTCCGGGTGTGGACCAACAACGCGTGGGTCGCCGCGCTGTGCATCGCCCTCGGTGGGTTCTACGGACTGCCCGTCCTCTATCTCTTGTGGCAGAACGCGTTCAACATCGGGGTGGCCGGTGGACTGATGGCGGCCAATGGTCGCCTCGATCTGTTCTTCGGCTTGATCCTTCCGCACGGAATGCTCGAGCTCACCTGCGTATTCGTTGCGGCCGGCGTCGGATTGAGACTGGGGTGGACGCTCATCGACCCTGGCCGCCTCACGAGGGCGGAGGCTTTCTCGCGGGAAGCTCGGGCCGCTGTGGGTATCGCGCTGGGGTTGGGGCTGGTGCTGCTCGTCTCCGGTGTCGTTGAGGCCTTCGTCACCCCGTCCCCGCTGCCCACCTGGGCGCGGATTCTCGTCGGCTTCTTGGTCTGGGCGGCCTTCGTAGCGTGGATCGTGGTCTTCGGTCGGCCAGCCGCCCAGCGCGGTGAAACCGGTGACCTGGCGGCCGACCTGCGCGGAGACGTACTCCCCAGCGCCGGCTGATCGGAGGTTAGGCGTACGGCTAGAGGCGGCCGGCGGCTTTGAGGGCGAGGTAGGCGTCGGCGAGCTTGGGCGGAAGTTCGTCGGGCGGGCCGTCGACCACATCGACGCCCTGTCGTCGGAGGACCTGCTCCAGATGGCCGCGCGCCTCCGTCGTCTGGGCCGCGGCTGCCGCCGAATAGACCGCGGCTGCGTCGCCCCGACCGAGGGCCAACTCAGCAATACGCGGGTCACCGACGGTGGCCAGCAGGATCCGGTGCCGACGCGCCAGTTGCGGGAGCACCGGCAGCAGTCCTTCCTGGAGCGGCGCCGGGTCGAGGGCAGTGAGCAACACCACCAGGGACCGATGTCCGGCTCGACGCAGCACCGTCGAGGCCACAGCCCGCCAGTCGGTCTCGACCAGATCCGCCTCCAGCGGGGCCATGGCCGAAACCAGCTGGGCCAGCAGTTCCGTCGAGGGGGCGCCGATGACCGCAGCGCGTTCGACCCGGTCGTGGGCGATCAGGTCGACCCGGTCGCCGGCCTTGGAGGCGAGCGCGGCCAGCAACAGCGCCGCATCCATTGCGGCGTCCAGCCGGGGGGCGTCACCGACCCGTCCGGCCGCCGTACGGCCAGTGTCGAGCACGAGCAGGACATGCCGGTCACGCTCGGGTCGCCAGGTCCGGACGACCAGGTCCCCGGAGCGGGCCGTCGCGCGCCAGTCGATGGACCGTACGTCGTCGCCGTCGACGTACTCACGCAGTGAGTCGAACTCCGTGCCCTGCCCGCGCACCATGACCGCGGTTCGGCCATCGAGCTCGCGCAGCCGGGCCAGCTTGGACGGCAGGTGCTTGCGGGACGTGAACGGCGGCAGCGTGCGGACCGTCCAAGGAACGACATGGGACCCCTGCCGTGCGGCCAGCCCTAGCGGGCCGGCAGAGCGCACCGTGACCCGCGTCGCCCGGCGGTCACCGCGGCGCGTGGGCCGCATCGCAGAAGTCACTCGGCGCCGTTCGCCAGGCGGCAGCGCGAGGCTGTGCCGTTGCTGTGCGACGCCCGCGGACGGTGGCCAGGCATCACGCAGCCGACCTCGCACCGCGCGTCGGCCCGGGTTGGTGACGAGCAGATCCACCTCGGCCGCTTCGCCGAGCCGTACCCGGGTGTCGCCGGTCCGACTGAACCGCAACCCGCGCACTGAGCCGGCCAACGCCAGGTCGAGAAGGACCGCCACCAGCAGGACTCCGTTGACCACCAGCAAGGCCTGGCGGGTGGGCCAGTCGGCGGCATCGACGAGGGCGGCCACCACCACAGCGCCGAGCAGCGCGAGCAGCCCGAGTCGTCCAGTCAGCGCCACGAGCAGCCCTCAGCGAGGGACCGGGACCGACGCGAGGACCCCATCGAGAACTCCATCGGCGGTCACGCCCTCGAGCTCAGCCTCCGCCCGCAGCCGTACGCGATGGCGTAGCGCCGGTTTGGCCAAGGCCTTGATGTCGTCGGGCGTGACGTAGTCCCGCGACGACAGCCACGCCCAAGCGCGGGCCGCAGCCAGCAAGGCCGTCGCCCCGCGTGGGGAGACGCCGATCGACAGCGAGGGAGACTGCCTAGTGGCGCGAGCCAGGTCAACCGCATAGCCGACCACGTCGGGGGCCACCGTCACGGTGGCGACTGCGGCCCGTCCAGCCGCCAGTTCGGCGATCCCGGCGACTGGCCGGACCCCGGCCGCGGCGAGGTCCCGGGGGTCGAAACCGGCTGTGTGCCGGGTCAGGATCTGAACCTCGTCCTCGCGCGGGGGCAGGGGCATGGTCAGTTTGAGGAGGAAGCGGTCGAGCTGGGCTTCGGGCAGCGGATAGGTGCCTTCGTACTCGATCGGGTTCTGCGTCGCGCACACCATGAACGGGTCTGGCAGGGGTCGCGGTAGCCCGTCGACGGACACCTGACGTTCCTCCATCGCTTCGAGGAGCGACGCCTGAGTCTTCGGTGGTGTCCGGTTGATCTCATCGGCGAGCAACAAGTTGGTGAACACCGGGCCCGGGCGGAAGGAGAACTCCGAGGTGCGCGCGTCGTAGACCAGGGATCCGGTGACGTCGCCGGGCATCAGGTCGGGGGTGAACTGCACCCGTTTGGTGTCCAACGCCAATGACGCTGCCAACGTACGCACCAGCAGGGTCTTGGCGACGCCGGGGACGCCCTCGAGCAGGACATGCCCGCGGCACAGCAGCGCGATGACCAGTCCGGTGACGGCAGCGTCTTGTCCGACGACAGCCTTGGCCACCTCCCCCCGCAGAGCCATCAGCGCTGTGCGGGCAGCAGCGCTGGAGTCCGTCACTGTCGCGACGACCGGCGCGGTTGGCGCTGCTGCCGGCGGCTCGGCGACGGTCGCGTCTTGGGGTTCGTCGAGGGGAGGGGTGGGGTCGGTCACGGGTGGCGGACCTGCCTCTCGAGGGCGTCAAGGTCGTCAGCGAGCCGCACCAGCGCGGCGTCGTCGGGTGGTGGCCCACCGTAGAGGAGGCCCTGAACCTCCGGCCCGGTGCGTCCGGTACGGCTGACAACAGCCGTGGCCAACGAGACCGGGTCAGCCCGGCGCGACAGTCCCACAAGGGGGCCGAGCCGGTCTCGGGTGGCGGAGCGCAGCCGCTCCGCGGCCAGGTCTCGCGCACCGGCGCGCTGGTACATCCGGCCTCGACCCTCGGCGGCTTCGGCGGCCCGCACGACCACCGGCAACGGCTCCACGACGACCGGGCCGAGCCGACGCCCTCGCCACAGCGCGATGAGGAGGACGGCAAAGGCCACCTGGAGGAGCGCGGCGATGAACCAAACCGGGACGAGCTCCCAGAAGGTGGCCTGCTCCTCGATCGGGAAGTCATCGGGCGACGACATTTGCCAGACCAGGCGAGGGTTCGCGCCCAACAGCCCGAGGGCGAGAGCAGCGTTGCCGTCTTGGGCGAGGAGATCGTTCTCCAACGGCCCGGAAAAGCCCAAGAAGACGATGCGTTGTCCGTCGACGGTGATCTGCACGACGGTGGCGTTGCCTGCGACCGGGTAGCAGCCGACCGCGTCGAGGGTTCCTGGTGCGACCGAGTAGGCCGTCCCACCGGTCAGGGCGTTGCCGGCGCGGACGGCCGCGCCGAGATCACAGGAGGGGTCGCGAACCTTGGGTCGCTCGCCGGGGAGCGTGGACAACCCCGGCGCCAAGGCGGAGACGATGTCCTCGCGGCTCGCTCCAACCACGATGAGGTCGGCGTCGGTCGAGGCAAGTTCGCGGGCTTGTTCCACAGTGAGCAGGTCGGGGAACGACAGCAGCAGGCTGTCCCCCGGGCCGGCTTGGGTCGCTTCTGCGATGCCCGCCGCCCGGATGACCTCGACGCCCTGGTCGCGCAGGACTTCGGCCACCGCCTTGCTCCCGGTCGGGCTGACTGCGTCGGGATCGAGGAAACCGACCCGGCCTCCTGAGGTCGCCCAGGCGATCACCAGCGCGCCAAGGAGGACCAGGCCGCCAACGATCGCCGGGCCGCGACCCGACCGGAGCATCCGGCGGCTCGTCGGGGAAACTGAGGTTGCGGGAGCTGTCCCGGGAGCCACTGAAGTCGACGCGGTCACCACCGGGCTCCCTCCGCGTGGGCCCGAGGAGTCGTTGCGGCAACAGCACGGTCGAGCTCACGGAGGAACCGATCGTCGGTGGAGGAGGCCGGACGGCCGCCATAGACCACGGCGTCGAAGGTGAGCGCGGCTGTCCGCAGGTTCTCGGCGAGCAACGGGAGCGCAAGCGCCGCATCAGCGGCCGCTTCGTCGGCGGTACGGCCCGGGCGGGCCTCGAGGATGGTCCGCTCCTCGAGAGAGCGCACGATCGCCCGGTATCGCTCCCGAACTGCTTCCTCCCACCGACCGCTGGCAGCGGCCTGGTCGGCCGCCCGGCGGTGCTGGACCGCGGACCTGGCCTGTCCGACGAACAGTGCGGTGTCGCCAGCGGCGGAGCGGCGCAGCGGTCCACCTCGCCACAGCACCACCGCGACGACCACGACGCCGAGTACGACCAGCAGGGCGAGGCCCCACAAGCCGCCAGGGAGGACGCGGGACGCGGTCTCGAGCAGCTCACCGACCTTGTCGATCAGCCACTGGATGGCGCGCTCGAACAGACTCGGGTCGTCGACGTGATAGGCGGGCTTGGCCAGCTCCTCCTCGGCGAGGCGCTGGGCTTCCTCCCGGCCGAGATCGACCGGGACTTCGGTGAGCGCGGCAATCACCGAGGTTTCGATCACGCGGTCGGGGAGTCGGGAACGGGTTGCGCGGCCGCGGCCCTGGCCAGCTCCAGGTCGAGCCCCTCAAGTCGCATCCGTCGGTCGATGTAGAGCAGGACGGTGACTGCGGCAGTGAACGGCGCCGTCAACGTCCCGCCCACGATGGCTCCCAAGGTGCTGCCGAACAACGAAAGGGTGCTGATCGTCCCGATCTCGGTGCCGCTGCCGGTGAACTGGCCGAACCCGCCGATGAACCCGAACGGGACGGCAACGATGCCCGCAATCACCGCTGTGAGCACCACGGTGAGGACCACGATGAGAAACGTGCGCCACCAGGAACCCCTCACGAGGGTCCAGGACCGCCTCATCGAGGTGGTGACGCCTCCACGTTCGAGGATCAAGGCTGGCCCAGCCAACCACCACATGACGTACAAGAAGACTCCGGGCAGCAAACACAGGAACAAGCCAAGAAACGAAAGGACGAAGACGAGGAGTGAGACCGCCACCAGACTGAGCAGCCTGGGCCTGAGCTGGGTCCACGCTTCGCTGAGAGTGGTCGTGTTGCCGAGCACGGCGCGACTAACCACCACGGTCAGCACCCCGGCAAGAATCACCTGGGCCAGCGCCGTGATCAGCGTCCCGATCAGGCTGGCGCCGACCAACCCGCCGAGGCTGCCGAGCACGTCCTCCGGTGAGGCAGTCTCTACATCCAAGGAGTTGAGGTTTTGAGCGAACGCCGCGGTCAGGCCGAAGGAGATCAGTTGACTGATCGTCACCACCACCGCTGACAGGCCGAGCATGATCTTGGGGTTGGCTCGGACGCACTGAATGGCCCCATCGAGGATCTCGCCGACTGCAAGCGGACGCAGGGGGATAACCCCGGGCTTCGGTGCAGCTGGCGGAGCGTAGGCGTAGCCGCCGTACTGCGGTGGGTAGGGCGGTGGGGGCGGAGGTTGATGAGGCGGAGGCGGCTGGGAGTAGCCAGGCGGGGGGTAGTTCACGTAGCCAGCGGGCGGAGGTGGTGGGACGGCGCCCGGCTGTTGAGGAGACCACCCGGGGTGGGGCGGCGTGGGTTCCTGGTCAGGGTGGCCCCACTCTGGCTGGTCGGTCATGGCTCCATCGTTTCACCTGCACCCGCTGGTGTCGCGGACGCGCGGCAGGGCGCGCTTCGGAGGAGGGCAGTCAGCCTGGGGGGAACCACCGAGCCTGAGATTTCGTCGGAGAGGGCGAAGCGGGCGTTCTTGCCCGTACCGTTGTCTGGATGACCGGAGAGGGACACCGATGAAGGGGCGCGTGCTTGTCGTCGACGACGACACCGCGTTGGCCGAAATGCTGGGCATCGTCTTGCGTGGTGAGGGCTTCGAGCCGTTCTTCTGCTTTGACGGAGCCAAGGCGTTCGACGCCTTCCGCGAGACCCGCCCCGATCTCGTGCTCCTCGACCTGATGCTCCCGGGACGTGATGGGATCGACGTCGCCAAACAGATCCGCGCGGAGTCCGGGGTGCCGATCGTCATGCTCACAGCCAAGGGCGACACGATCGACGTCGTGCTCGGTCTCGAGAGTGGCGCCGACGACTACGTCGTCAAGCCGTTCAAGCCCAAGGAGCTGGTGGCCCGGGTGCGCGCGCGGCTGCGCCCATCCCAGGATCCGGCGCAGGGTGCGCTTTCCATCGGCGACCTGACGATCGACGTCGCCGGCCACGCCGTACGCCGCGGTCAGGAGCTGATCAACCTCACCCCGCTGGAGTTCGATCTCCTCGTGGCGTTGGCTCGTAAGCCCTGGCAGGTCTTCACCCGCGAGCTGCTCCTCGACCAGGTCTGGGGCTACCGGCACGCCGCGGACACCCGGTTGGTCAATGTCCACGTTCAGCGGCTCCGCTCGAAGATCGAGCGCGACCCGGAGAACCCGGAGATCGTCGTGACCGTGCGTGGTGTCGGCTACAAGGCTGGCGCGTCCGGCGGCGAGTGACGCCCGGTGCCCACCGACGCGATCTCTGACGCCGCCCGATCACCGGATGACCATGACTGACCTCGAGAGCCCTAGCGCAGGGGACCGGATCTGGTCGGGTCTGCTGAGTAGCCGCGATGTTGCCACCCGACCGTTTCGGCGGGCGCGCCATGGGTGGCGTTCCTCGCTCTATCTGCGAGTCGTGCTCACCACCCTCGCCTTGTCCCTGGTGGTGCTCGTCGTTCTCGCTCAGTTCCTGTTGGGGCGGGTTACCGATGGCTTGCTCGCAGCCAAGGAACGCTCCGCCCTGGACGAGGCTCGCGCCGGTCTCGCGCAGGCCCAGCTGCTCGCCGATGCGGCCGAGCGCGGTGGTGGCGATCCGGTGAGCAACGTGGCCCTGGTCGACGGCATCGCCCGGCAACTGGCAAATCGGGCTGGCAACCCGTCGATCTATGAGGTCCTGCTCTTGGGCTCGCCGGGCAACCTCATCAGCGACGTGCCTGAGTTCGGCTCCAACCAGGTCTCGGCCGCCAGCGTCCCGGTTGCCCTGCGCGAGGCCGTGCGTGACAAGCAACGGCAGTCCTCGACCTACACCGAGATCACCTACGCCGACGACCGGGTAGCGGTGCCTGGCTTTGCGGTCGGAGCACCTCTGGCGTTGCCCGAAGTCGGGTCGTACGAGCTCTACTACCTCTTCCCGCTCAGCCAGGAGGCTGACACCCTGGCCCTGGTCAAGCGCACCCTTGCCGTCGCCGGTATCGCCTTGGTCCTCCTCCTCGGCGGGATCGCCTGGTTGGTCACCCGGCAGGTCGTGTCACCAGTTCGGATGGCTGCTCGAACCGCCGAGCAGTTCTCCGCAGGCCGCCTCGAGGAACGGATGGCCGTGGTCGGTGAGGACGATCTCGCCAAGCTCGCCACCTCCTTCAACCAGATGGCCAGTTCGCTGCAGGGTCAGATCCGACAACTCGAAGACCTCTCCCGGGTCCAGCGTCGGTTCGTCTCCGACGTCTCGCACGAGCTGCGTACACCCTTGACGACGGTGCGGATGGCGGCCGACGTGCTCCACGACGCCCGCCAGGACTTCGACCCGGCAACCTCACGGTCGGCGGAGCTGCTGCAGACCCAGCTCGACAGGTTCGAGCTCCTGCTCGCCGACCTGTTGGAGATCAGCCGGTACGACGCAGGGGCCGCGCTGCTCGAGGCCGAGCCGGTGGATCTCGTGGAGCTAGCCCGAAGAAGCCTCGAGGCGGCCGAGCCGCACGCCGAGCGCAAGGGCAGCGAGCTGGTACTGGAGGCGCCCACGACTCCCTGCATCGCCGTGGTCGACGGTCGTCGGGTCTCGCGCATCCTCACCAATCTCCTCGGCAACGCCGTCGAGCACGGCGAGGGCCGCCCGGTTCTCTTGACGGTGGCCGCGGATCGGCACGCGGTAGCCATCTCCGTGCGCGACCACGGCGTCGGCCTTCGTCCGGGGGAGTCCGCGCTGGTGTTCAACCGGTTCTGGCGTGCTGACCCTGCCCGGGCGCGCAGCACCGGAGGCACCGGGCTCGGACTAGCCATCGCCCTCGAGGATGCCCACCTGCACGGCGGGTGGCTCCAAGGCTGGGGAGTGCCTGGAGATGGGTGCAACTTCCGGCTCACACTGCCCCGCAAGTCCCGTGCCGACCTCGAAGGCTCTCCTCTCCCGCTTGAGCCGACCGACGCCCGCACTGACCGTCGCGTGCCGCTCGCTGCGGCCGCCCCGGTCCCGAGGGTCCGATGAAGGGCGGTTTGGCGCTGCGCGCACTGATAGCCGTGGGTGCGCTGCTGACGGTGAGCGCGTGTGCGTCCATTCCGACCTCGGGACCAGTCGAGCAGCGCGGAGAGGTACGCACCGAGCGGGACGACCCGTTCGTCCGGGTCTTGGCCAAAGGGCCGGCTGATGGTATCGGCCAGCAGCAGGTGATTGAAGGTTTCCTTCGCGCCTCAGCATCCTTCGACGACAACCATGCAGTCGCGCGGTCCTTCCTCGCCCCCGAAGCCGCGGCCGCCTGGGACCCCAAACAGGGGACGGTCGTCTACTCCGACGACGCCGCCCGCCTGGTGGTGGACCTCGAAGGCAACGTGCTCGAGCTTCGCGCCCGGCAGGTGGCGGCCATCACCGCCCGAGGGGAGTACACGGCCGCGGCGACCGACAGTGCCGCCAAGGCCCAGTTCAGCCTGCGTCGCGTCGATGGCCAGTGGCGTATCGCAGACCTTCCCAACGGACTGTTTCTCACTCCACTTGACGTCGATCGCTCCTACCGATCCTTCGACCTCTACTTCCTTGACCCCACCTCTACGCGGTTGGTGCCGAACGCGATCTTCGTGCCTGTCGGCCCGGTGGCTTCCACCAGCCTGGTGACCGAACTGCTCGCCGGTCCCACGGACTGGCTCGCCCCTGCGGTCCGGTCGGCATTCCCGACCGGCACGGCTCTGAGTGTCCCGTCCGCGCCGGTGCAGGACGGAGTCGTCCAAGTCGATCTGGACGACTCAGTCCTCGCTGCCGACCTCGAGGACCGGCTGGCGCTCTCCGCCCAGCTCGTCTGGACGCTGCGCCAGCTGCCCGACGTCTCGGCGGTGCGCATCACCTCTGGGGGGGTCTCGCTGCCCGGCGTGGACGCCGTTCTGAAACGAGACGCGTTGCCACAGTTCGCGCCCGACGGGCCGGCTGTGGGCGACGCGGTGCTCTCGGTGGAGGGGCGCCTGGTTCGCCTGATCGGAGATGAGCAGATCGCGGTTCCGGGCAAGCTCGGGGACGGCACGATCGCTGGGGTCGCCCCTGCGCTGTCTCCCGAGGGCGACCAGCTAGCGGCGTTGTCGCCGACGCGTGAGGACCTCTATCTGACCACTCCCACTTCGGCTGCTCCGGTGCGGAGCAGGTTGACGGGGATCGGTCTCACGACTCCTTCCTGGGATCCCTTCGGCACCGTCTGGACCGTTGGTCGTACGGCCAAGGGCTCGGCCGTGTGGGCGGTGCGCTTGGGCGACGAAGCGCCCGTGCGCGTCACGGCGCCGGAGTTGGATGGCCAACGGGTCGTGACGCTACGTGTGGCTCGGGACGGAGTTCGGGTCGCGATCATCGTCGGGGACCGGCAGTCCGGGCGCAGTTTGTTTGTTGCGCGGATTGAGCGCGCGGGCAACGAGATCGCGTTGGCGGGACTGCGTAGGGCGGAGTCCACCTTGGTTGATGTTGCCGATGTCGCGTGGGCCGACGCAGACCGGATGGCTGTTCTAGGCCAGGAACCGAATGGCGTCCTTCAGCCTCTGCTCGTCGAGCCGGATGGCGCAGTTCGACGCGCCGCCGGTTCGCTATCGGCACCCACGCGAATCGCTGCCGCCCCCGGGAAGCCGCTGATCGTTTCGACCGACGACGGCACGCTTTGGATCGACACCGCGGTCGGCTGGCAAGAAGTCGGCAAGGGAACAGATCCCTCCTACCCGGGCTGACCGAGCGCCTACGAACGCTGCTCAGCGGTTCACCTAAACGCCCTCGGCCAGCTGGCGCGCGTACTCCTCTACGTCAAAACTCCCGATCGAGGCGGCGATCAAGACGTCCTCGGTCAGTGTCCATGACTCGAAGCCGTCCACCCGCACCGAGTTCCCTGTTCCACCCGGGCCGGTGTTGGTGCCGGTGAAGGTCCAGTGGTACTCGATCCGATCCCCGTCGAGCACGAGATCTCGGAGGGAGACCTGCATGTCGGGGAGCCCCTCGTAGAAGCTCGCGGCGACCGCGGTGATCGCGTTGCGGCCCACAGCAGGCGTTCCGCCGTTGATCGCAAGGGATCCCTCGGGCGCGTAGTGCGCCGCCACCGAAGCCGGGTCCATGCTGCACCAGGCCGCTGTATAGGTCTCTGCGAAGTGCCTAAGCTACGTGGGATCCGGTGCCATGGCGCGCCTCCGGTGTCGTTTGGCGCACCGTACACGTCAGGCACAACTGCAGAGCTGCCGATGTTTGGTCCTCACGGTGCAGTCCTCCACAGACCGCAGTCCTCCACAGACCGAAGTCATCCCATGTCAAGCAGCGTGTGGTCCGCTCACGCTTGGTGGATGAGTTCACAAGGCGTCGCGCGTGACCTTCTCGAGGCGCTGCTCGATCTCGTCGTGCCGCGCTCATGCTCGGGTTGTGGGGCTGCGCGCGAACTATGGTGTGCCACTTGCCGCAGAGCGCTGGACGGACCAGGGCTCCGCACGCGTCCCACGCCCTGTCCGGACGGGTTCCCGCCTACCTGGACGGTGACGGCGTACGGCGGCGCAGTCCGGGAAGCGCTTCTAGCGCACAAGGAGCACGGGCGCCTGGGCCTGGCCAAGCCGCTAGGGGAAGCCCTCGCGCGCTCGGTCGAAGCCGCAGTGGAGGCGGCCAGCCCGAGGTCCGAGTGG
>JANPBY010000195.1:0-11078 GCA_031430645.1 Actinomycetes bacterium
AACCGCCGCAACAGGTCGTCGCGCTCGACATGGTCGCCAACCTTGAGCCGGGCCATCCGGTCGACGTACTCCTGCGGGGTGCCCAGACCGTAGATGCACGACACCGATGCGACCACCACCACGTCCCGCCTCGTCAGCAGCGAGTTGGTGGCACTGTGCCGGAGCCGCTCCACCTCGTCGTTGATCGAGGAGTCCTTCTCGATGTAGGTGTCCGTCTGAGGGATGTAGGCCTCGGGCTGGTAGTAGTCGTAGTAGCTGACGAAGTACTCGACGGCATTGTTGGGCAGCAGTTCGCGGAACTCGTTGGCCAGCTGCGCGGCCAGGGTCTTGTTGGGGGCGAGCACCAGGGTGGGGCGTTGGAGCCGCTCCACCAGCCACGCGGTCGTCGCGGACTTGCCGGTGCCGGTCGCTCCCAGGAGGACGACGTTCTTCTCCCCCGCCAGGATCCGCCGCTCAAGATCGTCGATGGCCGTCGGCTGGTCACCGGAGGGCTGGAAGTCCGCAATCACCTCGAAGGGCGCCACGGTACGGACGAGTTCACTGACCGGCCTCATGGGGCCACCGTACGACGGGCCGCCGACAACGACGACTCGCAATCGGTCGCAGCGGTGTCCCAGTGCGTCAGCCGCTGGCCGCAACGAGGTCGGACCACAGCGAATCAACGGCCTGCGCGAGTTCAGTCGGGTCGCCGGAGTTGTCAACCACGAAGTCCGCGGCCTCCAGCCGTTCCTCGCGGCTTGCCTGCGCCGCCATCCGGGATCGGGCGTCAGCCTCGGGCAGGCCACGTACCCTCACGAGCCGGTCAAGGCGTACGTCGTCCGGCGCATCGACCACCACGACAACGTCGTAGGCGCCCTCGAGGTGATTCTCGACCAGCAGGGGGATGTCCATGACCAGGACGGCATCCTCCGGGGCTTCGGCCGCCAGATCCGCGGACCGGGCAGCAACGAGTGGGTGCACGATCCCGTTGAGTGCGGCCAGCAAGTCCGCATCCGCGAAGACCAGCTGGCCGAGCCGAGGACGGTCGAGCGTGCCGTCAGGGGCGAGCACGTCTGGGCCGAAGGTGGCCACCACGCGGTCGTAGCCCGGTGTCCCCGGCGCAACAACCTCGCGGGCTAGCACGTCCGCGTCGATCACGACCGCGCCTCGCTCTGCTAGCAGCGCCGCAACGGTGCTCTTCCCCGACCCGATCCCGCCCGTCAGCCCGACCCTCAGCATGCCGCCACTCTCCACTGCCCCCGGTGAGTGTGACGTTGTGTACGCAACACGCGGCGTGTCGCGTACACAACGTCACACTCAGCGGGGTGGCTACTCGCCTCCGGCGAGCTTCTCGCGCAGGGCCGCGAGGGCCTCGTCGGTCGCGAGGGTGCCTTCGGCGACCGGCGCCTCGGCGCCCTCTTCGCCTTCGGCCTCGGTCGCAGACTCCGAGGAGTACGTCGACGCGGCCGCGCCTTCGGCGACAGCCTCAGCTTCAGCCTTCTGCGCCTCGACGACCTGCACCTTGTGGGCTTCGAACCGGGTCTGGGCCACGGCGTACTGCCGTTCCCATTCCGCCTGCGCCACTTCGTGACCCGGCAGCCATTCGCCCGTCTCGGGGTCGAACCCGTCGGGGTAGATGTAGTTGCCAGCCTCGTCGTAGGACGCGGTCATGCCGTAGAGCGTGGGGTCGAAGTCGCCTGCGACGGCCTCGCCGATGGTGCCCTCATTGGCCTGCTTGAGGCTCAGTGAGATCCGGCGACGCTCGAGGTCGATGTCGATGACCTTGACGAAGATGTCATCGTTGACCTGGACGACCTGCTCCGGGATCTCCACATGCCGCTCGGCGAGCTCGGAGATGTGCACCAGGCCCTCGATGCCCTCATCAACGCGAACGAACGCGCCGAACGGGACGAGCTTGGTGACCTTGCCGGGCACGACCTGGCCGATCTGGTGGGTGCGGGCGAACTGCTGCCACGGGTCTTCCTGGGTTGCCTTGAGCGACAGTGACACCCGCTCGCGGTCCATGTCGACGTCGAGTACCTCGACGGTGACCTCCTGGCCGACCTCGACCACCTCGGACGGGTGATCGATGTGCTTCCAGGACAACTCCGACACGTGCACGAGACCATCGACACCACCCAGGTCCACGAAGGCCCCGAAGTTGACGATGGAGGACACGACGCCGGGCCGAACCTGCCCCTTCTGGAGGGTGGTCAGGAAATCCTGGCGTACGGCCGACTGTGTCTGCTCAAGCCAGGCACGACGCGACAGCACGACGTTGTTGCGGTTCTTGTCGAGCTCGATGATCTTGGCCTCGAGCTTCTGGCCGACGTACGGCTGAAGGTCGCGAACGCGGCGCATCTCCACCAGCGAGGCGGGAAGAAAGCCACGCAGGCCGATGTCGATGATGAGTCCGCCCTTGACGACCTCGATCACCTGACCCTCGACGATGCCATCCTCATCCTTGATCTTCTCGATCGAGCCCCAGGCGCGTTCGTACTGGGCGCGCTTCTTGGACAGGATCAAGCGGCCTTCCTTGTCCTCCTTCTGGAGGACGAGGGCCTCGATCTCGTCACCGACCTTGACGACCTCGTTGGGGTCGACGTCGTGCTTGATCGACAGCTCACGGGAGGGAATGACGCCCTCGGTCTTGTAGCCGATGTCCAGGAGCACCTCATCGCGGTCGACCTTGACGATGACTCCTTCGACAATGTCGCCGTCGTTGAAGCACTTGATCGTGAGATCGATGGCGGCCATGAAGTCTTCGGCGGTGCCGATGTCATTGATGGCGACCTGCGGGGTGGTCGAGACGACCGGGTCGAACTCGGTGGTGGCGGTCATACGGGGTGGTTGCTCCGATGCGGACAGGGATCGGACGGTCAAGGCCCTGATGGCCTTCCCCGTCGGGGGACAGTGATCGTGACGGTGCGCGGCGGACCCGTGGATCGAACGTGCCGGAACCCAGGTCGTTGACGGGCTGAGGACAGCCCGCGTGCAGCCAGGAGACATGGTCGAGCGCGAGCCTGCTCGGTCTGAGACGCGCGCGAGGCCCACAACGCCCGCTCAGTCTACGTTTGCGCTCATGAACGGGTCAATCGAGCCTCCCCCCGGACCAACGGCCGCCGCCGGGCGCTCGTCTCTGACCCCGGCGGAGTCCCGACGCGCGAGCCGAGTCGGCTGGGATCGACTAGCGGATGACTATCAGGCCGAGCACGGGGACTTCCTCGGCGATTCCGACCTCGTGTGGGGTCCTGAGGGGTTGCGCGAGGCTGACGTCGGCCTCCTCTGGCCAGTTGATGGCCGACGGGTCCTGGAAGTGGGCTGTGGCGCCGGACAAGGTGCGCGCTGGCTTGTTGGCCGAGGCGCGGAGGCGTACGGCGTGGACGTCTCCCACGGCCAGCTCCAGCATGCCCGCAGGCTCGACGGCGAGGTGGGCGCGCGCACGCCAGTCACCCAGGCCGACGCAGTGAACCTGCCGTTCGGAGACGATGTCTTCGATGTGGCGTTCTCTGCGCATGGGGCCGTGGCGTTCGTTGCCGACGTCGCCGCCCTGCATCGGGAACTCGCCCGGGTCCTTCGCCCCGGTGGGCGGTGGGCCTTCAGCGTCACCCACCCGATCCGATGGGGATTTCCGGACGACCCGGGCCTCGAGGGGCTGACGGTACGAACGTCGTACTGGGACCAGACGCCCTACGTCGAACGCGACCATTCCGGGCAACCGATCTATGTCGAACACCACCGCACCGTGGGCGATGACGTGCGGGCGCTGACGGCCGCCGGCTTCGTGCTCGACGATCTCATCGAACCGGAATGGCCCACTGATCTCGACCGCACCTGGGGAGGTTGGTCACCGCTTCGCGGGACCCTCCTCCCGGGAACGGCGATCTACGTCAGTCACCGCGCCTGATCCAGGGTCACGCACCCCTAGGACGTGGCTGCTGATTCATCCGACTGGCGGCGCAGGAGAAAGAATCCTCCGGCGAGCAGCAGAAGACCCAGGATGAGGAACACCAGCGGAATTGTCTGCTGGATGAGGGTCAGCCTGCTCTTGCCCTCGGACGCATTTTTCACAGCCTCGGTGGTGTTCTCCTCGGTGAATGCCAGAACCGCGGCCAGGAGAACCAACGCCTCGGTGGCACCGTCAGCGCCGGCAAGGTATTGCTTCTGCACCTCCTCACCCTTGACGATGGCGCCTGTGACCGGTTCGACCCAGAGCGTGCGCACGTTGGAGTAGAACCGCGGCGCGACGACCGAAGCCTCGTCCGGCTGACCGACGAGCCCCCCCGGAACCGTGAGCTCGGAGTACTGGGTGGCCTCGATGGTCTGCACGAACTTGTAGACCGACAGGCCCTGAATTTCCTCGGTGCTGACGTACTCGATGGGCAGCGCCTTCAAGAGGCTGGTGTCGAAGTACTGGTAGGTCTTCTTCTCGGTACCGAAGGGGAACTTGTAGGAGTAGATGCCAGTGAAATCGGTGATGGGCTTGCCGTCGACGTTGGCTTCGCAGCAGTTGATCATCGCCGACGAGTGGCCGTCGAACGCCATCCGCGTCGTGCCCGCAAGGATGGTGACGCCAGCGGGGTTGGTGATGTCCTGGAAGGAGTCGTACACCGTCCGGTTGTCTTCCCCCTCGCTGGCCGCTTGGTCGGGTGACACGCGGCGCGTCGCCGCCAGCTCGACGTTAGTGAGGGTGGTCAACGTAGCCACGTCGAAGAGTTGGGTGGCGATGCCCGTCGACGGGGAGATGCTCACACCGCCGTCGCACAGCGGGCCTGGGTCACAGGCCAGCGGAGCGACTGCCAGTTGGGGGGCTGCCCACCACTTCACAGTTGGCGCCAGGACGAGCAAGAAAGCGCCCAGTCCCACGAGTACGAACCCAACGACCCTCTTCATCGCTCTCCCCAGACCTACGTGCGACCGCCCACGTGCGGGCCGATCCAGAGGTGAAAGGTATCGGAAACTGTGAGTGAACGCCGTCCAACGCCCACAGATCAGGTCCGCAGTGTCGGTAGGCCGCATGGATGTGCGGCACACTCATGCCTCGACTTCACACAACCAGCCTGCGGCCGTCGTCGGAACAGGAGACTGGGCACCCATGGATCTCAGCGAGCGCGGGGCCGGCGGATCCCTCCGTCACCCCTGGGAAACAGCGCGCGCCCGGTTCTTCATCGACCTCCTCAATCGGAGGGGCCTGCTCACCGGGGAGTCCCGTTGGCTCGATGTCGGCGCCGGCGACGGCTGGCTCACGGGGGAGCTCGCCGAGGCCTCCCCGACCGGCGCAACCTTCGTCTGCTGGGACATCAACTACGACTCCTCGCTGCTGAAGACGCTGGGCGACAACCACCCCGAGATTTCCCACTCAGCCGATGAGCCGACCGGGACCTTTGACCGGGTGTTGCTGCTCGACGTCATCGAACACGTTGAGGCCGATCGCACGTTCCTGACGCGAATCGTCGCTGACCGGCTGCGCTCAGGAGGGACCGCGCTGATCAGCGTCCCCGCCTGGCAGCCGCTCTTCAGCCAGCACGACGTCGCCCTGAGCCACTTCCGGCGGTACTCCCCGCGGGCCGCAAGGTCGGTCTTCTGGCAGGCCGGATTGGTCATCGAGACCGAAGGGGGGCTGTTTCACGGACTTCTCCTCCCACGTCTGGCGCAAGTCGCAGGTGAGCGACTCGGTCGACGGACCCCATCCGCCGGCATCGGCTCCTGGCACGGCGGAGCCCGCACCACACGAGCCGTCAACGCCGTTCTGCGCGGTGACGCCGACGTCTCACGACGGTTGAGCGACCGGGGCTTTCAACTGCCGGGGCTCTCATACTGGGCTCTGTGCACCAAGCCATGATCGAGGCTGCCCTGCGACCCGTCGTGGTGATCCCGTGCTTCAACGAGGCCAACCGGTTGGACACCGACGCAGTCCTTCGTCTTGCCGAAGCGGGAGGGCTCAACGTGCTTCTCGTCGATGACGGATCGACCGACGCGACGGTGACCCTGGTGCAGGCGCTGGTCGCCACCCGGACCGAGCTTGAGCTTCTCGCCCTCGAGAAGAACATGGGCAAGGCCGAGGCCGTACGTCACGGACTGAACCACGCACTCCAAGGCGGGGCTCCGGTCGTCGGCTACCTCGACGCCGACTTCTCCACACCTCCCGAGGAGTTCATTCGCTTGGTGAACGTGCTCATCAACAACCCGACGCTCGACGTTGTGCTCGGGTCGCGGGTCGCCCTGCTCGGGACGCACATCGAACGAAGAGCCCGCCGCCACTATCTCGGCCGGGTCTTCGGGACGTTGGCAGCCACGAGCCTCGGCATGGCTGTTTACGACACGCAGTGCGGGGCCAAGGTCTTTAGAGCCACCCCTAGTCTGCGGGCCGCCCTCGCAGATCCCTTTCTGTCGCGATGGGTCTTCGATGTCGAACTCTTGGGACGACTACGCGTCGGCGCCGACGGGTCGCCCGGCCTGACCCTCGATGCCTTCCGCGAGGTTCCCCTGGAGGCCTGGCACGATGTCCCCGGCGGGACCCTCGGGGTCGCGCAGATGTCCCACGCTCTTGGCGACCTTGCCCGGATTTCCTGGCAGCAGCGCCTCGCTGCCCGCCCCAATGCCGAGGGCGGACAGTGACGACGGCGAACCCAACGGAAACTCAGCCTCCGGACCACGTTCACTCATGGCTGGTCTTGGCCCCACGCACCGTCTGGCGGGTCGGCTTGGGGCTGGTGATCCTGCAGGCCGTCCTCCGGCTGCTCATGGGCCTCGGCGCGTACTTCACCCAAGACGACTTCGTCTTTTACACCCTGGGAGCCAGTGAGCCCTTCGATCTGGCCTATCTATTCCAGGACCGTGGCAACCACCTGATGCCGGCGGGGCAGGCCATCGTGTGGCCGCTTGCCAACTACCTCCCCCTCGAACACGGTCCCGCTGTTCTCGTCATGGTGTTGGTCCAACTGCTGGCCTCGTTGGCCGTACTCGGGCTCCTCCGTGAGCTCTTCGGACGACGGACGGCGATCCTGGCCCCGCTGTCGTTCTACCTCTTCGGCGCGCTGACCCTCCCGGCCTTCCTCTGGTGGGCCGCATCGCTCAACTCGATCGGGCTGCAGCTTGGCATGGCGCTGGCGATTCGCTGTCATGTCCGCTGGCTGAGGAACCGGCGCTGGCGAGCTGCCCTAGGGACCTGCCTGGCGACCCTGTTGGGGCTCGCGTTCTTCGAAAAGGCCGTGCTGATCGTCCCCCTGCTGTTCGGGCTGACCTGGGTCCTCGAGCGCGAGCACGGAGCCATCCGCGATCTCTGGCGCGTGTTCCGTCGACACTGGGTGCTCTGGGTTGCCCTCCTCGCCGAAGTTGGGGCCTGGATCGGGCTCTACCTCCACCAGGTCAGCACGGAGTACGCAGCCGGCCCCACCACCGGTGTCGCGGCGGACCTCGTCTTGGACTCGGTCGCGCTGGGAGTGGTCCCAGCGACGTCCAGCGGCCCATGGGCCTGGACCCCGGCCGTTTCCTTACTGGGGTACGCCCCTGCACCACCGACGCTGTTGCTCCTTGCCTCGTGGGTGGGTCTGGTTCTCTTCGGTGCACTGTCGCTGGCCTGCCGACGCGGCATGGGACGCATGTGGGTTGTGGCTGCCGGATACCTAGCCGCTGACATCGCGCTTCTCGTCTGGGGAAGGGCTGGGGCCTTCGGCGCCGGAGTGGCACTCGAGTACCGCTACTACGCAGACTTCTCTCTTGTCCTCGCCCTTCTCATCGGCTACGCACTGCTTCCCGTGCGCGGCGAGACCGAGGCGTGGCGTGCCGAGAGCGCTGGCCTTCGAGCCTGGCTGCGTCGCAACGCTGACACCAGTCGGGCTATCGGATGGGTTGTACTCGTTCTCTGGTGCGTCGGGGCAGTCTGGTCCTCGATCGTTCTCGCCGAGGCATGGCGCACCAATGACGCGAGGGTCTACATCGAGACGGCCAAGCGCGAACTGGCTTCCTTGCCCCGGGAGACCCAGCTCCTTGACGAACCCGTGCCTGGCGCTGTGGTTCTGGCATGGTTCACTCCATACAACGGGACGTCCTATGTGCTGAGACCGCTGCAGGACCGACCTGAGTTCGTCCAGTCGGTCACCGAGCTCTGGACCATCACTCCCAAGGGGCGGGTCGTCCCCGGAGAGGTGGTCGGCATCCGGTCGAAGCCCGGCCCAAACTCAGGATGTGGTTGGGCCGTGACCAACGGTACGACCAGCATCCCGCTGGACCGACCAGTGTTCGAGTGGAACTGGACGGTGAAGGTGGGCTACCTGGCAGGAGCCGACACAGTCGCCACATTCACCCTCGGGGATACCAGCGTCGAGGTTCCCCTTACGCGCGGCTTGCACGATGTCTACTTCGCCCTTGCCGACGTCGGATCGACGATCGAGGTGTCGGTTGAGACACCCGGAGTCGGGGTCTGCATCGACCGCATCGACGTCGGTAACAGGCAGGCAGCAGCAGACCCGGACGCCGTCGGACTCTCCCCACCTGGCCAGCCTTGACCGCGACGGGGGCGGTCGCCGCTGACGCCGCTGCTCCGGGGCCGTCCATCGACGGGTACCGCCTCCCGGCGCTCGACGCGATGCGCGCAGTGGGCAGCCTGGCCGTCCTCCTCACGCACGTCAGCTTCCAGACCGGCGCCTCGCTCGATGGCCGCCTAGGCGGACTTCTCGCCCGGATGGATGTAGGGGTCGCCGTGTTCTTCGTCCTGTCCGGCCTGCTGCTCGTGATCCCGTGGGCCGAGCAGGGCCTCGGCACCCGTGCAGCACCATCGACCCGTGGCTACCTATGGCGGCGCGCGCTGCGCATCCTGCCCGCCTATTGGGTCGTGGTCCTCGCAGCGTTCACCTTGGTGCCGGCAAACAGCGAGGCCTCCGCGAGCACAATCCGGGCCAACCTGGCCCTCCTCCAGATCTACCGCCCTGGTGACCTCGTTCCCGGCCTCACCCAAACATGGAGCCTGTGTACCGAGGTCGCCTTCTATCTTGCGCTCCCTCTCCTGGGCTATCTGCTCGCCCGAGTGCTCAGACAGTGGGGGGTACCCGCAGCTCTCGGCGGATGCGGGCTCCTCGCGGCCGGCGGACTCCTCTGGATCTGGGTCATCCAGACCAGCGAGGTCTTCGACCGATCCGTGGCTGCGCTCTGGCTCCCGGGCTATCTCCCCTGGTTCGCCCCGGGCCTGGCTTTGGGGGTCCTCGTGGTGGCCACGCGCGAGCGCACCTGGCCGAGAGTCACCAACGTTCTGGCTGACCTCGGCTCGGCCCCCTGGACACTTTGGACCGTTGCCCTCGGCCTGTTCTTGGTGGCGTCGACCCCCCTCGCTGGTCCTCGGGGCCTCACCGGATTCTCCGCACCCGGTGAAGCGCTGGCCAAGTCGGTGCTGTACGCCGGAGTGGCCGTTCTGCTCATCGCGCCGGCGGCTTTCGGCACCGGCACCCGCACCCACAGCGCCCTGGCCTCACGTCCGATGCGCTGGCTCGGCAGGATCTCCTACGGGCTCTTCCTTTGGCATGTCCTCGTGCTCGACATCGCTTTCCGCGTCCTCGGCGTCGAGCCATTCACCGGCCACTTCTGGCTCCTCCTGAGCGTGACCCTCCCCGTCAGCCTCGCGGTCGCCTGGCTCAGCTGGGTCGCCGTCGAGCGGCCCGCCCAGCGATTGCGTTCGCTGGTCACCTGAGCCGGGCGCGAGCGCCAAGCCAAGGGCGAGGAGCAGACAGGCTTGTGGCCAGATCAGGTCGCCCGCGTAGCCCATCGAAGAGCCCCACGGCGCACGGACCAACGACGTCCCGCCGACGAGGACCAAGGTGGGCGGCGCAAGCGACATGGCCACCGCCCACCTCGACCCACCCTGCCGGCTCGCGGACAGCGAGCGGGTAGCCCACACGGCGAGGAGAACCGCCGCGCCGGCGAGACCACCCAGCCAGAGGAACGCCGCGGCGAACACCCCTCGATCGGCCCGACCGGACGGCCCTGCCCGCAGCGGTTGACGCACGGCCGCCCCGGCGGGGATGAGGGCCAAGAGCAGCAGGCCGACAACCAGGAAAAGGCCGACAACCAGCCCGGCCTGATACCCACGCTGAGGAACGAACGTCAGGGTCACCGAGGCCGCCGAACCCTCGGGGACGACCCAACCCTGATGCCAGCCGTCGACGGTCACTGGCGAGAGATCGGCACCGTCCAACTGCGCGACCCATCCGCGGTTGACGTTCTCGAGGAGCGAGAGCACCACTGGCTCCTCCCTCGCTTCGAGGGCCACGATCCGTCGGTCGGGTGTGTCCTCGATGAGTTGCGAACCGACGAAGACTCCAGGCGTCAGGGGAGGCACGCCGACGCGAGCCAGGCGCAGGCTTGCACCACGCCAGGAGGTCGACGGCAACAGGCGAACGCGAGCACGGTCGTCGAGAAGGACTGGCGTCGAATCGCACACGGTGAAGGGTTGGGGCTGGAGGGACTCGATAGAACCACGGGTCCCCGTGACTGACGTCGCCACCGGACGGCCGCCGACAACGAGCTCGGGGCCGCTGCCGCAGCCGGCTGTGATCACGTCGGCCGCATCCATCCCCAGCACGAGGTCCTCGACCCCGACGGGGACCAGCTCAGAGACCCCGACGGGCAGCAGGTCCGTCCTTCGAGTGAACGGGTCGTAGGTTCCTTCTGGCCGGATCCTCGGAAAGGTGACTACGAGGGAACGCGTGGTCAGCCCACCCAAGAAGCGCGCCACATTGTCGGATCCAACGAATCCGCTTCGCGCCTCACCGTCGTCGCCGACGACGCGGACCGTCACAGGCGCCGAGGCGGCGAGCGCGGGATCGAGGCGGACTTCGATCCCGCGCACCAGACGCGCTTCGTCCCAGCTCAACGTCACGTGGGGTGATCGGTCTCCCGATGCCGCCGTCCACCCGGTCTCGACGTCCCCATCGACGACGAGCTGGGCCCGCCCTCGCGGATCCGACACGCCGCTGCTGCTTGCCTGGGCGGTGATTCCGGGCGCCTCTCCGTCGAGCAATGAGTTCAGCGTGACCCCCGGCCGAGGGCGTGCGAAACCCAGGACCCGCCAGCTGCCTGCTGCGCCGTCGACAGTCCGATCAATGCCA
>JANPBY010000196.1:0-30350 GCA_031430645.1 Actinomycetes bacterium
CGCCAGCTGGGGCCGACGTCTGAGCTGTTTCGACAACAACGGATAGCGGCTCGCCCCGGGCCGCCGCTCGGGGTGCAGCCCGAGCGGCGTCCTGGCAGGACAGCTGGGCTTCGCCGAGCCGCAGCACGGCGAGGACCAACCAGAGCACGAGGATGAGGATCGGCAGGGCGACGGCAGTCTCCGCCGTCACCGCCCCGCGGTCGGGTCCGGTTCTTGAGAACGGGTGTGGCACGGACACTCACTCCTCGAAGGAACGCCTAGTTAGGTCAGGGTCTACCGGCTGGTCAGAAGACGAAGCTGAGGGCCCTCTTGAACAGACTCACCAGGAGTTCGAGGACCTGCGGCGAGGTGAGGATCTTGTAGAGGATTCCAGCAAACCCGCAGGCTGCGACCGTGGCCACGGCGTACTCAGCGGAGACCGCGCCAGCCTCGGAGGCACGCACTCGAAGGGCGAGGCTGCGCATCCGAGAAGGGCGGTGGTGAAGGGGGACGAGGGTCATGTGGGGACCTCCTGTCCGGCCAGAGCCGGGTCGGGCCCGGCTAGTTCCGGGTCAAGCCAGCCTGGGCGAGGAGACCCAAAGATGGGGAGGGGTCGAAACCGATCTGGGGATGGCAGCGTGCCTGTGGACGGAGCTACCAGCGGAGTCCGCGTCAGCCCGCCAACAGCGCCAGCACCGAACCCGCGACGAGCGGCACGACGCCGAGCAACACGAAGGCCGGCAGGAAGCACAAGCCCAGCGGTCCGACACCCCGAACCGCGACCACGTCCGCCGCCGCAGTCGCCCGCTCGCGAGCCTGACGGCGCAGGTCGTCACCGACCCTGGCGATCGTCGCTGCTGACGGGGACCCTCGCTCGGCAGCGCGCACCAGTGGCCGAGCCAACGCGGCCGTCGCTGGGTCTATCATCAGCCGCGCCCAGGCCGTCGCCGGTGTGGCGCCGAGTTCGAGCGCAGCGGCCACGCGCTCCAGTTCGGTGCCCAAGGGTCCGCCTAGGGCACGCCCTACCGTCCCAGCCGCTGGCCCAGGAGCGGCTCCCGCCATGAGGAGGGATGACAACAAGTCGCCGGCTAGGGGGAGATCGGCTCGGAGCCGAGTTCGCCGCCGGAGGTCTGTGGTGGTCTGCAGGCGACGGCTGAGGTGAGCGGTCAAAACCGCGGCACCTGCCCCCAAGGTGAGCCCCAGCAGTCCTCCGACTACGAAAGCGATCCCAGCACCTGCAGCCACACAGGCGAGAGGGAGCCGAAACCCCTGGAGCGGATCTGTGCGGCGCACCGAGGGCCTTTGAGCAGGGCTGACTGGCTGCATGCGCGGCACGTACGGCCGGGGGGCCACCCAGCAGGCCACGGCAACGGCCCCCAGGAGCGCGGCGGCAAACGCCTCACCTGTCACGACGGTCCCGAGCGGATGGCCGACGCAGCCAGGTGGTCAGTCCAGGCGAGGCCGAGAGCTTCCAGCGAAAGACCGATGACCAGACAAAGCCGTCCGGGGGTCGTCTCCAGGAGGAAGGCCAACGGGGAGATCCCCAACCCGAAGCCCATCGCAAGCCCCACGAGGGGCAAGGCAGCGAGCAAGCGGGCCGTGGCCCGGGCGCCCGCCAAGGCGACAACCACGGCGCGATCTGCGGCCAACTGCTCGCGGAGTCCCCGCGCAACCTGGTCGAGCACGGGGGCCAGCCCGGCGCCGCTGGCCTCGGCCACCTGCCACCCGGCAGCCAAGGCCCGCAGCCCCTCCGCACCGGGGGCGAGGGAACCGCGCCGAAGGGCGTCTGGGACGTCGCCGCCCAGGCGCCCCGTGTTGACGACGACGTCCAGAGCAGCCGCCAACTGACGTCGAGCGTGATTCTGCGGCGGTCCCCCTTGCTCTTCGGCCACGGCGGCGAGCGCGGCAAGCGGCGCTTGTCCGGCCGAAAGGTCGCCGGCCAGAGCTGCCGCAGCCTCGGCCACTGCTTCAGTAAGGCCGGTGGCCGTGGCGGCTGCCCGGACTGATCGGCGACGGAGCATGACCAACGCGCCGCCGACCAACGCCAGCGCGAGCACAGCCGCAGCCGGCGGGCCGAAGACGAGCACCACGAGCCCCGGGACTGCGAGCACCACGAACCACTGACGCCGAAGCGGCAGCCAGTCGAGGGGCAAGGCCCAACGGGGCGACAGCCGAAGGCGGCCCCGTCGGGACGTGAACCGGGTCGTCAACCGAGTCGGGGCCTGTGCCCAGACAAGCAACGCCACCGCCGTCAGGAGCGGAGCCACGAGGGCGTTGGTCACTTCGCCCGCGTCCGTCAAGGCTGGGGCGGGCTCTGGCAGGTGCTGGCGCCGAGCAGCGACGCCAACCGCGCGGCGTGCTCGCCCGGGACCAGGTCCTCGCCGCGACGGAAGAACGCTTGGCCAGCAACCACGAACCCATCAACCCCTCGACGCAACAGCGCGACCTCGGCCAGCACCCTTCGGCCTGCAGGTTCCCGAGTCAGGTGCAGTACGACACCGACCGCACTGGCCAGCTGAGCGTGCACGGCTGCGCGGGACAGACCCGCCGACAGCCCTAGCGCTTCCAACCGCGTGGGGACGTCGGCCGCGCTGTTGGCGTGCACCGTGCCGCAGCCCCCTTGGTGCCCGGTGTTCAAAGCTGCCAACAGGTCGACGACTTCCGGCCCCCGGCACTCACCAACGACCAGCCGGTCGGGGCGCATCCGCAGAGCTTGTCTGACGAGATCGCGCACCGTGACCTCACCCGCGCCCTCGATGTTGGGTGGCCGCGCGGCGAGCGAAACTACGTGGGGGTGGTCGGGGACGAGCTCGGGCAGGTCCTCCACCAAGACGATGCGTTCGGCGGGTGGCACCTCGCCGAGCAGGGTCGCCAGCAACGTGGTCTTGCCTGTGCCGGTCCCTCCGGAGACGAGGAAGGAGACGCGGGCAGCCACGACGGCGTGCAGCAGCCCAGCCCCGACGGGACCGATCGCTCCTGCAGCAGCAAGGGATTCCAAGGTCCAGGGGCGCCGGGCCGGCACCCGCAGGGACAGCACCGTCCCGGGGCGAGACACCGGGGGGAGAACTGCATGGAGGCGTACGCCGTCGGAAAGGCTGACATCACACCAAGGCGCTGCCTCATCGAGTCTTCGACCGGCGGTCGACGCGAGCCGGATCGCCAACGCGCGGATAGCCCCCTCATCGGCGAATCGGACCGCGCCGGGTTCGAGCCCACGCCCGCGATCAACCCACACCGACTCGGGACCGTTGACCAGGACGTCGGTCACTGCGGGGTCGGCCAGCAGACCGGCCAGGGGCCCGGCTCCTACGAGCTCCTCACGCAGGGCCTCGACCACTGCCAAAACCGTGCGAGCGCCCAGAACCTGGCCCTCAGCACGCAGGGCAGCCGCCACTCGGATCGGGGACAGCCCGACCCCATCACCTTCGTCCAGGAGGCGGGTACGAATCCTGCGCACGAGGTCGGCGTCAGGTGCTCGAGCGCCAACCGTCTCGGGAACTGCCGAAGGAACGCTCACGCTGCCCGACCGGACTCAGCGGGTGCGAGCAGATCTGCGACCAGCCGATTGCTGAGTCGCGCCAACGGATTCCGCCCCCGCAACCCAGGAAGTTCGCCTCGCTCGAGGGTGACAGCCAGGCGCGGCTCAGCCTTCATGAAGCCCGCGAGCGGGAGCCCTAGGGCGTCCGCGATCTCCTCTGCTTCAAGCCCGCTCGGTGCCGGTCCGCGGACGACCACCTCCACCCGGGGGGCGAGCAGGCACACCCCCACGGAGACCCGGGCAGCCGCCGAGACGGCTCGGACCTCGGCTGGCACCACGAGATAGACGACCGTGCACCGCGCGGCTGCCTCTTGCGATCCAGGGTCGAGCACCCGCGGAAGGTCCACCACCACCAGGTCGTGACCCTTGGCCGCGGCAGACAGCACGGCCGAGACGGCATCCGGAGCCAGCTCCAACTGTTCGTCCCGCGCCCAGGGGAGAACGCCAAGACCATCGACGGCGAGCACTGCAGAGGCCAGCGAGGCCGTCGACAGACGGCCGCGCGACGCTGCGAGGTCCGGCCACCGAAGCCCTTCGGAGTGCTCCAGACCCAGCATCAGATCGAGGCCGCCGCCCAGTGGATCGGCCTCGACGAGCATGGTGGCAGCACCTCGCCTGACCGCAGCGAGCCCCAAGGCAACGGCGAGAGTTGATGCGCCGGCTCCGCCTCGTCCACCGACTACTCCAACGACCGGAGCCACGCCCAGTTGGCCGTTGCCAGGGCGTACGTCGGCCCGGTCGGCCAGCCAACCCACAATCCACGGCTCGGCGTCAGGGAGGAAAATCACGTGCCCAGCGCCCAGATCAAGCCCTCGCCGCCAGACACTGGCGTCGTCCTGGTCGACCCCGACGAGCACGACACCCTCCCGACGCCCCGGAGGGCGCAGCAGCAACGAGGGGGCGAGATCATCTCCGACCAGGACACCAGGGGCGGCCGCCCAACTGCGCCGGGCGCTGGCCGCATCGGGTACAGCCTCGACGTCGATGCCCGCCGCCGCAGCCAGCCGGAGCAGGTCGTCGAGCAGGTCCGGGTCGCCGGTGGCCACGAGCACCCGGCCCCCGGGGGCGGTGGGTAGAGGCTGGCTGGTTGTCATGGTGAGTCCCTCCACGAGAGCTGGGTCCGTGAGACCGCAACTGTTCGGGGTGTGAGGGAGCGCGGCCAGCGGACGCGACGCATCTGGGGACACGGACACAGCTGTGGATGACCGGCAAGCAGTCGGCCTCGTCACGCTGCGTAGACACCCAGCGCACGGACAGTCTTCTAGCCCACGACATAGGACGACCCCCGCTGGGGGGGATAGCGGGGGTCGTCGCTGCGGTCCAGGCCCGGGGGGGATGGGTCGGACCGAGCAGCCGACCCGAGGGCCGACCCATCTATCGTCTACCCGGGAGGGACCTCGCCGCAAACCTCGGACTGTGCGCCATTCGGGTGAAATCACCACAGCACGTGATCGATCGGGCACAGCAATTTCGGCGCGGAGCCGCTCCAAGCACCACCTAGCATCGGAGGTGTGACCCTCCGGAGTGCGGCGTTCTTCGACCTCGACAAGACAATCATCGCCAAGTCGAGCACGCTGGCTTTCAGCCGACCGTTCAGCCGGGCCGGACTGATCAACCGGCGGGCGGTCGTGCGCAGCGCGTTCGCCCAGTTCGTCTACGTGATGAACGGCGCCGACCACGACCAGCTCGAACGAATGCGGGAGTACCTCTCGGCGATGTGTGCCGGCTGGGATGTTGACCAGATCAGGGGAATCGTCGGCGAGACCCTGCATGACCTGATCGATCCGCTGATCTACGCGGAGGCCGCGGCCCTGATCGAAGAGCACCACGCCGCCGGGCGAGACGTGGTCATCGTCAGCAGCAGCGGGGCTGAGATCGTCGAGCCGATCGGCGCTCTGCTGGGCGCAGACCGGGTCATCGCAACTCGGATGGTCGTCGAGGACGGTCGCTACACCGGCGAGATCGAGTTCTATGCCTACGGCCCCCATAAGGCGGATGCGATCCTCGCTCTGGCCGAGACTGAGGGCTACGACCTGTCGAGGTCCTACGCCTACAGCGACTCTGCCACCGACGCGCCGATGCTCGAGATCGTCGGGCATCCGTATGCCGTCAACCCGGACAAGGCGCTGCGCGAACTTGCTGCCCAACGAGACTGGCCGGTCCTCCTGTTCGCCACGCCCATCGGGCTCCAACGACGACTGCCCCACGTCAGCGACCTACCCCCGCAGCGGACCGCCACCGCGCTAGCGGTCGTCGGCGCTGCCACAGCTGGGGTGGTCTGGTACGTGCGCCGCCGCGCCCGCGCGACCGGCTGACCGGCGAGCGACCGGTGGTCGAGATTCTCGGCGGTGGGCCACCTGATCCGAGCCCAGCGTGGTCTGGCGGGGGATGGCGGTCCGGCCACCGGATTCGAAGGTACGTCGCCGGCGTTGGCCTCATCCTTGGTGCCGCTGTGGTCACCTCAGTCGTCCTGAGGCCGCCGCCGGACACCTCCGCTCCGGTGCTCACGCCCGCGCTGTCCGTGGTCGACGGCCAGGTCAGCGTGGACAGCCTCGGCCGTACGGCGGTCCTCTCCCTCGTCGTGGTCAACACTGGTCCTGCGGCGTTGCTCGAGCAGATCGACGGGCTACCCGAAGGCCTGCTCTTCGTCCCACCGCGGGGAGGTCTGGCCGTGCCGGGTGGGACCAGCACCCGCCTCCCCCTCGCCTGGCCCGGCATCGACTGCAACTCGACGGACAGCGACGTGACGCGGGCGGCCGCGGGGGCGGAGCTGATCCTGCGTGACTTCCGGGGCGGCACGACGGTCCTCGACTTCCCCACGATCACCGGGGCGACGACGCAGCTGGTCGAGCTCCGCAGGGAGGCTTGCGCACAGCTTGGCCAGTCCTGACCCGCCAAATCACAAGTCCCGACACGCCGGGGAGGGGGTTCCCCTTGGACCGCAAGCGGAGTATCAACAGAGGTGCCGGCACCTGGGTACCCACGCGGCGACCAGCCCCCGTCAGGGCCGTCGGACGGGCTTGCACCGTCCCGACGACTTAAGGAGAGCACGCCTGGTCACCCAGAATGACGGTCAGCGGCGGCGCTCCGACCCCCCGTGCGGAGCGTCGCCCGCATAGTCGGCCTGGAGCTGCAGAACCGGCAGGGCCTAGAGGTTTGCTGCAATCCGTCGGCCGGCCCGGCCACCCAGCGCGACGGCTTGCGCGCAGTGCGAAACCCAGGCCGCCACCCCCTCCGGCGAGCCGCCGCGATAGCCCTCGAGGGCCAGCGCGTACGCCTCCCGGCCTAGTTCAAGGTGTCCCACTTCCGGGACCGAGGCCGCTCGCGGGTCCAAACCACGGGCCACCAGAACGCAGCGGGACGCCGCCCTGGCCACCAGTCCGGTGCCTGGCCCGAAAGCATCGGTGGCGAGGACCTCCCCGTGGACCACGGCAGCAACCACAACTGCCGGGGCGGTTGTCGGCGTCGCCAGAAGCTCAGCGAGGCCCTCCAGCCGGGCCGCTGCCTCGGCACCCACCGGACGACCGAGCTCGCTGGCGGCCACCAAGCCGGAAGCACCCAGGACGTGCATCCGGGCCAACGCCTGAAGGGGCGCTCCGGCCCAGGTCTCGGCGAGCGAGGCCAGTTCGACCTGGAGCCGCAGGGCGTTGGCGCCAGGGACATCGGCGACCGGGGCCACGAACTCCGCGGCGTCACCAGGACGCCCATCCAGGGCCGCTGAGGCCCAGGCTCCCAGCCGTACGGCCTCGACAGTCACCTCGGTGACCCGCCGTCTCAGGGCGGGTGCTCTGAGGTCACGAAGGAGGGCATCCACCGACCCGCGGGCCGCATCGACGGCTTCGAAAACCTCCGGCAGGCGCGCCACCGCTGCGAGCGGGTCAGAGGGAGGGGCCACGCACTGTTTCTATCGTGACTGCTTCTTTGGTGCGAGGTCCTATCGTTCGAGGGTCCCTAACCTGGCAGGCGGGCGACCTCCCAGCGACCGAGGCATCGGACCGAACTCACGAGGAGCCACCTTGACCCACGAGGCGCTGGAGAATCTGCTGCACGAGGAGCGACGGTTCCCCCCGCCGCCTGAGTTCATGGCCCAAGCCACTGCGAGTGAGTCGTTGTACGAGGCCGCAGCCAAGGACCGGCTCGCGTTCTGGGCGGAGCAGGCCAAGGTGCTGGAGTGGGCTGCGCCCTGGGACACGGTCCTCGACTGGTCAGAGGCCCCTTTTGCCAAGTGGTTCATCGGTGGGCGCCTCAACGTGGCGGTCAACTGCGTCGACCGGCACGTGGCCGCCGGTCACGGCGACCAGGTCGCGATCCACTTCGAGGGTGAGCCCGGCGACACCCGCGATGTCACCTATGCCGACCTGCAGCGCGAGGTTTCGCAAGCCGCGCACGCCCTGACCGCGCTCGGCGTCAAAGCCGGCGACCGGGTCGCGATCTACCTCCCGATGATCCCCGAGGCGGCGGTCGCCATGCTCGCCTGCGCCCGCATCGGTGCACCGCACTCGGTCGTCTTCGGCGGGTTCTCCGCCGAGGCGCTCCGCTCCCGCATCGCCGACGCCGAGGCGTCGGTGGTCATCACTGCCGACGGCGGCTACCGCCGTGGGTCAGCCATGGCGCTCAAGCCTGCCGTCGACGAGGCGATCGCGCTCGGCGCGGACTCCGTGAGACACGTGCTGGTCGTGCGCCGCACCGGCCAGGACGTGGCCTGGACCGAGGGCTGCGACGTCTGGTGGCACGAAGCCCTTGCCGCACAACCAGAAACGCACGAGCCGGAATCCTTCGACGCAGAGCATCCGCTGTTCATCCTCTACACCTCCGGCACCACCGGGAAGCCGAAGGGGATCCTCCACACGACCGGCGGCTACCTCACGCAAGCGGCGTACACCTTCCGCAACGTCTTCGACATCAAGCCCGACGACGATGTCTTCTGGTGCACGGCGGACATCGGCTGGGTCACCGGCCACAGCTACATCGTCTATGGGCCACTGGCCAACCGCGTGACCCAGGTGATGTACGAAGGAACTCCCGACACCCCCCACCAGGGCCGGTTCTGGGAGACCGTGGAGAAATACCGCGTCTCGATCTTCTACACCGCACCCACCGCGATCCGGACGTTCATGAAGTGGGGGGAGCAGATCCCCGGCGACTTCGATCTCACGAGCCTGCGGCTGCTCGGGTCGGTGGGCGAGCCGATCAACCCGGAGGCCTGGATCTGGTATCGCCGGGTCATCGGAGGCGACCGCACCCCCATCGTCGACACCTGGTGGCAGACCGAGACCGGGGCGATCATGGTGAGCCCGCTTCCGGGCATCACGGTGACAAAGCCCGGCTCCGCGATGCGCGCGCTGCCCGGAATCGGCGTCGACGTGGTCGACGATGCTGGTGCATCAGTGCCCGACGGAGGAGGCGGCTACCTCGTCCTCACCGAGCCGTGGCCGTCGATGCTGCGCGGTATCTGGGGCGACCCGGAGCGCTACGTCGACACCTACTGGTCGCGCTTCCCCGGCCGCTACTTCGCTGGCGACGGGGCGAAGAGGGACGAGGACGGCGACCTGTGGCTGCTCGGCCGAGTCGACGACGTGATGCTGGTGTCCGGCCACAACATCTCGACCACCGAGGTCGAATCCGCCCTCGTCTCGCACCCCTCCATCGCGGAGGCAGCCGTCGTCGGTGCGGCAGATCCCGTGACTGGGCAAGGGATCGTGGCCTTCGTCATCGTGCGCGAGGGCATCGACGTCGGTACGTCTGCCGAGGAGGGCGAGGCCTTCATCCAGGAGCTGCGCGCCCACGTCGCGAGCGAGATCGGACCGATCGCCAAGCCGCGACAGATCCTGGTCGTGGCCGAGCTGCCGAAGACGCGCTCCGGCAAGATCATGCGCCGGCTGCTGCGAGACGTGGCCGAGCACCGTCAACTCGGTGACGTGACCACCCTCGCCGATCCCACCGTGATGGGACTCATCGGGCAGGGCCTGGACGCCGGCGCCTCCGACGAGTGACCCCCAGCTAGTGGGCAGTCGTACGCCTCCGTCGCCCCATGACGACGCCCCCGAGCGAAGCGGCTGCGATGAGAACGAACCCGACCACTAGGACTCCTGGCAACCACGGCGGGAGGAGTTGCTGCTCCGGCGGTGGGAAGGTCTTGATCGGTGCCGTTCCCACGATGCCCGAGGCTGCAGAGAACCGCTCCACGGGTGCGACATACGCGCGGACCAAGCCGGCCTGGACAGGACTTGTCACCGTCTGCAGCGAGAAACCGCCCGGAGAAACGGCGGTGCCGGCCAGCACCGCGGCCCCAGAGCGCCAACCCACGACGCTGACGTCAGACAAGTCAAGAAGGGCGATCGTGCTGGTCGAGCCTGGCCCCGGAGTCGTCGAAAGCGTGACCAGTGCTCGCGTTCCGTCCAGGCCGTAGCACCCGTCTGTTGCACGGCCCGAGCAGCGGATGCCGGCCACAGTGCGCCCGTCCGGCGCCCATGCGGCCGAGGAGAAGGTGATCCAACCCTCGGAGTCCAGTCTCGTCGTCGTCCGCCCGAAGGTGGGGGTCACTACCGGGACGCCGTCCAGATCCTGAGCCACGAGCAGCGTCCCATCCGGCGACCAGCCGACAGGTCCGACGATGTCGGTGCGCTGCGCCCGCTGGCCGAGCGCCCAGTCGAAGACGGCTACCGAGACGGGCGCGCGGACGAACGTTCCGTCACGTTGCGGCACCGCGGGGCCCAACTCCTGCCACGCGAGGCCTTGACCGTCTGGCTTCCACGCGAGATCCACGGAGGCCCCACCCAGCCCTGAACCGAGGTGGGTGACCGGCGAGCCCCCGGCCGTCAGATCGTAGACCTCGATCGTCGCGCGTGCCTGCACATGCTCGACATCCCAGTCCTCGAGCGACCAGGCCATCGCCAGCTTGGTTCCATCGGGCGAAACGGCGCGACCGCTGAGCGCGTAGCCCGGCACGTCAGGTGCCGAGGGAAGGTAGCGATAGGAGCCATCGACGGAAACCGCAACAGGGTCATCCAGGTAGGTGGTCTCATAGACGTAGGCGATGGGTGGGATGGGGTCGCCCCCGATCGCGGCAAGCCGCGAACTGACGTCATAGATGCGCGCGGGCAGACCCTGCCCTGGGGCCAGTTGGCCGTTCCCGGGGAGAGGCTCGGGGGCGGGGCGGGCGATCGACGTACCGACGAGCGCGGCCACCACTACGAGGCCGACGAGGGCAGCCCCGGCAGTGACCCGCGTACGTCGTCGTCGGAGAGCGGCCGACCCCCAGGCCACCTCAGCGGACCGAAGTGCGTCGGCCGGCGCAGCCATACGGGCTACGTCGTCGAGCAGGTCGTGCAAGCTCATCGCGCTACCTCCGTCACGTCGTTCTCTGAAACCTCCGGCAGCAGGCCCGACAGGTCCGGCGCCATGGCCCGAAGCCTCTTCAGCGCGTCGTGAGTCTGGGATTTCACGGTCCCGACCGAGCAGCCGAGAACTGCGGCGGCCTCGGCCTCGGAGCGATCCTCGTAGTACCGCAGCACCAGGCACGCGCGCTGCCTCGGTGCAAGCGTCGCGAGTGCGCGCTCGAGCCCGACCCGCTGGTCGACCGACTCCGTCAGATCGGCCGCAGGCCGGTCGGGCGTATCAGCAACAGACGCCTCGACCAACACCTTGCGCCTACGAAGACCCGAGCAGAACCGGGTGTAGATCACCCGACGTGCGTATGCCTCCGGTTGCTCCGTCGCCAGCTTCGGCCAGCGATACGCAGTCTCGGACAAGGCCGTCTGCACGAGATCCTCGGCGGCATGCCTGTCCCCGGTCAGCAAGTAGGCCGCGCGCAGAAGCGCAGGCTGCCGGGCGACGACGAAGGCGCGGAAGTCCGCCTCGCCACGATCGCGTGCGTCCCCCACACCCGTTAGTAACGCACGAGTGGCTGGGAAGGTTGGGCCGGATCCACCGGAAGTACGCCTTGTGGTGGCCCTGGCCCCACACCCCGCACGTTAGGTGCCCCTAGGGTCGAAGGCGTGAGTACGCCGAGCACGCCGAACTCTGCGGGTCCGCCCGCGCGGACCTTCCTCGGCCGGCTGCCGCTGCCGGAGAACACGTTCCTCGCCGATGCCCTCCGGCAGGAGACCACCGGCGGCGTCCTGCTCCTGATCGCAGCGGTTCTCGGAATCGTGGCAGCGAACTCCGGCTTCGCCGAGGCCTATGAGTCCCTGGCCGCGTTCACGATTGGGCCAGAAGCGCTCGATCTGAATGTCAGCCTCGAGTCCTGGGCCGGAGATGGCCTGCTTGCGATCTTCTTCTTCATCGCCGGGCTGGAGCTCAAGCGCGAGCTCCTGGTCGGCAGCCTCAGCGACCGCCGCGAGGCCGTGCTCCCCGTGGTCGCTGCCCTCTGCGGGATGGTCGTCCCCGCCCTGGTCTTCCTGGCCATCGCCTGGGGCAGCCCGGGCGCCACCGACGGTTGGGCGATCCCGATGGCCACGGACATCGCTTTCGCTCTCGCCGTTCTCGCCGTCGTCGGCCGCGCGCTTCCCCCGGCACTGCGGGCTTTCCTGCTGACCCTCGCTGTCGTCGACGACATGGGCGCAATCCTGGTGATTGCCGTCTTCTACACCAGCACCATCGCCTTCGCGCCACTAGCAGGGGCGGCCGCCGGGCTGGCTCTCTACGCCTACTTGCAGCACCGACGCGTGCAGAGCACGTTCATCTACGCGCCACTGGCGTTCAGCATCTGGACTCTCGTCCACGCCTCGGGGGTCCACGCCACCATCGCCGGGGTGGCGCTCGGGCTCCTCACGCGCGTACGTCCCGACGCCGACGAGGACCACTCACCGGCCGAGCGGGTCGAGCACCGGCTACGCCCACTCTCCGCGGCCATCGCCGTACCCATCTTCGCCTTCTTCGCCACTGGAGTGGTCCTATCGGTCGGCGCCTTTGAGGCCCTCGTGGACGACCGAGTCGCCTGGGGAATCGTCCTGGGTCTGGTCGTAGGCAAGTTCGTCGGTGTCTTCGGTGGCACGTGGCTCGTCGCCCGGCTCACCCGCGCCCAGTTGTCGGAGGACCTCGCGTGGCGTGACATGGCAGCCGTCGGGCTGCTGGCCGGGATCGGGTTCACGGTGTCGCTGCTCATCACGGACCTGGCCTTCGAGACCGACGCTGCCCAGCGTGACCTGGCCACGACCGCGGTCCTCGTGGGTTCAGTGCTGGCAGCTCTCCTGGCGAGCATCGTGTTGCGCAGCCGAACGGCGCACTACCGAGCGCTGGCCGCGCGGGAGGCCATCGACGCGGACGGGGACGGAATCCCCGATGTCTACCAGCCGCGGCCCGGGGTCGAGACGGCTGAGTGACAGGGGCCGCGCGAACTGAGGCCGACCTGCGGCATGATCGGTGCGCACACCCCGACCCTCGGGGTACCACTCGAAGGGGAGCCCGCAGATGACCGCGGAGCCCGAGCCCCGGCTGGCCGACCTGGTCTCCGGCGCCGTACGCGACGTTCAGACCCTCGTCAGTGGCCAGGTCGAGCTGGCCAAGGCCGAGATGGCGCAGTCCGCGAAGCGCGGCGCCAAGGGCGGTGGCCTGATCGGCCTGGCGATCTTCATGGCGCTGTTCGCGTTGCTGATGCTTGCCTTCTCTGCAGCCTTCGGGCTGGTGTCCGCTGGGCTTTCCAACTGGGCGGCGTTCCTCGTGATCGGTGTCCTCATGCTGATCGTCACCGCGGTGCTCGGCCTGGTCGCCCGACGGGAGTTCATGAAGATCAGCGGACCGACGATGGCCCAGGCCGAACTAGCCAAGACTCAGAAGCTGTTCGTTGAACGGCGTGCCTCAGCGGCCGAAGCACTCAGCCTGGCGGCGCTCACCGGGCAGGACTCCGACTCAGCGGAGCCAGTCAGCAGCAAGGAACCCGAGTCGACGACGGTGTTCCCCTCCTACAGCGGCACGCCCCCGACTCCCTGACGCGGCCCGGGACCACACCAAACTCGCGGACCAGACATGCCTGACGACCCCGATGTCTACGCCGACGGCCCCTGGCAGCACCTGTCGTTGACGGCGAACGGCATTCGCTTTCACGGGGTCGGAGCCGGCGACGAATCCGCGCCGGTCGTGTTGCTCCTGCACGGGTTCCCAGAGTTCTGGTGGGCCTGGCGCAATCAGCTCCCCGCGCTGGCCGACGCCGGCTACCGTGCGGTCGCCGTCGACCTTCGAGGCTACGGCGGCTCAGACCGACCACCGACGGGCTACGAGCCCTACACCCTGACCACCGATGTCGCCGGCATCGTCCGCGCTCTCGGCCGACCCGACGCGCACGTGGTCGGGCACGGGTGGGGGGGCTGGCTCGCCTGGTCGGCGGCCGTCCTTCAACCGCAAGCGGTCCGATCGATCAGCGTCTTGTCCATGCCGCATCCCCGCCGCTTGCGAGCAGCACTCACGCGAAGCGCCCGACAGATCCGTCGCTCAGCTCCCCTCGTCGGACTCGCTATGCCCTACGTCCCCGAGCGCCAGCTCGTCGATGACGACGCCAACCTGGTCGGTGAGTGCCTGCGCAACTGGTCCGCGCCCGGCTGGCCCCCGGCTGACATCGAGGCGACGTACCGCCGGGTGATCTCACGGCCCGGGTTTGCGGGCTCGGCGCTGGAGTACCACCGGTGGGTCTTGCGCTCTCTGGTCCGGCCGGACGGGCTGCGTTATGCCCAACGGATGGCGACCCCCATCGCCGCTCCGGTGCTGCAGATCCACGGTGCGCTCGACGGAAGCATGGCGCCCGCAACCGCGCAGGGAGCCGATCGATACGTGCTCGGGGCGCACCGCTGGCGGCTGCTCGAAGGCGTTGGCCACTTCGCCCATGAAGAAGCCCCGACGACCGTGACCACCGAGATCATCGACTTTCTCAACTCAGTCGAGGCGCCCCGAGGCCCCTGACCCCACGTTTTCAAATCTGTCAGTCGGTGCAGGCCCCGGTGGACACCGCAGCGTCGGAGGAGAGGCCGGCCTCCAAGGCCGGGCGTACGGCCTTCGGCGTGAGTGCATAGCCGGTCGACGGGTCGTCAATGGACGCAGCGAAGACCACCCCGACGACCCGACCGGTCTCGTCCAGCAGCGGGCCGCCAGAGTTGCCTGAACGCACCTCAGCCCGCAACGCATAGACCTCTCGCTCGACCGATGCCCTCCCATAGATGTCCTCGCCCACCGCGCGGATCTGCCCGCGGACCCGCGCCGGCGTCGCCCGCAGCGGACCGTCACCCGGGAAGCCGGCGACGACGGCGTCATCCCCGCGGCTCAGCGTCGGGCCGAAGGACAGCGCGGGGGCCTCAAGACCTGGCACGGCGAGAACCGCGACGTCCGTGGCAGGGTCGAAGACCACAACGGCGGCCGCGTAGGCCGTCGTCGAGCCAGCGAGGTACACGTTCAGCTGGCGGGTCCCCGCGACCACGTGGGCGTTGGTCATCACCTTGCCGGGGCCTACGACAAAGCCGGAGCCTTCAAGGCTTCTGCGGCACGACGGGGCCGTACCAAGAACCTTGACCAGGCTGTCGGCGGCAGCGCGCACGCCCGGCTCCGCCAGTACGGCCGCGTCAGGAGCCGGGACGGGGTCGATCCGCTCCATGCCTGCATCGCTGAAGACGGCGGGGAACCCGGATCGATCCACGAGGGTGGCGAATGTGGCGAGCAGGGTGTCGGAATCGAGCGGCACCGTGGCCGACATGGCCGCCACGAACCGAGACTCGCGGGCTGAGGACGCGAACGGCAGGTCACCCGCCTGGCCGGCGGCCGACCCCACCAGCCAGGCGCTGGCCAGCAGCGCCACGAGTGCTGTGGCGGCTCCCATCGCCGCGTCAAGCTGCAGTGCGAAGCGCCGCGTGATGGCCTCCCGGACGGTGCCTCCAAGGAATGAGCCTGCTGCCTGGCAAGCCACCCCTGCCCCCAGGACTAGAGCAAACGCCAGAAGAGCCCGCCCGGGACCGGGCGCGAGGTCTCCGACGATCGAGGGTGCCGCGGCGAGACCGAGCAGGACCCCAAGGACGAACCCGCCGAACGAGAGCGCCGAGACGAGGAAGCCGAGCCGATACCCGGCGTAGGCCATGAGCGGGGCCAGGCTGAGGACCAGCCAGTCGAACCCGGTCACTGCAGCCCCTCAAGGGCAGAGGCCGGCAGCTGATGGATCCGGTCAGCATCCCAGGGACGGTCCCAACCGCCCAGCACCAACAATCGGTCGAGCAGGCCGGCGGTGAAGCCCCAGACCACCATGCCGCGGACCCCGAAGGCGGGGCCCATCCAACCACTGGGGTGCCGTACCCGCCAGCGGTTGCTCGGGTCGGTCAGCTCGGCCAGAGGAACGCGGTGAGCGGCCGCGACCTCGACCGGGTCGACCGCCGAAACCGGCGAGGGAGTGTGCCACCAACCGAGCACAGGGGAAACCACGAAACCCGAGGGCGGGAGCCACAACTTCGGCAAGGTCGCCACGACGTGTACGCCCGTGGGGTCGAGACCGGTCTCCTCCTGAGCCTCCCGCAGCGCGGCCGCCCGAGCGTCGACATCCCCCGGGTCGATCGCCCCCCCAGGGAAAGCCGGCTGGCCGGCGTGCGATCGCATGTCAGGAGCCCGCTCGATGAGTAGCACATCAGGGCCTGCAGGACCCTCCCCCAACAGAATGAGGACCGCAGCCTCCCGTCCGCCGTCATCTGGGGGAAGGAAGCGCGTGAGGTCCTCGCCGCGGACCATGACCACGGCGTCGGCCAGCGGCTGGAACCACTCGGGAAGTGCATCCGGGAGCACGCCGGTCAACCCCTGGAACCCGGTCGCTTGACCAGCAGCTCCGCCTTGATCGTGTCGGTCTCACCAATCCCGAACGACGGGCACCAGCGTGCAACCGGACAAGCCCCACAGGCTGGCTTGCGCGCGTGACAGCACCGACGCCCGTGGAAAATGACGCGGTGCGAGAGCAAGGTCCACTCCTTGCGTGGGACCAGGGCGCCGATCTCGTGCTCGACCTTCACGGGATCGTCCTCGAGGGTCCAGCCGAAGCGACGCGCCAATCGACCCATGTGGGTGTCGACGGTGATGCCAGGGACCCCAAAAGCGTTGCCAAGCACCACGTTGGCCGTCTTGCGCCCCACACCCGGCAGGGTGACGAGATCAGCGAGCCGTCCAGGCACCTCGCCCCCGAAGCGATCGCAAAGCGCCTGACCCAGCCCGATCAACGACGTGGTCTTGTTGCGGAAGAACCCAGTGGAGGCGATCAGCGTCTCGAGCTCAGCCCGATCGGCCCCGGCGTAGTCCTCGGCACGGGGGTAGCGGGCGAACACTGAGGGCGTGACGAGGTTGACCCGTTGATCGGTGCACTGGGCCGAGAGGATCGTCGCCACGACGAGTTCGAGTGGGCTGGTGAAATCGAGCTCACAGTGGGCCCCGGGGTAGGCGCGAGCCAACTCGGCGTTGATTCGCCGAGCCCGGCGCACGAGCGCGAGCCGGGTCTCGCCGGTCGGTGTGGCCGGAGCGACGCCGGCCGGCTGTGTCACGTCTTCAGAGTAAGGCGCATTGACCCGCCGACACTCCTGCGTGCGCCAAACGGGTGCCCACCGGACGGGTGACCTGTCCTCAACCCCACCCTCACGAGCGCCGAACCGCTGGACTGAGGGACATTCCAACCAGGCGGGGCAGGGGGCAGTGACCGGTATGGCAACACGGACAGGACAGCGTGTCGGCTCACCACCGACCCCTCCGGAGGGTCGCCGATCAGGAGCGGCTCGCCCCGTCCCGGAGCGCAACGCCGATTTCGCCCATCTGACGCTGCCGTCCTTGCGAGCCTACCGGCGCACGCTCACCCACGAGGAGAGCCGCGTCTCGTACTGGCGACGACTCATTCAGGCCCGCCTGGACGTGCTCCGGGACGAGCCCGGCAGGCCGGCGCAGGTCATGGACCAGGATCGGGTTGAACGCCTCAAAGGGGTGCTCTCGGAGGCTAGGCCGGGCGAGTCACGGCAAGCCCTGGTCACGATTGTCCCCATCGACGACATCCCCCCGCTCCCCGACCTCGAGGAGCTCTGGTCTCGCGAGATACGCCCCGAGGACCAGGCGCACAGCGCAACGCTCTTGCGCGACCTTTCCTTTGCCGAACTCCAGCTCTCGGCGTACCGCACAGCGCTGCACGCCCGTCTCGGTGCGGCGACCCATGAGTTGATCGCCCGCTACCGGGAGAACCCCTCGCTCTGCCTCACAGCGCTTCCGTCCCGCTGAACGTCCAGATTCGGCATGATGGGTGTGTGTCCGAAGATCCCCTGGCTGGCGCCCCGCTGTTCGCAGCGCTTGAGGCGGAGGCAGCTGCCGCCCTGCGCGCGTCCATGACTCAGATCGATCTTGACCGCGGCGCGGTGCTGTTCGCCGAAGGCGAGCCCGGTGACCGGCTCTATGTCGTCAGCGACGGCAAGGTCAAGCTGGGCGCGACGTCGAACGACGGACGCGAGACCCTGCTGGCAGTCCTCGGCCCCGGCGAGATGTTCGGCGAACTCTCGCTGTTCGACCCCGGACCGCGCACGGCGACGGCCTCGGCCTTGACCGACACCCGACTCCTGGGTCTTGGTCATGACGACCTCACCCCCTGGTTGACCGGGCGCCCAGAAGTCGCGCTGTCCTTGCTTCAGGCTCTTGCCCAACGGCTGCGTCGCACCAACGAGGCGATGGCTGACCTGGTCTTCTCCGACGTTCCGGGCCGGGTTGCGAAGGCGCTCTTGGACCTTGCGTCACGATTCGGACAGGCACAGCCCGACGGCTCGATCCTGGTCACCCACGACCTGACCCAGGAAGAGCTCGCCCAGCTGGTCGGCGCTTCTCGGGAGACGGTCAACAAGGCGTTGGCCGACTTCCAAAACCGTGGCTGGATCCGGCTGGAACCACGGAATGTCACTGTGCTGGACGTCGAGCGACTCGCGCGACGAGGGCAGTAGCAGCCGGGGCCGGTTGGCGATCCCAGGGTTCAACCGTCGCGCAGATAAGCCAGCTGGGCCAGAACGCTCAGTTCTGCCGCAGGCCACAGTTCGGGGTCTACATCGGCATAGACCGCCTCGACCACCGACCGGGCATCGTTCGCCCCAGCGTCCAGTGCAGCCGCCACCTGGGCGAGTCGCTGCGCGCGATGCGCCCGGTAGGCCTCAACCACTGCGGCCAGGTCGGGCAGCGCCGGTCCGTGACCGGGCAGCACCTGGGTCACGCCGTACGTCTGCGCCAGGATCCGTAGCCGCTCCAGGGAGTCGAGGTAGTCCCCCAACAGGCCGTCGGGATGGGCCACGACCGAGCTCCCGCGCCCCAGAATCGTGTCTCCGGTGAGGATGGCGCCCTCCGCCACGAGATGAAACGAGAGCGAGTCTGAGGTATGTCCTGGAGTTCCGACCACCACTAGGTCGAGACCGGCCCAATCGACCCGGTCCCCGTGAGCGAGCCCCTCGGACCCGAGCCGGTGTGCTGGATCCAAGGCTCGCACTTCGACTCCACCAGCCATCGAAGCCAGCGTCGCTGCTCCCTCCGCGTGGTCGGGATGGCCGTGGGTCAGGAGGACCCCAACCATGCGCGCGTTGAGTCGCGCCACAGCAGCGAGGACCGACCGGTGGTGCGACGCGTCATCCGGCCCAGGGTCGATGACGACCGCCAGCCCGGATCCCGGCTCACAGAGCACCCACGTGTTCGTGCCCTCCAGCGTCATCGGGCCCGGGTTCGGGGCCAGGACGCAGGTGGCTCGAGGCGTGACGGGGCCGCCGTGCCATGGGGCTGCGTGGTCTCCGGAAGTTGCGGTCACCGCGGCTCGAGGTCCCGGTCCCTCGAAGCCGCCAGGACCTCAGCGACTGTGATCCAGGCCCCCACCTCGGCCAACGTGACCAGGGTGGGCTCCCAGAGGATCAGCTCGTCACGATCCCTCGCGGCCAGCGCTGCACTCGGCGTCCACCACGCCACCATGTCCATCTCGGTGCCGACTCCAGTCGGCTCGGCTCCGTCAGGCAGCCTGGCCACATAGAAGCGCGTGTCATAGCGCCGCGGCTCAGCCGCGGGCGTCACCCACCGGGACCAGGGGTGAAGGCCTGACGGAGCAAGCCGGATGCCGGTCTCCTCTTCCACCTCGCGAACGGCGGTTCTGACAAGATCAGCGTCGCCTAGGTCCATGGCACCGCCAGGAAACACATGGACGCCTGCGGCGAAAGCCATGGTGGCCGCCCGACGCTGCAGGTAGACCTCGGGGCCGGCGGCAGAGTCTTTGAGCAGCACAACCGTCGCAGCATCTCTCGGGACGGCTGCTTGTCCTGACGTCCCAACGGGTTCAGAAGTACCCACGACGGCGATCGTAGGGCGCCCACGAGTCGACAACCTGCCTTACCCTGCGTTCATGATCACCAACGGGGGCGTAGAGACCGACCTGACGATCAACGAACTCGCCGAGCAGGTCGGCATGACGGTGCGCAATGTTCGTGCCTACCAGTCCCGGGGGCTCCTCCAGCCGCCGGAGGTGAGGGGCCGGGTGGGTTACTACGGATCGGAGCACGTGGCTCGCATCGAACTGGTCAGGCGCTTCCAGTCACAGGGGTTCAACTTGCAGGCCATTGGCGCGCTCCTGGATCGCGGCGACTCCTTCCTCCAAGAAGTCGAGCAGCTCCGGCGGGACCTCCAGGACGATCCATTGGAAGACTGGACTCCGATGACCGAGGAGGAGATCCGACTGTGTGAAGCGTCGAGCCCCGGGTCGATCGAGCGATTCACGAGGATCGGCAGCATCCGCAGGCGTCCAGACGGCGTGCTGCTGGGCCACCGGACGCTCTCGGAGCAGGGGTGGGAGCTCAACCGCATGGGGGTCGCCCCGCAGACGATCATCGACTTGATGTTCGTCACGGCCCGATCACTCGACACGATTGGCGACGTCTACATGGAAGTTTTTCACGAACGAGCCGTGGCCGCGCTCGGATCAAACCCTGGACAACAGGAGATTCAAGACCTGCGTGATGTCTTCGAGGAGATGACCCCGCATGCAGTGCAGGTGATGACCACCATGTTCGAGATCGTGCTGCGCAAGCAGTCCGCGACGTCGTTCGAGCGCGCCGTCCGACAGCTGGCCCCGACGTCCGACCCCGCCTGAACCGCTAGGAAACCTCGACGATGATCTCGACCTCGACCGGTGCGTCCAGGGGCAGCACCGCAACTCCGACCGCGGAGCGGGCATGGATGCCCGCATCCCCGAACACCCGGCCGAGCAGCTCACTTGCCCCGTTGATGACGCCCGGCTGACCGGTGAATTCCGGAGCCGAGGCAACGAACCCGACAACCTTGACTACCCGAACCACCGCCGACAGATCACCAACGATCGAGCGCACGGCCGCGAGCGCATTCAGTGCGCAGATCTCGGCGAGCTCCTTGGCTCGCTCAGGAGTGATCTCGGCCCCGACCTTGCCTGCTTCGGCCAGCGAACCCTCAACCATCGGTAGTTGCCCGGACGTGTAGACGTAGTTGCCGGTCCGCACGGCCGGGACGTAGGCCGCGACTGGCTTTGCTACCTCAGGGATGCTCAATCCCAACGCGGACAGTCGCTCTTCTGGCGTGGTCACGGGGCTGGCTCCTGTCAGCTGGTCGGGCGCTTGAGATAGGCGACAAGCTGCTCGGAGTTCGGCCCCGGGACCACCTGCACGAGTTCCCAGCCATCAGACCCCCACGTGTCGAGGATCTGCTTGGTCGCGTGCACGAGCAGCGGCACCGTCGAGTACTCCCATGTCGTCATGCCAAGCACCCTAGCGGCGCACGGGCGCGCCATCACCTTCACGGCCGCCTAGGCTGGCGGGCATGGTCGCCTCTGGCACCGCAGCCCGCGGCCCTAACCCCTGGGACGACGTACGCCTGCACATCGTCACCGGCAAAGGCGGCACCGGAAAGACCACCGTCGCTGCGGCCCTGGCACTCGCCCTGGCCAGTGGCGGACGCCGGACCCTACTCGTGGAAGTTGAGGAGCGCCAGGGCTTCGCGAGGCTCTTCGACACGGGGCCGCTTCCCTACGAGGAGCGCAAGGTCGCCGTGGCCCCGAACGGGGGAGATGTCTTCGCCCTGGCTGTCGACACCGAGGCCGCGTTCCTCGAGTACCTCGAGATGTTCTACAAGTTGGGCCGAGCCGGCCGGATGCTTAAGCGAATCGGCGCCGTCGACTTCGCCACGACGATCGCGCCGGGTCTGCGCGATGTCATCCTCACCGGCAAGGTCTACGAAGAGGTCGGTCGGCGCCGGTCCGGGCGCCAGGAGTACGACGCAGTCGTGCTCGACGCACCACCGACTGGTCGGATCGCCCGCTTCCTGAACGTCAACGCCGAGGTGTCTGGATTGGCGCGCACCGGGCCTATCCGTGGCCAGGCGGACTCGATCATGGAGTTGCTCACCTCGGCGCGGACAGTGGTGCACGTGGTGACTCTGCTCGAGGAGATGCCGGTCCAGGAGACAGCGGACGGCATCGCCGAGCTCGCCTCCATCGGCTTGCCGGTGGGCGCGGTCATCGTCAACCGGGTACGGCAGCCGGCGTTGCGGCCCAGTGACCTCACCGCCCTCGGCAAGCGCGAGGTTTCTGAAGCCGAAATCGTTACTGGTCTGGAAGCCGCAGGTATCCGACCCACTCGGCAGACCGTGGCTGCGCTACTCGATGAGGGCGCTGACCTTGCCGCCCGGGTCGCGCTGGAGAAGCGCGAACGTCGGCGCGTGCAGGCGCTCAAGCGGCCAACCTACGACCTGCCGTGGCTGCCCGACACCATCGACCTCGGGGGCCTCTACATCCTCGCGCAGGCTCTCACCGAGCAGGGCATGCGATGACGCCGAAGAAGCGCCCGACCACGAGCCTGCCAGCCCAGCTACCTCTCGATATCGATGCGTTGCTCGATAGTCCAGCCACCCGCACAATCGTCTGCTGCGGCTCCGGCGGCGTCGGCAAGACGACAACGGCTGCAGCCCTCGCCGTCCGCGCAGCCGAACGCGGACGTTCAGTCGTCGTGCTGACGATCGACCCAGCCAAGCGACTGGCTCAATCTCTGGGGCTCGCCGAGCTCGGCAACGAGCCACGCCCCGTGCGGGCCATCGACTTGTCTGCCGGCGGTTCACTCGACGCGATGATGCTGGACATGAAGCGAACCTTCGACGAGATCGTGGAGGATCACGCCGACCCCGAGCGAGCCGCCGCGATCCTGGCCAACCCCTTCTACCAGTCGATGTCCTCCTCCTTCGCCGGCACGCAGGAGTACATGGCGATGGAGAAGCTCGGCCAGCTCCGGACCCGGGCCGATCAGGAGGGTCGCTGGGATCTGATCATCGTGGACACTCCGCCTTCGCGATCCGCGCTGGACTTCCTGGATGCGCCGGCCCGCCTCGGGTCCTTCCTTGACGGGCGCTTCATTCGGTTCCTGATCGCCCCCGCCAAGGCTGGCGGCCGGGTCTACCTGCGCGCGGTGGGTGCTGGGCTCGGCGCGGTCACCTCGGTGATGACTCGGCTGCTCGGAGCGCAGGTGCTCAAGGACTTGCAGACCTTCGTCGCGGCCCTCGATACAACCTTCGGCGGGTTCCGCGAGCGCGCAGATGCGACGTACGCCCTGCTGCAGGCGCCAGGTACGGCCTTCATCGTCGTGGCGGCCCCTGAGCCGGACGCGTTGCGCGAAGCGTCGTACTTCGTCGAACGACTCGCAGAGGAGGGGATGCCGCTTGCTGGGCTGGTGGTCAATCGCACCCACCGATCGAGCGCGGCACTCAACCCCGAGCAGGCCCTCGCGGCCGCGGAGCGGCTGGAGCTGACCGGCGAGCACGCGCGCACCGCCGGGCTCCTGCGGGTGCACGCCGAACTCGCCCAACAGATGGTCACCGAACAGCGGCTGGTGACCCGCTTCGCCACTGCCCACCCGGCCGTGCCGCGGGTCGAGGCGCCGGCCCAGGCGACCGACGTGCACGATTTAGCGGGCCTGCGCAGAATCGGTTCCGACCTCGCCAAGCCTTAGACCGGCGTACGTGCCGGCGCCTTAGGGGTCAGGCGCCGACGCGGCAGTCCGGCAGCGTGATGGTGTGCTCGTAGTCATCGCGGGCAGTCTCAAGCAGGTTTCGCCAGGAAGACACATGGGGGCGACGCCGCAGCAGGGCGCGCCGCTCGCGTTCGGTCATGCCTCCCCAGACACCGAACTCCACGCGATGGTCCAAGGCGTCTGCCAGGCACTCCGTGCGCACCGGACAGCCGCTGCACACGGCCTTCGCCCGGTTCTGCGCAGCTCCTTGGACAAACAACTCGTCCGGGTCAGCCGTCTTGCAGGCCGCCCGCGCACTCCAGTCTGCTTGCCACATGTTGCGGAAGGTACGGAAGGGAAGAGGGTGCCCAACAGGCCCGAACGGTTGGTCTTGGGATGACTCAAAATGACTATGGACAACGCCACTGGAGTCACTTTCGTTTCATCAGTCACAGGGGTCACGTCCACAGGGACGGCCATTTCGGCGTCGGTCACGTACCCTCGAGGGCATGTCTCACGCTGGCGCCGCCGTGTCGCGGATGGTGCTGTTCGTGCTGGTCAGCCTCGTGTCCGGCGTCCTGGTGGCTGGCCTGATGCTGCCATTCGTAGGTTCCGTGGGCCTCGCCGCCCGGGAGGTCTCGGACTCCTACCAAGAGATCCCCGACGTCCTGCAGCCGCCGCCGCTCCCCCAGCAATCGATCCTGTTAGCGGCTGACGGAAGCCGGCTGGCGACGTTTTATACCGAGAACCGGATCGTTGTGGGCATCGGGGACATCAACCCGCTCCTCCAGCAGGCGGTCGTCGCGGTCGAAGATTCGCGGTTCTATGAGCACGATGGCGTCGACCTGCGCGGAACCGTTCGGGCGCTCGCGACCAACAGCCAGTCCGGTGAGATCCAGCAAGGTGGCTCCACGCTCACCATGCAGTACGTCAAGAACGTCCTGTTGACGGCAGCAAAGACCGACGAAGAGCGCTCGGCAGCCAACGAGCAGAGCGTGAGCCGCAAGCTCAAGGAGTGGCGACTCGCAACCGGCCTCGAGAAGCGCTGGAGCAAGCAGCAGATCCTCGAGGGCTACCTCAACATCGCCTATTTCGGTGCCGGGGCCTACGGCGCAGAGGCTGCCTCGCGACGCTACTTCTCCAGGACCGCTGTCACGTTGACCCTGCCGCAAGCCGCGCTGCTCGCCGGCATCGTCCAACAGCCGGTGGCCTTCGACCCGTTGCGCAATCCCAAGTCGGCCAAGGCACGCCGAGATGTGGTGCTCCAGCGGATGCTGGACCAGGGCTACATCACCGCGGCGCAGTACGCCAAGGCAGCCGCAACCCCGATCGAGGAGACCCTCAAGCCGAAGAAGTTGCGCAACGGCTGCTCCAACACCTACGCGCCGTACTTCTGTGACTACGTCTACCAGGTGATCAAGAGCGACGAGGCGTTCGGCGCGACAGAAGAGGACCGCAAGGCTTTGCTCAACCAAGGCGGTCTCGTCATCAAGACCACCTTGGATCCGAAACTTCAGAAGTCGGCCCAGCGGGCCGTCGACAGGGCCATCCCCCGCAAGGACCCGAGCCGGAAGGCGGCTGCCACCGTGTTCGTGAAGCCCGGCAGCGGCGAGATCCTGGCGATGGCACAGAACACCAGTTATGGCGTGGAGGAAAACAAGCCCGGAGTGACGACTGTCAACTACAACGTTGACTCCTCGCTCAACGGGAGCAGTGAAGGGTTCCAAGCCGGGTCGACGTTCAAGGCGTTCACCCTGGTCGCCGCTCTGCAGCAGGGGATCCCAGTCAGCGAACGGATCAGCGCGACCAGCCCCAAGGTGTTTCCGGCCGGAAGCTTCACCAGCTGCCAAACAGACGCACCCTTTCCCAGGTATGCCCCGAGGAACTCGACTGCCTCCGGGAACTTCACCATGGCCCAGGGCACCGCCTACTCGGTGAACACGTACTTCGTGGAGCTGGAGCGCCGGGCAGGCCTGTGCGAGACGGCCGACGCAGCCGAGGCCCTGGGGGCGAGGGATATCAAGGGCAAGCGCTTCAAGACGAGCAAGCGGTTCGGACCAGCGTTCACCCTCGGGGTCCAAGAGGTGTCACCGCTCACTATGGCCGAGGCGTATGCCACCCTGGCAGCGAGCGGCCTGCGCTGCGACTCACGCGCCGTCACTTCGATCACCACGAGGGATGGCAAGAAGCTCGCTGTTCCGCCCAAGCGGTGTGAGCAGTCGATCGACAGCGCGATCGCTGATGGAGTGACCAGTCTGTTGGCCGGGGTGATCGACGGTGGCCTGCCCGGACGCACGGGCGCGCCGATGTCGCTCGGCCGGGCAGCTGCCGGCAAGACCGGAACGACGGAAGGGAATGCGGCCGTCTGGTTCTGCGGCTACACCCGCGAACTCGCGGGAGCCGTCTGGGTCGGTGACCCTCGCGGTGGGCAGAGGTATCCACTCCGCAACGTGACCATCGATGGCCGCTTCTACTCAGTGGTCTACGGCCGGACCTTCCCAGGCCCGATCTGGAAATCGGTCATGCTCGCTGGCCTCAAGGGCGTACCGCCGTCCTCCTTCCCACCCATCGACCCGTCCGTGATCAAGGGCGTCACCGTGCGGGTCCCCAACCTGATCGGCCTCGACCCGGACAACGCGGCCGCCCAGCTGAGAGCGCTGGGGCTGACCCCCCAGATCGCTACGCAGCGAGCGGCCTCCAACCTCCCGGAGGGCACGGTAGCCGGCACGGATCCGCGGGCTGGAGCCACGGTGAGTTCCGGCCGCACCGTCATCATCCGCGTGAGCAGCGGCGTTCCGCCGCCGCCCAAACCTTCGCCTAGCCCCTCAGTGAGCCCTAGCCCCTCGGTGAGCCCGACAGTCAGCCCGAGCCCAGCCGTCGACCCCTGAACCAGACGCCGTGAACCGGACGGTCAGGCGCCGAGCTGACGCCGTACTTCCACTGCCACCCGACCACCGTCGGCGCGTCCGAACACCTGTGGCTGCACCAGTTTCATGACCGCACCGATCGCGCGCGGGCCTTCAGCGCCACCCGCGGTCGCCTCCACAACAGCAGTCGCCACCAGAGCAGTCAGTTCGTCGTCGGACAGCTGAGCAGGAAGGTACCCGTCGAGGACCACGCCCTCGGCGACCTCGCGCTCAGCTAGCTCCGGGCGGCCGGCGGCGGTGAACGCCTCAGCTGACTCCCGGCGCTTCTTGGCCTCACGACCCAGCACGGCGAGCACCTCGTCGTCGGAGAGCTCCCGCGCCTCTTTGCCCGCGACCTCTTCGTTTGAGATGGCCGTGAGAGTCATCCGGATGGTCGACGTCCGCAGCTCGTCGCGAGCTCGCATCGAGTCGGTCAGGTCGGACCTCAGGCGGCTCTTCAGATCGGTCATGACTTCATCCTCTCTGATCGCTGCGCATCTGTACCGCGGGTTTAGCGCGATGACCTGAGGGAGACTGGTCCCATCATGGGCTCACTTCTCGCTCGAGCTGCCATCGCAAGCGCTGTCACCGGGGCCACGGCGTTGGCCTATGCCTCGGCGTTCGAGGTCCGCTCGTTCCGCCTTCGGCGGATCACCGTGCCCGTGCTCCCCCTCGGCGCGCCCAGCCTGCGCGTTCTTCAAGTCTCCGACCTGCACATGACGCCGAACCAACAAGCCAAGCGTCGGTGGGTCCAGACTCTTGCCGGCCTCGAGCCGGACTTCGTAGTCAATACCGGCGACAACTTGGCGCACCGAGACGCCGTACCTGAAGTTCTTGACGCCCTGGGTCCACTGCTCGACCGACCCGGCGCCTTCGTGCTGGGCTCCAACGACTACTACAGCCCGACCATCAAGAACCCGTTGCGCTACTTCGTGGAAGACACCGGGAGTCGTACCGAACAGCGGCACATCGACCTCCCATGGGGGGACTTGGTGTCTGGCCTGCGAGCCGGTGGGTGGACCGATCTCACGAATGCCCGGGCGAACCTAGAGGTCGGCGGCGTACGGCTGGCACTGCGCGGGGTCGACGACCCGCACGTCCACCGCGACCGCTATCCGTCGGTCGCGGGGGCAGCGGTCGACGACGACGCTGACTTTTCCCTCGGAGTCGTGCATGCGCCCTACCACCGGGTCACCGACGCGATGGCTGCCGACGGGGTTCCGCTGGTGTTGGCCGGACACACCCATGGCGGCCAAGTCTGCATCCCGTTCTATGGCGCTCTCGTGGCCAACTGCGACCTCGACCCTCGCCGCGCAAGGGGCTTGAGCCGCCACTCGGACTCGACCTGGCTGCACGTCTCGGCCGGCTTGGGCACCTCGCCGTACGCGCCGATCCGGTTCGCCTGCCCGCCCGAGGCGACCCTGCTGACCCTCGTGGCGGCCAACCGCGCCACCTGACGGGCGCCGCCAACCGGTTTGGGGGCCCTGCCCCCCGCGGGCTATCCTCAGCGTGCTTCGGGGTGTGGCGCAGCTTGGTAGCGCGCTTCGTTCGGGACGAAGAGGTCGTGGGTTCAAATCCCGCCACCCCGACCAAAGCCGGCCGGTGTCTCTGCAGGTCAGAGGCACCGGCCGTTGGCTTGTGATCTTCGGATGGGACCGTTGGTCACAGGATTGGTCTTGGCGACCTAAGGTCCGCAGCGGACGCGATCCGCCTGTCCCGAGCCACGTTGCGAACCATCAAGGGCAACCTGTTTTCGGCGTTCGCCTTCAAGATCGCAGCCCTGCCCCTGGCCGCCCTTGGCTTCCTCAACCCCCTCAATGCCGGAGCAGCCATGGCTTCAGCTCTGTCTTCGTCGTGTCGAACAGCCTCCGGCTGCGCCGCTTCCAACCCGGCACGCAGTCCGACGGTCGCAGACTGCGACAGCACCGGGACACGTCCATGCCGGCGCCGGCATGATGACCGGCACGAGCTACGCCGCATGAGTACGAGCAGGGCAAGCCCCGCCGGTCCAAGGGTTTGATCGCCGGGTTCGTCGTGCTGGTCCTGCTCGCCCTAGTCGGCTCCTGGGCGCTGGTCCGCGAAGTCACTGGCTCAGACACGGCGACAGCGTTCGTGGGAGACGACCCGCACGCCGTCCGAGCGCGAGGACTTCGTGGGGAAGGGCGTCGGTGATGTCAGCGTGTTGGTGGAGCAAGATCACCACCAAGTCGCCGTCGGGCAACTGGTCGGCCTCTTCCCTCGCTCGGTCACGCATCCGACGGCCCAGCGCCGCCGATTCCCGGTCGACGGGCGGCCCAGGGCGAGGCAACGGGCCAGCTCCGGCGGCTTGTGCAAACGAGTGTCTGGATCGCGCTGGGTGATCAAGGAATCACATTGTGTGCCAGCGGTCATCAGACGTTCGGGTGAGTATTCGTCTGGGGGTTGACACCTGGCTTCAGGTCCCGCGCATAGTGGTGTCCGGGGGGTCCCCCCATCCGAGTGCGGATCCAAGGAGCAACCAGATGAGTGCAACGCCGAGACGGCTCAAGGCCGCTGCCTTCGCCCTCGCCAGCGTGGTGGCCGCCGTCGTCATGACGGGATCACCCGCCCAGGCGACCAACATCGGGAACGAAGGGTGCACCCCCGGGTACTGGAAGAACCACACCGACAACTGGGAGGAGTACACCACCGCCTCCACCATCGCCGACCAGCACTGGCTGGATGGTGCGTCCACCACGTTGAAGAACAAGTACAACCCGTGGACCTTCCTCGACGCCCTTCAGGGCGGCGGCGGCAGCGGTGTCGACGGAGCGGCCAAGATCCTGCTCCGTGCCTCGACCGCCGCCTACCTCAACGCCGCCCACGAGGGACTTGGCTACCCCTACCGGCGGTTCAACGACCCCGGACAGCTGAAGACAACCATCCAGGCTGCATTCGCCAGCGGAGACCGAGACACCATGCTCGCTCTCGCCACAATGCTGGATGACGCAAACAACCTGGGATGCCCGCTCAACTAGCATCCCGCAGCACCACCAGGATTCGACAGGGTCGGCCCCTCGCCACCACGGCGGGGGGCCGACCTTGTCAGCATCCAACGAGGTGGCTGGTCGCGCCTCAAGCGGGCCGGCCTAACTGCTCTGCGTAACCGGCCCAGACGCTGAGGCAAGACGGGAGTATGAAGCGCCCTAGGTTCTCTGCCGCTCTCATATGGTTTGCGGCTCTCGGTTGAGGGTCGCGTAGTGGGCGGCTTCGTGCTCGACCGGGGTCAAGTAGCCGAGGCTACAGGCGCCGTTGGTTGTACCAGTCGACCCAGCCGGCGGTGACGAACTCGACGTCGGCGATGGTCCGGTAGGGGCCCGCGTGGAAGATCGTCGTCCGGATGCATTCGGTCTTGTACAGCCCGATGATCGACTCCATCAGCGCGTTGTCGTAGGCGTCGCCGACTGACCCGATCGAGGGCAGCAGGTGCTCCTCGGCGATGTGGTCGGTGAAGGTGATGCTGGTGTATTGCGAGCCCGAGTCAGCGTGACAGATCAGCTGTCACCAGCACGACGAGCGCGGCCCCGACGAAGAGGGGGGTCGATGGGGCCGCGCGGGCGTGCTTGCTGTGCCGGGCCGTCGGCCACCTCCGTAGGGAACCGCGAACCACTGGCGGTTTCGGCGTTCCGGAGGTGCCTACCCGAGGCCGATGGGGCCGTGTCAGCCGATCGGGCTAGCGCCGTGCGGGGGTCGAGCGACGCTTACGTCGTCGGGAGCGGCGCGGGCAGTGTGGGGCTGGGGGATGATCCCCGCCGGGCTGCTAACCGGTTGGCTGGGGGTGGCGCTGGGGGTGGCGGTAGGCCGCGCGCTGGGCGGGACGACCGCTGGGGTCGCGCCGCCGGTCCCAGGCGTCGGTGGGGTCACGGGGGTGACGACCGGCGGCCCGCTCGGCGTGGGTCGCTGGGTGGCACCCCGCGGGGTGGGGGTGGCACGGGGCGCGCCGCTCGG
>JANPBY010000197.1:0-6143 GCA_031430645.1 Actinomycetes bacterium
CGCCGTTGGACGCCACCTGGGCTTGCCGGAGGACGACCCAGTCACCGTCGCAGATCGCCGCGTCGACCATCGAGTCACCCTTGACCTCGAGCATGAACAATGCCGCTCCTGACAGGTCGGCGTCGCCGACGATTTGCCGCGGCAAGGCGAAGACGTCCTCCACAGCTTCATCAGCCAGGATCGGCGCTCCGGCGGCAATCCGGCCGAGCACCGGGACATAGGTCGGCTTCGGCCGCTGGTCGTCGTAGCCGGTCTCGTCGATGTCGACCGGCCCGTTGGGTGAGTTCTTGGCCGTGCGGCTGTTGGGACGCGCAGCCTCCCCGGACTCCGGTGAGAAGACCTCGATGGCACGAGGCAGGTTGGGGTCACGCCGGATGTAGCCCTTGCGCTCAAGGACGTGCAGCTGGTGGGCCACCGAGGACGGCGATGTCAGACCGACGAGGGACCCGATCTCGCGCATGGACGGGGGATAGCCGCGGGTCTCGACGGCGTTGCGGATGCAGTCCAGGATCTTGCGCTGGCGCAGGGTCAGGCCCTGGCCGTCGGGCCAGCCGTCGGGCAGCGCGGTCACGGTCGCGCCCGGTGGGCGGCCGCGGCGCGGCTTGCCGGTCACGGGATCGATGGTCGACGGCAACGTCTCCTTGGTGCGGCGCCGCGCGGCGGGTTTGGCCGCCGGCTTGGCGGCGGCCTTCGCCGGTGCCTTAGCCGGTGCCTTCGGCGGGGTCTTCGCCATGAGGGGTCCTCCAGGTGGCTGAGCGGGGCTGACGTGGTGCTGGCGGGCGGTGCTGGTGGGACTCGTGAGCTTGCTGAGCAAGAACTGTCGGTGCTGACCGAGAGGCTTCGTCACGTGATCCAGATGCGTGTTCCAGCCTTCGGTGGCGTCGAGATCGACCCTATCCGGAGACGTACGCGTGTTCGGCACATCTGTTCGACTAAATCTCGGCGTGTCGTGGACTCAGGTCGGCGGCGCATGCTAAACATCGTACATCCGTCCGACGGACACCTGTTCGACTGTCCACAGGCGAGTTTCATCAGATTTCAGCAGATGAGGGTCGAAGCCAGGCACCACCAAGAGCACCAGCCGCAGCAAGTACTCACCAAAGAGGAGGCCATCATGGCCACGCAGACCCTGGTCCGACCCAGCACTCCCGAGCTGTCCCGCCCGCCCCGTGAGCAGAGCGCGCCGAGCATGCGAGTCCGGTTGATGTTGGAGCCTGCGTTGGAGCCTGCGCTGGAGCCAAGATCGACGACCTATGCCGTACGAGCTCCGCGTCCAGCTCCCGTGGCTCCGAAGTCCGGGGTGCGGATCACCCGGCGGGGGCGGATCACGCTGCTTCTGCTGCTGACGGCGCTCGCCCTGCTGCTCGGTGCGCTGCTCCAGTCCGGGGCACCGGCCGTCGCATCCCCGGACGGGCCGAGCGGTGCGGTGACCCGAACGGTGACGGTTGGTCCGGGGGAGACGCTGTGGCAGATCGCCCGCGACGTACGCCCAAACGCCGACCCCCGCGAAACGGTTGCACGCATCCAGGAACTGAACGGGCTGACCACCGCAACGGTCTGGGCCGGCCAGCCGCTCATCGTCCCCGCCTGAACCACGGCAGGGTGATCATCTTGAGTTCCAGTCACCCAGTGGCAACCTTTCGGGTTAGTTTCGCGTCCTAGGTAGTAGGTGCCGTCGTCGGCACTAGAACGACTCCGGAGCGCATGGACGGGATGTCGATCATGGGTGGACACGCGCGAGCACGTTCATGGACGAGCGCCAGCATCGAGGTGTCCCTTGGGGTGGCGGCCGTGGCCGCTGCTCTGGTTGCCGGGTCGATCGCCGCGCCGATGGCTAACGCCGCGCCTGCCGGGGTGCGAGCTGACCTGACCGATTGCCTGGTCGAAGCCGGAGTGGACCTGGTGGTCGGACTTCCGTCGTACGACGTGGGTGGAGTCGTCAACGCCGGCGCCGTGGTGGTCCTTCGCGATGTCGGCGGGGCGTCGACCCTGCGCCAGCCGACCTCACGGCAGGTGCTCACCGCTTCGTTCTTTGGAGCGCCCGTGCAGGCCAGCGCCCGGGTGGGCTCGGCCGTCGTCACCCAGGACATCGATGCAGATGGCTGCCTCGAGATCGTGGCGGGGGCACCGGGCACCGAAGACTCCCGCGGCGCGATCCTCATCTCCGGGGGAGCGCGCCTGACATCTGCGGATCTTGGCCGCCCCCGACAGGTCGGCGCCCGCTTCGGAGCGGCTTTGCGCGGGCTCGAACCCATGTGGGGAGGGCTGGAGCTGTTGGTGGGGGAGCCCGGCGCGACCGTCGACGGTGCGGCTGGAGCGGGCCGGGCGTACGGCGTCTCGAAGCTGGGCGACCCTGCACTCCGGGCAGCCCAGGTCTACGAACAAGGACACGGGGACGTGAGCGGGGCCAGCGAGGTGGGCGACCACTTCGGGGCGGTGCTCACCGGCGGATACAGCGATGCCTATGCCCAGGTCGACACCGCCTACCTGCTGATCGGCGTGCCGGATGAGGACATCGGCTCCCAGGTGGATGCCGGGAGGGTCGTGCTCATCGGCGAGAACGGGGGGTCGACTTTGAGCCAGGACTCCCCAGGGGTGCCGGGAGCTGCTGAGGACAGGGATCACTTCGGGGCTTCGGTGGCGCTGGACGGGTACGAGGGCGTGCTGTGGTTCGGCGCCCCCGATGAGGACCTCGGGACTCGGTTCGAGGACGCGGGGATGATCCTCGAGGCCGTGGTGGGCGCCGACGGGCTGATGCGGCCAGGAGCCACGGCGCGCACCCAGGACTCACCTGGTGTCGGGGGCGCGGTTGAGGCGGACGACAGGTTCGGGGCGTCGCTGTGGTGGCACCAGGCGGGTGCTCCCGGAGACAGCGCCGGGTCCCTGCGCGAAGCAGGCGCCCTGTCGGCTTTCGTCGGGGGCGGTGGCCGGTTTGCGCAAGGCAGCGGGGCACCGGGCATCCCCGAAGCCTTCGATCACTTCGGCGCCAAGATGTCCGGCTTCGCCTTCTACGACGACGGGGCCGGTACCTCGGGGGCCGCCCTGGTTCTCACCGTTCCCGGTGAGAACGTCGGGGCGGTGGCCGACGCCGGGCTGTTGGCGCTACAGGGTTGGCTCGGCGACTCCTCCGGGCCACGGGCGCAGGCGTTTATCCAGATGCAGACTCTGGCCAAGCCGCAACCCGGGGCGGGGACGGGCATGAACGTCGCGAGTACGGCCGACCGCGGTTGGAACGCCCCGACCGGCTAGTCCGGGCCCTCTTGCTGGTCGACCGTCGGCCGCGATCGCGCTCCCTGGATCGGCATCTGGGTCAGGCGGCGGCGGCCATCAGCTGGGCCTTGACGAGGGCGATCAGCTCCCATGGCCGGCGCAGGACCAGGTCTGCGGTCACGATGAGCAGCGTCCAGCCGGCGGCCATGAACTGATTGCGGCGCTGTGCATCGACCCGGCGCTGCTTCTCGGTGAGATGGTCCCGGCCGTCGTACTCCACGATGAGCTTCGCCTCCCGCCACACCAGGTCGCCCTCGGCCAGCCATTCACCGTCGGCGTCCAGGACGGCGACGTTCACCTCCGGTGCCGGGCAGCCGCCCAGGATGAGGACGACGCGGGTGCGGCTTTCCATCGGGGATCGCGACCGCCCGTCGAGGAGCGGCAGCGCGGCGCGCGCGTTGACGACACCTCGCCGACCACCCGCCCAGGTGACGATCGCCGTGAGCTCAGCCAGGGTGGCGCAGCCTCGTCCCACGATCGCGTCGCCGAGCGCCACCAGGTCAGGCAGGTCAAGCTCCGCGGCGCGGTCCAAGAAGGTGCGAGCTGGCGAGGTAGCCGGGCCCCAGCGGGTGGCGACCACCTGGTCGGGCGGCAGCGCCTCCACGTGGCACGAGGCGGTGAGGTGGCGGGATCGGGGGCCGGTCGTGGGGACTGTGAAGTGGACCCGCAAGATGCCCCTTTCATGGACGCCCGCCGGCAGCCGAAGGGCCGCAGTGGCGGTGTGGTGACTCAGCACCGCTTCGGGAATCGCCAGACACGCCGCTCGGCAGAACAGTTCAAGGGTGAGCGGGGCGCTTGCGGCGACATAGACCTCGCGGGCCAGCCGGCGAAACCTGGAGCCGCGCAACATGCGCTCAGTGATGCCGTACGTCTGCGCCTCGGCCCGGGTGAACGGCCCCGCGCGCAGCTCTGGGGGGAGCGGGACGGTCGGCCTCATCGGGGCAGCGTCGCCCTCGCTTGCGTGGTCCGGACAGGAGGCGCAGCCGATCTGTGGACGGCACGCGTCTTGTGTACGAGGTCCAGCCGGCGCGCCAGATCCAGTGGCGAGAAACCGACCGGTTTCGCCCTCCAGATCGGTCACTTTCCCGCCACTCGACCGGCCGCCGGGCGTGGAACGGGCGGCGACACGCCGAGGTCAGACGTGACTCTTGCCACTGTCGGTGCCAGGGCTTACGGTTCCCCTACATCTAGTAGTTACACCGTTGTGGTCCCTCCACAGATAGTGGTGGAGTGCCCACAGGTTCTCAACAAGCTATCCCCAATTCCATCCACAGGACGGCCGGCAAACCGGGACATATCCGGGCACCGCGACCGGTTCGTCCAGCACCAGCACCTGCACCTCTGCATACCAGCACCAACCCGCACCGACCCTGCCGACCGCACCGAACCCCCCCTCGAAGGGAGCGCCCGCGATGCACTGCCCGTTCTGCCGTCACGAGGACTCCCGCGTGGTCGACAGCCGTACGGCCGATGACGGCACCGCGGTCCGCCGCCGGCGCCAGTGCACGGCCTGCGACCGCCGCTTCACCACGGTCGAGACCGCAAGTCTCACCGTGGTGAAGCGCTCCGGTGCCACCGAGCCGTTCAGCCGAGCCAAGGTGCTCACCGGCGTACGTAAGGCCTGCCAGGGCCGCCCGGTCTCCGAGGACGACCTGGCCCGGCTCGCCCAGCGAGTCGAGGAGGGCGTACGCGCCACCGGCGCCGCCGAGATCGAGGCCCACGAGGTCGGCCTGGCCGTCCTGGGGCCGCTGCGCGAGGTCGACGAGGTCGCCTACCTGCGCTACGCGAGCGTCTACCGGTCCTATGACTCCCTCGAGGACTTCGAGGCCGAGATCGCGCTCCTGCGGGCCGAGCACCAGCTCGACTCCGTGGTGAGCGGCGACGGCGACGGCCCCCCGAGCAGGACACCTGAACTGTCGGAGGTTGAGCGGAAGATCGACCTCCTGGACACCCGCAGCGAGCACCAGACCGAACCCAGCTAGCCCCACAAGACCCCCCACAGACGCCCCCGGATGAGGAAGTCCGGGACCCCGACTGACGTTGAACCAAAGAGGCGAGAGGACCACCAGCACATGACGGAGACGACGAGCACTGGGCGCAAGCCGAAGGTCGTGCACAAGGGCCTGACCATCGGCCGCATCTACACGACCCCGGGCACCCACCCCTACGACGAGGTCACCTGGGACCGCCGCGACGTGGTGCAGACCAACTGGAAGACCGGCATCACGGTCTTCGAGCAGCGCGGGGTCGAATACCCCGACTTCTGGAGCGTCAACGCGTCCACGATCGTCACGACGAAGTACTTCCGGGGCGCGGTCGGTTCTGACACCCGTGAGTGGTCCCTCAAGCAGCTCATTGACCGGGTCGTCCTGACCTATGCGAAGGCCGGCAAGGAGCACGGCTACTTCGCGACGCCGGAGGACGCTGAGATCTTCGAGCACGAGCTCACCTGGGCGCTGCTGCACCAGGTGTTCAGCTTCAACTCACCCGTCTGGTTCAACGTAGGAACCACTGCGCCACAACAGGTTTCAGCTTGTTTCATCCTGGCCGTCGACGACACGATGGACTCGATCCTCAACTGGTACAAGGAGGAGGGGAAGATCTTCCAGGGCGGCTCCGGCGCCGGCCTCAACCTCTCCCGCATCCGCAGCTCCAAGGAGCTGCTGTCGAGCGGCGGCACCGCCTCCGGCCCGGTCAGCTTCATGCGCGGCGCGGACGCCTCCGCCGGCACTATCAAGTCCGGCGGCGCCACCCGGCGCGCGGCGAAGATGGTCGTGCTCGACGTCGACCACCCCGACATCGAGGAGTTCATCGAGACCAAGTGGCGCGAGGAAGACAAGATCCGCGCCCTGCGTGACGCCGGCTACGACATG
>JANPBY010000198.1:0-1742 GCA_031430645.1 Actinomycetes bacterium
GGGTGTTGGGGGCGGCGCTTGCCGCCCCCGCCCCCCCCCCCCCCCGCTTTGTGGGCGGTGGTGTCCGCCCCCGGCGGGGGGCCGCGACCCCCCGGACACCCACCGCGGGGGGCGAGGGCGGCGGCGTTGAGCTCGGCGGCCAGGGCGGGGCCGACCCGGGCATGCACGCGAGTGCCGTCCTCGGTGTGCTCGGTCGAGAGCACCTCGCCGTCGTCGTGGACGCGGGCGACGAGGCGCCCCGCGGTGTAGGGCAGCAGCACGTCGACCTCGACCTCGGGGTGCGGGAGATCTGCCGAGAGCGCCTCGATGAGGGCGTCCAGGCCTTCGCCCGTACGCGCTGAAACCACGACCGAGTGCGGTTCGCGCCGACGCAGCCGCTCGATCACGTCTGGGTCGGCGGCGTCGGCCTTGTTGAGGACGACGATCTCGGGTACGTGCCCCGCGTCGACCTCGCCCAACACCTGTCGGACCGCGGCCAGCTGGCCCTCGGGGTCAGGGTCGGAAACGTCGACCACGTGCAGGATGAGGTCGGAGTGGGCGACCTCCTCCAAGGTGGAGCGGAAGGCCTCGACGAGCTGGTGCGGCAGGTGCCGGACGAAGCCGACCGTGTCGGTGAGGGTGTAGGCGCGGCCGTCGGGAGTCTCGGCGCGGCGCACGGTCGGATCGAGGGTGGCAAACAACGCGTCGTCCACGAGTACGCCCGCGCCGGTGAGGCGGTTGAGGATCGAGGACTTGCCCGCGTTGGTGTAGCCGGCGATGGCCACACTGGGGACGTGGTGGCGCTGGCGTTCCTGGCGTTGGGTGTCGCGCACCTTGGCCATGTCCTTGAGCTCGCGCCTGAGCTTGGCGATCGACGTACGAATCCGACGACGGTCGGTCTCGATCTTGGTCTCACCCGGCCCGCGGGTGCCGATGCCAGCGCCTCCGGCGACCCGGCCACCGGCCTGCCGGGAGAGAGACTCACCCCAACCACGCAGGCGGGGCAACATGTATTGCATCTGGGCCAGCGACACCTGTGCCTTGCCCTCGCGGCTTTGCGCGTGCTGGGCGAAGATGTCGAGGATCAGCCAGGTGCGGTCCACGACCTTGACCTTGACGATGTCCTCGAGGTGGTTGAGCTGGCCGGGGGTGAGCTCGCCGTCGAGGATCACGGTGTCGGCGCCGGTGGCGACAACGACGTCGCGCAGTTCGAGGGCCTTTCCGGAGCCGATGAAGGTGGCCGCGTCGGGCTTGGTCCGCCGCTGCACCAGCCCTTCGAGCACCTCGGAGCCGGCGGTCTCGGCGAGTGCTGCGAGTTCGCGCATGCTGTTCTCGGCGTCGGCTGCGGTGCCTTCGGTCCAGACGCCGACCAGGACGACGCATTCGAGGCGCACCTGGCGGTATTCGACTTCGGTGACGTCGGCGAGTTCGGTGGAGAGTCCGGCGACCCGGCGCAGGGCCTGGCGTTCCTCGAGGTCTAGCTGCAGCCCGTCGGGGCTGGGGTCAGAGTCGAATCCGTCGTCGCCGCCACTGGCATATCCCTCCGCGCGGTCGAGGGCCGCTGCGTCGGGGGCGTCCGCCGGCCCCTGGTTCGGGTCCTCAAGGGTCCAGCGGGAGCGTGCGGAGTTGTCTCGGAGGGAGTGCGCGTTGGCGTCAGGCATCGTGGGTCCAGGGTCGCACGACCGGGGCCGTACGACCCAACGGGTTTCCAGGCCCCGGATGAGTCCCCAAAACCCCCCTTCTTAGCGGGGCAAGGGGTCCTT
>JANPBY010000199.1:0-2068 GCA_031430645.1 Actinomycetes bacterium
CTCCGAATTCGAGATCATCGTGGTGGACGACGGATCGACGGACGAGACGGCCGCGGTCGCGCGTCAATTCGGTGCCACAGTTCTCAGTTCTCCCTATTCGATGGGCAACGGAGCAGCAATTAAGCGAGGCGCGCGAGCCGCTTCAGGCGACCTGTTCGTGTTCATGGATGCCGACGGCCAGCACAACGCTGCCCTGATCCCAAAGCTGCTGACCAGGCTGGACCAGGGCTTCGACATGGTAGTTGGCGCTCGTGGATGGGATGGCCAAGCCAGCGTCGGGCGCGGGATGGCAAACGGACTCTACAACCGCATAGCAAGCCTGATGACGGGCCAGCAGGTGGCGGACCTCACGTCAGGTTTTCGCGTCGTTCGGGCGGACAAGTTCCTGGAGTTTCTCCACTTGCTGCCCAATGGGTTCTCCTACCCCACTACAATTACGATGGCCTTCTTCCGCAGCGCTTATGCGGTTGCGTACGAGCCAATTCCCGTCGCCGCCCGGGTGGGGAAAAGCCACATCCGGCCGATACGGGATGGGCTTCGTTTCCTGCTGATCATCTTCAAGATCGCGACCTTGTACTCGCCGGTGAAGCTGTTCGCGCCTGCGGGGCTATTATTTGCCTTGGCCGGATTGGGAAACTACGTGTACACGTTTGCGACTGAGGGCAGGTTCACCAACATGAGCGCATTGTTGTTGAGCGCGGCGGTCATCGTGTTTTTGATGGGTTTGATTTCAGAGCAGATCACCACGCTGATCTATGCCACGCCAAACCAGCGTCGCTGACGCGGCATCACATCAGAAGCTAGTCGAGGCTCTCACTCCAATATGACGCAAACTCCCAGCCAACGGACGGCATTGATCTGTGGCATTTCCGGCCAGGATGGCGCTTACCTCGCCAAGCTACTCATCGAGCGGGGCTATCGAGTCGCGGGCACTTCGCGCGACGATCAAATGAGCGGATTCCGAAACCTAGACAGGCTGGGCATACGCAGCCAGGTCGAAGTGGCGTCCATGGCCATCAACGATTTCCGAAGCGTGCTGCAGGTGCTTGCCCGCTTCAAGCCTGATGAGATTTACAACCTCGCGGGTCAGAGCTCGGTCGGGCTTTCCTTCGAGCAGCCCGTGGAAACCCTGGAAAGTATCAGCGTCGGCACTCTGAACATTCTGGAAGGCATCCGCTTCCTGAATCCTGAAATCCGACTCTATAACGCCAGTTCCAGCGAGTGCTTCGGCGATACCGGCGGGACGCCGGCAAGTGAAGATACGCCGTTCCGTCCGCGGAGCCCATATGCAGTAGCGAAGGCGACCGCTTTTTGGGAGGTTGCCAATTACCGCGAGGCTTACGGACTATTTGCGTGCTCTGGCATTCTCTTCAACCACGAGTCGCCGCTGCGTCCGGAGCGATTCGTCACTCAAAAGATTGTCCGCGCGGCATGTCGCATCGCCGCAGGTGGGGCCGAGCGATTGCAGTTGGGCAACATCGACATCCAACGCGACTGGGGTTGGGCCCCTGAATACGTGGACGCGATGTGGCGAATGATGCAGCAAGACACCGCGCAGGACTTCGTAATCGCCACCGGCGAGACGCATCCGCTGGCAGCCTTTGTGGATGAGGCATTCTCTGTTGCCGGCCTGAACTGGCAGGAGCATGTGGACAGCAATCCTGCACTGCTGCGGCCAACGGATTTGAGAATCAGCAGGGCCAACACCGGTCGCGCAGAAGAGGTCCTCAATTGGCGGGCCAAGACACGAATGCGCGATGTGGCAAAGCGCATGGTCCAGGCAGAACAGTCAACCAATTCAAGCTTCATGAAGGAAGATCAATGAAAAAGGCACTTATTACCGGAATCACGGGCCAAGACGGCGCATATCTCGCCGAGCTGCTTCTGGACAAGGGCTACGAGGTACACGGGATCAAGCGGCGCGCATCTTCGTTCAACACCGCGAGAATTGATCACCTCTATCGCGACCCGCACGAAGCCGGTGTGCGGTTTTTCCTGCACCATGGCGACGTGACCGATGCGTCCAATCTGACCAGGATCATTCAGCAGACGCAGCCTGACGAGATTT
>JANPBY010000200.1:0-3475 GCA_031430645.1 Actinomycetes bacterium
CCAGCGGGTAGTATTGCCTTATCAGTTCGAGCCACTATTCGAGCCAGGTGAGGAGGTGACCAGCCAGTGATCGATCCGTTGCTGGAAGACGCACAGACGGTCGCCGCGGCGATCGCCCGGCTGGCCGGGCGTGACCTGTCGGCGTTGTCTGGGCATGAGGGGGTCAACCTGCTTGGGGTCCTCACCCCAGCCCTGGATCAGTTGAACGCTGTACGGCTGGAGACGGTTGGGGTGGTCGCAGACTCAGGGGTGTGGTCTTTGGATGGCACCCGCTCGGCTGCCACCTGGCTAGCGAGGGTCCAACGCACCACCCGGCCCGCCGCGGGCAGTGACCTGAAGACCGCCCGTGCCCTGCGCGGCCACCTCCCGCTGACCTCAGCCGCCCTATTGGAGGGTTCAGTGCCAGTGGGTCATGCCCGGATCCTCGCGCGGACGTGTTTGAAGACCGAACCCATGCGCGCCATGCTCACCGACCCTGACCGGGGTGAAGGGTTCCTGCTCACCGAAGCCGGGCTGGGTGCTGAGGACTTCCAGAAGTTCTGCGCGGCGTGGGCGTACCGGGTTGATCCTGATGCTGGGGACGCCTGCTACCAAGACACCAAAGATGCCTGCTACCTGACGGTGTCCCCGACCACTGGCGGAGCGAAGTTGGACGGGTTCCTCACCCCCCTGGCGGCTGAGACCCTCACCTTGGTGTTACCTGCTGAGATCGGGGTCTCCGCGGTGACCGACTTCCGGACCACCCCCCAACGCCTGCACGACGCCCTGGAATCGGTGATGAACCGGGTGTTGGCTGGTGGGCAGCTCGGGGACCATGCCAGCGTGCGACCCAACCTGGTCGTCAACGTGCCTTATGCCACCTTCGAAGCGCTCGCCCTGAAGGCCGGCACCTCAAAGGCGGACTTGGTCGGGCTCCCACCGGCGACGTTGGGGCAGTCCGGGCAGGTGATCTCCCGGGTCATCCTGGAACGGATGATGTGTGACTCCCAGGTCAGCCGGGTCGTGTTCGGACCCAAGGGGCTGCTCCTGGACCTCGGCCGCGCAGCCCGGACCTTCGCCGGCGCCCGACGCCGGGCGTTGGATGCCCATGACGGGGGCTGCATGTATCCCGGCTGTGACGCACCCCCGTGCCAATGCGAAGGACACCACACCGACCCCGGCGGCTGGGCCGCAGGGGCACGCACCGACGCCCGGCACGGCGGGATCCTGCTGTGCTACCACCACCACGACCACGTCCACCAACGCGACATCGGCATCAGTCGCGACGAACGAGGCAACTGGGTCTTCACCGACCGTTACGGCCGAACCCTGGGAACCAGCCGACCCCGATCCCTGGAACCCGACCTCTTCAACCCCGCCCAATGGGACACAGCCGTCTAGACCCAACCGAGCAAGAACCGGCATTCGCGCTCTGTTCGTGGCGCACGTGTCATGATGGGGTTCTTCGGTGCCAAGTTTGAATGCATCGAAGTACTGCCGAGGTCAGGAGCACCGTGAGGTTGCTCGTGGTTATGCTCGTGTCGTCAGTAGTGCTGCTAGGAGCTTGTTCGACGAACTCCGGGCGGGAGCCGACGGGCGACCAGGACCCCACGCCGTCGTCCTCACCGGCTTCCCCGAGCGAATCAGGGTCCGATCAGGCGCCGCTCGCTGACTCCATCGAGGGCATGTTCGATATCGGCGGCCGTGAGCTTCACCTCGACTGCGCGGGCACGGGCTCACCCACTGTCGTTCTCGAGGCCGGGGATGGAGTTCCATCTGCGGTGATGGGCGAGGTCGTCCAGGAGGCATTCGAAGATCGCGTGCGAGTCTGCTACTACGATCGTGCCAACACAGGGAGAAGCGACGCAGGGGCCAGCCTGCCGCGACGCGCATCCGAGGTCGTGTCAGACCTACGGGACCTGCTCGAGGCGGCGAAGGTCCCCGGCCCCTATGTCTTGGTCGGGAACTCGGCGGGCGGGATGCTGGTCCAGGCGTACGCCCGGAGCTACCCCCAAGCCGTCTCCGGAGTCGTGGCCATGAACCCGGTTCCACCCTGGGACGAGTGGGCCCAACGCGCTTTCCCCACGATGACGAAGACTGAGCGACAAAGCGAGACTTCGTACTACGACGGCGAGGGAAGCAGCGAGACGTTCGACTTCCGCGAGATCAGCAGACAGATCGCTTCGATACCCGCTCCCGCCGGGGTCCCGTTCCACATGCTCGTGGCCACCATCGATCAGTGCGACAGCCCGGACGACATTTGCGGCCGCACTTATCCCGCGTACGTTGCGATCACTCGGGAGCTCAGCGAGGGCTGGCCCGAGGGACGGTTCACGCAGGCGGGCTCGGGGCACGAGCTGTACCTGAGCGACCCCGATGTCGTTGTCGCTGCGGTCAAGGACGTGCTGGACCGCTGACCAGCCGACCGACGACGGGATCGCGGCCATCGGTTGACGGCAGCCGGAACGAACTCCTGCTCACCAAACAGGGGCGGTCGTTTCGTCGGCCGGTGGCCGGCCAACACAAGGACCCGCGCATAGGTGCCGTTCTCACTCGCCCAACCGAGGCAAGAACCGGCATTCGCGCTCGCCCAGTCAGGCATCCTGCACTACCCATCTCAGCGGAGCCGTGTGACGGTTGCTACCCGAGGTTTCCGTGGCGCGCCGATGAAGGACGGAGAGTTGTGATGACCGCCTTGGACGTCGAGGTTGACGCCGCCGCTCGCGAGTCCGGTTTCTCTGGCGTCGTGCTGGTCGACCGCGCCGATTCGGTGATCACCGCAGCGGCGTATGGCCTGGCCGACCGCCGATCGGTCACCGCTGTCGAGTTGTCCACGCAGTTCGGCCTGGCGAGTGGTACCAAGCTGTTCACGGCACTGGCCGTGATGAGTCTGATCGAGTCCGGGGAGCTGCAGCTGGACACTCCCGTCCGAGGTCCGCTCGGACCAGACCTACCTCTCATCGGCGATGACGTCACAATCGAGCAGCTCCTGTCGCACCGCTCGGGCATCGGGGACTACCTCGACGAGTCGCTCTTCGACGACCACAGGGACTTCGAACTGCCCGTTCCGGCCCAACGGCTGTGGTCAACGGAGCAGTACGTCCCCATCCTCGACGGCCACCCACGAGTGTCGGTTCCGGGCACGGAGTTCGCCTACAACAACGGCGGCTACATCGTTCTCGCGCTCATCGCGGAACGAACAGCGAGCCGGTCGTTCGACGTGCTCGTCCGCGAGCGGGTCTGCGACCCCGCTGGGCTCGAGGCGACAGCGTTCCTGCGCTCCGACGAGCTCCCGCAGTCTGCAGCACTGGGCTACCTGGGCGCTGAGGGACTGCGCACCAACGTGTTCCACCTCCCCGTGCTCGGCAGCGGCGACGGCGGCATCTACTCGACCGTCGCCGACATCAGCGCTCTGTGGCGTGCCTTCGTCGGCGGCCGGATCGTGTCGCCGGAACGGGTCAGGCAGATGCTCACCCCACGTAGGGCCTCGGGTCCT
>JANPBY010000201.1:0-1908 GCA_031430645.1 Actinomycetes bacterium
CTGAGGAGCCGATCCTCGAGTTTGCGTCGCTGCTCGACAAGCGGGTGTTCATGGGTCAGCAGCTTCTACGAGACTCTGACTCGACGACCATGTCCCATTCCCTGGAGCTTCGCGTGCCGTTCGTGGACCGGGAGGTGGAAGCCCTCAGTCGATCATGTGCCTCGGCCTTCAAGCTGGCCGGACGGGCGAGCGGCTCGGGGTACGGCGCGAGCGGCGCCAAGCGGGTATTGATCGATGCCTTTCGGGATGACCTGCCGGCAGGCATCCTCGAGCGGCCAAAGCGGGGATTCGAGCTACCATTCCAACGTTGGCTCGATGGCTGCCTGAACGAGCAGGTCCTTGCACTGGGTGCCAACCGGTTCCCCCGAGGCAGTGCAGCGATTGACCGGACCTACCCGCGCGGATGGGCGCAACTGGTCCTCGAGCGATGGCACCAAGCCCTGATGCCACGGGACGGCCTTCGGTGAAGGACCCCAGGGTCCTCCTCCATAAGGTCGACGTGAAGGAGTGACACGGCTCAGCATGCGCGATGAGAAGACACACGCCGGCGGCCTGCTCGTCGGGCTCCGCCGAGCGTGGGCCCACAGCCGAACCGTCAAGCGGAGGATCGTGCTCCTTGGGCTCTCCTCGCTCGTGGCGGGAGCGGTCGAAGCAGCGCTCCTGGCGCTGGTCGTGCAGCTCGCGCTCGCCCTTTCCAAGGGCGAGCGGGACGTAGCCCTGACAGCCGTCCCCTCGCTGGGCGACAACGTGCTGAGCTTCTCCTCCGCACTATGGATCGCGGCGGGACTGGTCATCGTGCACTTCGCATTGCAGAACGTGGTCGCGTACCTGCCAGCGCGAGTCGGCGCGGAGGTGCAGACGCACCTTCGCTCGGAGCTGGTGTCCGCCTATCTCCGATCATCGTGGTCGGCCAAGAGCGCCAGGCCGGACGGCGCGATCGCCGACCTCGTGATCACGCAGTCGTCCAGCGGGGCCCAGGCAGTGACCTTCCTCGCCCAAGGCGTGGCGACGACGATGTTCATCCTCGCCATGCTTGCGGGAGCTCTGGCGCTCGCTCCACTCGCAGTTCTGGCGATCGTGGTCCTTGTGAGTGTCGTGTTCCTCGCCCTGCGGCCGCTGACTGCGATCGCCCGCCGCCAGAACTCACTCCTTGCCAAGCTGACGGGCCGACTCTCCGAGCGCCTTGCCGAGGCTGTGGCAACGGCCGAGTCGGCGGAGGCGTTTGCGGTGACGGACGCCGAGGCGAAGCAGTTGACGAGCGTCGTGGTGGAGGCGGCTGGGATCCAAGCACGCTCGTCGTACTTCGCCGGGCTGGTCGACGCGGCCTACATCTCCGCCGTTCTGGGTCTCCTCGTTGCCGGCTTCGCTCTCGCCAATGCAGCCAGCGTGACGAGTGCAGGCACCCTCGGCGCCGTCGCGATCTTGCTTCTGCGAATCCTGACGTCGTCTCAAGGCCTTCAGACCGTGTACCACAAGGTCACGACGCTTAGTCCCTATCTCGACAACGTCGACGACGAGACGGCGGACCTCGGTGCTGCCAGCCGGGCGTTCGGCCGTGCGACGCTGTCCAGCGTCGATACGTTGGAGCTGCAGCACGTGAGCTACTCCTACGGGCGTGCCGAACCGGCTCTCGTCGACGTGAGCTTCGCCATCCGCCCCGGCGAGATAACCGGTGTGGTGGGACCTTCTGGAGCGGGCAAGTCCACCCTGGTGCAGATCCTGCTGCGGCTTCGCCAGCCGTTGGCCGGCGCCTACCTGGTCAACGGAATACCGGCGCACGACTATGACGAGGCGAGTTGGGCTCGTCTCGTGCGATACGTCCCCCAGACCCCGCCGCTCATCTCGGGCACGATCAGGGAGAACATCAGGTTCTAACGGGAGGGCTACAGCGACGACGACGTGGAGATC
>JANPBY010000202.1:0-1599 GCA_031430645.1 Actinomycetes bacterium
GGCGCACAATTGCTCGCTTCGACGCTCCTGTCAGCCTGCCTTCACGGGCGAGGTATTCAGGAGAAGTGCATGGGCGGACGCCCGCGACGTCCGGTCAGTTCAATAGTGCCGTCAGAATTTCGTTGGCTGCCTGCTCGACCATTGGCGACAGCACATCCTGGCCGTTATCGCGGGCTTTGGCCGACAACTTCTTGCCGGCGACAGGAGTCAGGTCGCCGGGTCGCATGAGTTTGTATTCAAGCGACACCTCGTCACCTTTGAGGATGTTCCCCTGTGCCGCGCTCGCCATCGCCTCCGCGGAATTACGACGTTGCTTCTCGTAAGCCGCCGTCTGCGCGGCACTTGCCGCCGCCGAACCTGCGTAATAGGTGCTGTTACTCATGGAACCTGACGCCATGCTGGCAAGCGGGCCTGCTGCAGCTGCGAGACTCAACAGACCAGTGTTACTGGTGGACTTCTTCTTCGCCTGAACCACGGAGGTGTAGATGACGAAATCACACTTCGCCAGCTGGGCCTCGGCGTCAATCTGTACCTGGATGCGTGACTTCAGCGAGACGAATTCAACACGCGGCCCGCTCATGTCCGTGATGAGCGCTTGAAGCACGGCGTCGCCAAGGTCGACAGTGGAATTACCCTGTACGATCTGCGCCTTGGGTTGAACCACGCCCACTCGTACCGCGGCCGGAGCAGTCGCGATGACAGGAGCTGGCTCTTGCGCCCGGGCAACCGTGATGGCAGCAAAACAACCCGCCACCGCGAGCACCGTTGCAGCAATTCGGCTGACTACGCTCATTGCGCCCCCCATTTATTCTGCTTCTTTTGATCACTGAACAGTGCGACCGTCCCTAGATACGGTACGCGCGAATTGAGGCCTCCGCCAGAGGTTCCGCGCCTGCTCGGGCGGCGTACCAGTCTTGCCCCCCAACAGGTAGCCATCCGAGGGCCCGATCACGACGACGCCGGCAAGCTCTTTGCCCTGCGGCGCTCCCGGAACCTGGAATCTGCATCAATCAAGCCGCTTGATCGCGATCCTGCCCAGAATCTCGAACGTCTTCAGCGCCGCGGCGCGGTCGCGTGTCGTAAGAGGGGGCGCGGTCAGCCACAGCGTGCGCTGGCCGCGGTGCAGCGTCAGCATCGCGTTTCCGTCAACGATTCCACGCTTCGCATCAGTGGCCTCGATGAACGCTACCGCATCGTTGCCCAGGCCGACGCCAGTCAGTGTCTCGTACCTCACGTTGCGGGCATTGGCCATATTTCCCGCGACCATGGCCTGTCCGATACCCTTGGTTTCGTCCATGGCGGAGTCGCTTCCATAAAACTCTTGCACTCCGAAAAGGACAACACCACCAGCGTCCTTCCAGATGCATTCGGTAATGCCGTATTTTTCATTCCGCGTGTCGCGCACACCGGCCTTTGCGCCAGGGAATGCCTTTTGCACGTCGGACAAGGGCACCACGGTGCATGGGTCGCCGCTCGGCACCTTGTCAGTCGATTGTGCGGCGGTGCTTTCAATGTGGCCCGCGACGATGAGCGCCAGCAGACCCCCCACAAAGCAGGAAGCAAGTGATTTGGTTCGATCAGGGTTCATGACTCGCTCCA
>JANPBY010000203.1:0-3919 GCA_031430645.1 Actinomycetes bacterium
CAAGGAATTCGGCCACAGTCACCGCGTACTCTCCGCCGATCCCGACGTGAGGTCTGTTGTCGCAAACTACCTGGCGCACGTTGACAGGCCGACCTGCGACGGTCTGAATATGCTGCTCGTGTCCCGCGCCATGCGGGCCGCGGGCATCAAAGTGGCGCTGACCGGCACAGGAGGAGATGAACTCCTCGTCGGCTACACACATCACCAATGGCGACGCCTCTTGGGTGAGAAGGCGAACGCCAGCGCCACCTGGGTGGCGAAATCCGGTCTTCGATTCGCATCCCACAAACGGGGACTCGTGCCTGGGGCGCTGAACTACTTGGGGCGTGATCGGACAGACAGGATTCTGGCTGGGCTTCACGGTGTTGCACGAGGCGCCTTGAGCGCAGATCCTCACAAGCGAGTGGCCGCCTACCGTGCCCAGCACCCTGAGTACCCGGCGGTGGGAACCGACTTTCCCGGGCCACGCTTCGGCGACCTTTCGGCGCACCAAGGCGTTAACAACTTTACAGCAGCAGAGTGGCAGTACTTCCTCGCCCCAATGCTGCTGGCGGATGCGGACGTTTTCTCCATGGCTGCAGGGGTGGAGGCGAGGCTCCCGTTCGTGGATGTCCGGGTCGTCGCGGCCGCGCTCCAGGTGAGCGACCGATCAGTCGGCAAGCAAGACTTCGTAGGCGCGACAGGAGATGCTCGCCTCGCCAAAATCGCTTCGCAGCCCAAAGCTGGCTTCGAACTGCCTATGGGCAAGTGGCTGAGCCTGCTTGATGCCAGCAGTGTGACCGGCCACAGAGCCCTCCCCCGCTTCCGGGAAGCACGACGCCGATCCGAGTTAGGTGAATGGAAGGGGATCGTCTGGTCGAACTGGGCATCGCGGCTAGGCAGCAACGCTGCCGGGCAGCCTTGGGTTCGCGAAGGAGCCGTCGAGTGAGGGTCGCCATCGTCACGCAGGGCTACCTTGATGGCGGGGGAGTATCGGCCATCGTCAGTTGGCTCCGGCTGGGTCTGGCCGAGCACGGACACGAGGTCCACGTGCACGACCTAGCCGCGAGCAGCCGCGACTCAAGGAGCCGCCGGTTTCTGTCTCCTGCGACCTGGCGACTGGCGCTCAACTCCGAGGAGGAGCCCGCTGACCCTGAGCTGTTCCATTGGGGCGCCAACTGGGTCGAACTCGAGTCGCAGCGCTACAAGCCCCGTGCCGGCTTGACCGCTGCGCTCGATACCTACGACCTAATCCAGGTAGTTGCGGGGGGTCCAGCGCTCGGCCTCTCCGTCGGCCGAGCGACTCCGCCGAAGGCTCTTCAGGTGGCCACCACGCTCCTGATGGAGCGCAAGGCACATTTGCGGGACATGCCCCCGGCGAAGCAGACGGCAAAGGCTTTCAGTCTTGGACCTCTTCATCGATTGGAGGTGAAAGCCCTGCGTGGTGTGAACGAGGTGATGGTCGAGAACAGCTGGATGGAGCGGTGGGTGCGAGAGCAGGGCCAGACAAACGTCACGTTCGCGCCGCCGGGGATCGACATCGATGTCTTTCGGCCGGCACGGACATGGGATCCGACCCGGCCGATCATCGCGTTCGGCAGGTTGGCGGACACTCGAAAGGACTGGCCCACTGCAGTCAGCGCGTATGAGCACTTCGTTGCGACCGCGGGGATGGAAAACCAGCTCGTCCTTGCCGGCAAGGGACCCTTGTCACCGGCCCTCGAACGCAAACTGGCCGCCAGCGCCGTCAGGGACCGGATCCGCGTTCGACTGGACGTCCCTGAAGCTGAACTCCCACAGTTGCTCGGCGAAGGTTCGGTCTTTCTCCAGTCATCTTTGGAGGAGGGGCTAGGGCTCGCGGGGCTGGAAGCAATGGCCTGTGGCCTCCCGATGGTGGCCACTCGGACGGTCGGCAGCAGCGAGTATGTGATCGACGGGGAGAACGGCTTTCTCGTCGCTCAGGGACAAGAGGCGGCTGTGGAACTAGCACGCTCCCTCGTCGACGTATTGACGAGCGGTGGCGAAGCCATGTCCGCCGAAGCGGTACGGACGTGCCGTGACAGATACTCATCCGTCGCCGCCCTGAAGAACTTCTTGGCGATCTATGAGCGCCTCATGGAGCGGACAAGGTGAGTACATACTTGAACCACCGCACATGTTGTCGACCGCGGCATGCCCCTGCGCCTTGGGACCCGGCGGCCATCCGTCGGAGGTCTCCGTGAGAATCGTCGTCATCGGACCGCTGGCCGCAGACGATTTCGCAGACAATGTTCGCGACACGCTGACCCGAATGGGCCATGAAGTGCACGCCGTCGGTGGCGCCCGCCCAACCATTTTTCGCGGCAGACGCATCAACCCGGTACCCATGCGCATCGACAACCTCGTGGGAGTGCTGAGCGAACACGAAGTTCGCATCGACGCCTACCGGCAGCGAGCGCTTGCCAGCCAGATCGATCGACTGCGCCCGGACATGGTCCTCACGATTGACAGGCGCGTCCACAAACAAGTAGTCCGACGGGCGCGGGCCGCAGGCGCCAAGACCGCTCTCTGGTTCCCCGATCACGTTTCGTCGATGGGGAGACACGATATGTTCATCAACGGCTACGACCGCGTCTATCTCACTAACGGCGTTCTGGTGGCACGTCTCGCTGAGATCTACGGACTCCCGGTGGCCTATCTCCCTGAGGCCTGCAACTCTTATTGGCATCGTCCTCGAGTCGAATATGGCACCGAGAGAGTGGTTGTCATGGCTGGCAGCATTCACCCAACCAGGGCCACTCTTCTTGACCGCTTGGTTCGGGATGACGTACCGCTAAGGATTTATGGACCTCCAATCCCGGATTGGGTGGGTTTCCCCGGACTCAGAGCGAGTCACACTGGCGAATACATCGCCCGTAAACGAAAGGCCGAAGTCTTCCGCTCCGCCAGGGTGGTCCTCAACAACCTCCATCCGGCCGAGTACGGCGGAACCAACTGTCGCCTCTTCGAAGCGACAGGCTGCGGATCCGTGGTCCTCACCGAGGAGCGTCAGGGACTCGCCGACTGCTTTCAGATCGGAACCGAGGTCGATGTCTTCGCGACCTACGAGGACTTGCTGGGCAAGCTCCGCTCTTACTTGGACAACCCAGAAATGGGTCGCCCAATGAGTGATGCCGCCGCGACCAGAAGCCACACCGATCACACGTATGAAGTGCGACTTCGAGCCGTGTTCGAAGACCTCGGGCTCGACTAGGAGTAGTTCATGAAAATAGAGCCCCAGGGCGAGCAAACGCGTCGACCGCCCGGCGCAAAACGCATAGATTTGCGCGCGAAATTGCTCGGTTACCGAGACTCAATCAGAGCACGCGTGACGGAATTCTCGTGGCGATTAGGCAGGCGGCTCTACGCGGTAGCTCGCTATGACAATCTCGGCAGCAACATCTCGACGAACGGAGAGGCGCACCTGCAGGCCTCCATAGCAGGACTGCAAGTTGAATCTGGCAGGGCCTGGACGGTTATCGATGTAGGTGCAAATCAAGGACAGTGGTCCACGTCCATGATTCGGGCGGCCGAGCGTTCCGGCTCCGCAAAGACCATGCGGATTGTCGCGATCGAGCCGGTCCCGACCACCGCCTCGATACTCCGGAACACTCTAGCCGAAATGGAGGGTGCTGGGAGCGTCGAGATTGTTGAGGCAGCGATGTCCTCTCATGTTGGAGAAGCGACCATCTTTGTGAGAGGAGTGGGGGCCGGCACCAACTCGCTCTATAAGGGGCAAAGGACGGGAAGCACACCCGATTTGAGCACAGACGTGGAAGAGATCGAGATCAGGGTGCAGACACAAACACTGGACGCGCTGAGTCACGAGCTTGGAATCACAAGCGTTGAGTTGGTCAAAGTGGACGCTGAGGGACATGACTTCGAGGTCATGAAGGGATCCGCGCAGCTGCTTTCAGGCGGC
>JANPBY010000204.1:0-1888 GCA_031430645.1 Actinomycetes bacterium
CGGGTGGCGGTTGGCCGACGAGCGCTGAACGGCCAAGAGCAACTCGTACTGCTGGCGCCACATCGACTCGCGCCGCCGCGGCGTGTTCGGCGAGCGCAGCACGAGTTGGGTGCCGAGGAAGTCGAAGATGCGCGTCGCCGCATCGTCGTGCAGGAACACCAGCGAAACGCAGGCGCTGATGAGGTCGGGCAGGCGGAACGTCGGCGAGACGTTGTCGTCAGAGCGCAGCAGGCTGTAAAGCCACTCGTGCTCTTCGAGCCAGAGACGGGTTTCGATCGTGTCAGGGTGCTCGGCGTCCAGGGCGCGGGGGGCGGCACTGTCCGCTTGGGCGGTGGGCAGGGTGGTGGAAAACATGGAGCCTTCCTCGGGTCGTTCGCAATGGCTTTGCTCTTGAGCGTGTGACCGAAGCGTAGGGTGGGGTGGGGCGTACGTCTCGGCGGAACGCGGGGTTTGTGAGGGGGGTTTCGAGATCGGCCGCTTCGCCCGCAGACTGGGCGGAGAGGATGAGCGGGAGCTGACGCTACACTCGCCGACGAAATCGATCCCGCCATGGCAACTGCGCAGCATCTCTATACATTCGGCTACGAGGGACTCGACCTCGAAGCCTTCATTGCGCGTGTCCGCGAGGTCGGGATCAAGACGATCGTGGACGTACGCGAACTGCCGTTGTCGCGGAAGCGCGGATTCTCCAAGTCAGCCTTCAGTGCGGCACTTGCTGGCGCCGGCGTTGCCTACCTTCATGCACCTTCCTTGGGTTGCCCGAAGAAGGTTCGCGATCGATACAAGGCTGATGGGTCCTGGACTCGGTATACGCAAGGCTTCCTGAGCTACCTCTCCACCCAAGATGCCGCTGTACGCGAACTGGCCAAGCTATCACGGGCCACTCGAGCGTGTCTCGTCTGCTTCGAAGCGGACTACACGATGTGCCACAGGACCTACGTGGCTCGGGCGGCCCATGCGGCCGGCGGGCCAACAGTCATGCACTTGACCGTTAGAACAGAGCGGTCTGACTCGGGTCTTCGCTCTGTGGCTTAGGCGGATAGATCAAGCTGACGGCGAGCCATTGGTCCGGGAATCGGTGAATGGTCCCCGACAGCAGCATCAGGTCGCGTGACGGTAGTTCGCGTTCGAGTTTGTCGCGAAAAGGGCGCTCCCAATCCGGCCCGTGCTGACGACGGGCGTTTCGATACAACGCGCAAACTTCCCAATCGACCAGCTTGATTTTCCCGGTCGTGATCAGGCCGTCCACTTCACAGTCAAAGTGGTAGTAGAAGTCGAACGGAATCTTTTCGAGCATTCGTACTTGCCTTCGATCCTCGTCGGCATCGAACAAACTGTTTTGCTGCTGCATCTGCAACAGCTTCGCACGCTCGTTCTCCGTCCAGTCCGAATTCTTCGTCGCCTTGATTTCCAGTGACGCGATGCGGGCTGGTTTGAACAGGGCCAATGTGATGCCGCTCGTTTGCCGTGCCTGCTCGACGTCGGCAAAACTGCTGTACACGCGCTGGTTGCCCAAGAGCTCCATCCGGAGTGGCCATCCTCGCTTTCCGGCCTTGATCGGTTCAGCGTCGCGGGAAATGGTGTCGATGAAAATTCGATGACTCTCAGGCCGGTGGTCGTCGTAGGACTTCTCGAGTCTGACGTCGATCCATTGCCACTTTCGGAACTGCTTTTCGTCCGCCACCAGGCGAAACGGGACGGGGAACAATCGAACGAGGCGCCCGCCTTGGGTGAGACCAGCAACGCAAGACGTCTCGGCGTACTTCGCGCTTGGTGACGGATAGGTCTTGCAGAGAATCAGGACGCGGTCGGTGAAGGATGCCATCTACGCTCCTTTCATCGGCTCCACGCCGCGCCCCCTCAACGCCTCATACAACATCGCCGGCCC